>DKTR01000020.1:0-35628 GCA_002473385.1 Lachnospiraceae bacterium UBA7225
GACAAAGGGAAGATATGCGCTGCGTATTATGCTGGATCTTGCCGTGATGGGCGGGGACGGGCCGGTGCGTGTAAAGGATATTGCAAAAAGGCAGGATATTTCTGTGAAATACATGGAACAGATCGTTACGATTCTCTCGAAAGCCGGATATTTAAAGAGCATCCGCGGTCCGCAGGGCGGCTACCGCCTGGCAAAGCAGCCAAAGGATTACACGGTCGGAATGATTCTGCGCCTCACGGAGGGCAGCCTTGCTCCGGTGGCATGCCTGGAGGATGAGACAAACCTTTGTCCACGGCAGGAGCAGTGCGTGACGCTGCGTCTGTGGAAGGAGCTGGACGGGGCGATCCGCGGTGTTGTGGACAGATATACTCTGGAGGATCTGGCACAGTGGCAGATGGAAATGGGAAACAATTATGTGATCTGATTTATAAAAACCAGTTGAGAATTTCAGAAAAATAAGTTATAATCAAAAAAGCAGTTGTACGACTGGCGGAAGAGCAGGGTTACCTGTGGGAAGTACAACTTATTTTAATGCCGACCGCCTGGGCGACCGCTGTTGACGAGACAGGTCCTCAGGCGGTTTTTGACATACAGAAAGGAGAAAAACATGGGCAGATTATCACTGGAACAGGAACTGAAAAACAATGCTTACCCCGGAAGAGGAATTGTGATTGGAAAGTCGGAGGATGGCACAAAGGCTGTCGCTGCGTACTTCATCATGGGACGAAGTGAAAACAGCCGCAACCGCGTGTTTGTGGAGGATGGCGCAGGCATCCGCACGCAGGCATTTGATCCGGCAAAGCTCACTGATCCGAGCCTCATCATTTACGCACCAGTCCGCGTGCTTGGCAACAAGACAATTGTTACGAACGGCGATCAGACTGATACGATTTATGAGGGCATGGACCGTCAGCTTACATTTGAGCAGTCTCTGCGCAGCCGGGAATTTGAGCCGGATGCGCCGAACTATACACCGCGTATTTCGGGAATTATGCATATTGAGGACGGAAAATATAACTATGCGATGTCTATTTTAAAGAGTAACCAGGGAGACCCGGAGAGCTGCCAGCGTTTTACCTTTGCCTATGAAAATCCGAAGGCAGGCGAGGGACATTTTATCCACACCTATCAGTGTGACGGCAATCCGCTGCCAAGCTTTGCAGGAGAGCCGAAGCCGGTAACAATTCCGGACGATATTGAGACATTCACAGAGATGCTCTGGAGCAGTCTGAATGAGGATAATAAGGTATCCCTCTTTGTACGCTACATCGACATTGCTACCGGAGAATATCAGACAAGGATTGTAAATAAAAACAATTAAACACGAGAGAAAGGATATGAGATCATGAAAGAACTGCAGTTAAAATATGGCTGTAACCCTAATCAAAAGCCCTCCCGCATCTACATGCAGGAAGGAGAACTTCCCATTGAAGTACTTTCCGGAAAACCGGGCTACATTAACTTTCTGGATGCGCTGAACGGCTGGCAGCTTGTGTGTGAACTGAAAAAGGCTACCGGGCTTCCTGCAGCAACCTCCTTTAAACATGTTTCACCGGCCGGCGCGGCGATCGGACTTCCGCTCACAGAGACGCTGGCAAAGATTTACTGGGTGGATGACTGCGGCGAATTATCCCCGCTGGCATGCGCCTATGCGAGAGCGCGCGGAGCGGACAGAATGTCCTCCTTTGGCGATTTTATCGCGCTGTCCGATACCTGCGACAGGGATACTGCCATGCTGATTAAGCGCGAAGTTTCCGATGGCGTGATCGCTCCGGGCTATACAGAGGAAGCGCTGGAAATTCTGAAGACAAAGAAGAACGGTAATTATAACGTCATCCGGATTGATGAAAATTATGTACCGGCGCCGATCGAGCACAAGGAAGTGTTCGGCGTTACATTTGAACAGGGGCGTCAGGAGCTGCCGATCGACGATGCGCTGCTTTCAAATATTGTTACAGAAAAGAAAGAGTTGTCCGATGCGGCAATCCGTGATATGAAAATTGCGCTCATTACACTGAAATATACACAGTCAAATTCTGTCTGCTTTGTGAAAGACGGACAGGCAATCGGTATCGGGGCCGGACAGCAGTCCCGCGTACACTGTACAAGACTTGCCGGACAGAAGGCGGATAACTGGCTGCTGCGTCAGTGCCCGAAGGTGATGGATCTTCCGTTTATTGACGGCATCCGACGCGCAGACCGCGACAATGCCATCGACGTATATATTGGCGAGGAGTACATGGACGTGCTGGCGGATGGCGCATGGCAGAAAATATTTAAGACAAAACCAGAGGTGTTCACCAGAGAAGAAAAGCGTGCATGGCTGGATCAGATGGATGGCGTAACGCTTGGTTCGGATGCTTTCTTCCCGTTCAGCGATAATATTGAGCGCGCTCATAAGAGCGGCGTGAAATATATCGCGCAGCCGGGTGGATCTGTGCGTGATGACCTGGTGATCGAGTGCTGCAATAAATACGGCATGGTTATGGCATTTACCGGTATCCGTCTGTTCCATCATTAATTTTGCGGGGCGTTTATGAGATATAAGACGTTATTTCTGGATGCGGACGAAACACTGCTGGATTTTAAGAAGGCAGAGGCGCAGGGACTGGAAAATGCTCTGCGCCGTCATCAGCTTCCGTTCGATAAAAAAATTTTAGCGCTGTATTCCGGCATTAATAAGAGATGCTGGGAAGAGTTTGAGCAGGGTATTTTTGACAAAGATACCCTGCTTGTTGAGCGTTTCAGACGTCTTTTCCAGGCGCTTGCTATCACAGCAGATCCCGAAATGGTGCGCCGCACGTATCACGAGGAGCTTGGAAAGGGCGGATTTCTGATCCCGCATGCCTATGAAGTGTGTGAAGCACTGGGAAAAACGCATGATCTTTATATTGTGACAAACGGTGTTGCCGCCACGCAGTACAGCAGATTTGCGCGCAGCGGACTGGATAAGCTCGTAAAGGGCATTTTTGTGTCCGAGGAGGTTGGCGTACCAAAGCCGCAGAAGGAATATTTCGATTATGTGTTTGCACAGATTCCGGGCTTTAAAAAGGAGCAGGCACTGATGGTCGGCGATTCCCTGACAGCGGACATCCAGGGAGGCATTCATGCGGGGCTGGATACGTGCTGGTATAACCCTGGAAGAAATCAGGCACCTGCCGGTCTTAATATCACATATGAAATACATGATATCCGGGAACTGACAGAAATTGCCGGATGAAGTATGCAGTAAGGAAAAACAAATTTTAAAATACCGGGAAGATGAAGTGAGTTATGAAATCTATGTGGAAAAAAATGGCAGGTAAAATTGCAGATAAATTTGTGGATTTTGGCTACTGGCTGGAGGACGCCTACTGTGAATGCAGACTGCGTGCGAAAAAAGCAAAGAGAAAAAGGGAAAAACTGAAAAAGACTTTGTCCGGGGAAGAATTTAAACAGTACCGCAGGAGAGAGCTGCTGCAGATGACAGCAAAGGGTGGCGGGATTGTTTTGTGCGCGGCAGCGGTAATACTTCTGTTATTTCTGGGCGTTTCAAAGCTTGTACATCTGGCCGGAGACGCACTGTCGGCATCGCGCGAGACGGAACCTGTCACGGAACTTGCCGCGGAGACAGAGCCGGTTTATGAGGAAAAGGATATTACTATCGGCAGTACCGGCTGTATGCTGCTGCATTCTCCGTTTATCGATTCCTATCCGGATGCGGAGGGAAACTATGATTTTTCTTCCATTTACAAGTATATTACTCCTTATTACAGTGCGCCGGATTATATGACCTGTGAATTTGAGGGAGCACTTGGCGGGGAAGATCTTGGCTATTCCGGTTATCCCAATTTTAAGTCACCGGATGTGATTATTGAAAATATCAAAGGCAGCGGTGTGGATCTGCAGATGCTTGCGACTAATCATATTTACGATGCATGGTCCTATGGCTTTATGCGCACCATGGAGGTCTATGGGGAAAAGGGCATTGCCTATACCGGAATACGGAAAAATGAACTGGAAAAACGGTATTACATAGCAGACATCCATGGCATAAAAGTAGGGTTTACTGATTATGTCTATGAGACAACAAACGTGACAGGCGGTCCCGATAAGAGCATCAACGGAATGATTCTTGAGACGGCTGATGCGCCGCTGCTGAATTCTTTTAATTACGATGATCTTCCTTCTTTCTATGCGGAGATGGAAGAAAACATCCGGGAAATGAAAGCGGAGGGTGCACAGTTTATCATTGCAAACATGCATTGGGGAACGGAGTACCAGCTGCAAGAAGCGCAATATCAGGATGAAATCGCGCAGAAGCTCTGCGATCTTGGCATAAACGCAATTATTGGAGGACATCCGCACTGTGAACAGCCTATCGATGTGCTTACGTCCGCGGACGGTGCAAAGATGTTTGTGGTGTATTCAGAAGGAAATGCGCTCAGCAATCAGCGTACCTATCTGATGGATGAGATGCCAACCGGACATACGGAGGACGGTGCGATGATTACTCTGCATTTGCACCAGGACAGCAGAGGAAAGGTTTCGCTGACAGATGTTGATCTGCTGCCGACCTGGGTATACCGTTATTCAGATGAGAGCGGTTCAAAGTACTATATTCTGCCGCTGGACGATGTGGCAAATATTGAAAGTACTACGGGAATCGCGGATATCCGGGAAGAAGCCCAGGCATCCTATGACCGCACGATGGGGGTAATGAAAGAAGGATTGACAAAAGCGAAAGAAGCGTTCTAGCTAGTGCAAATTTCTGTTCACAAAAACATGTTCGAAAATATGTTCGAAAAGTATTGACAAACATTTGTTCTGACTGTATAATCAAGATATCGAACACAGGTTCTGATTATACTTAAGGGGAAAAGTGAGGGAGATACTTATGAGCAGAACAAGAAAAGAGAGAATACTTCAGAGACGCAGGATTCAGAGAAACAGACGGATCGCATCCATCTGCGCGATGGTTGTGCTGTCACTTACCGTTTCGATTCTTTTTCATAATTTTGGTGCGCAGGCGGAAAGACCGCAGACCTATAAATACTATGCTGAAGTGCGCGTAGAAAGCGGCGATACACTATGGGACATTGCCATGCAGTATATGACAGAAGAATACCGGAGCGTAAACGAATATATCCGTGAAATAAAGAAAATCAATCATCTGGGAGCAACGCTGCAATATGGTCAGATTCTGACCATCCCATATTATTCAGATGAGCAGAAATAGAGAGACATCCGGACTGGCGGCGGGAAATCCATGCTTGCATATGAGCAATTGTGTTCTTGACAATCTGGAAGTGGTGTGATAATTTATAGGGATAGATACATCTATACGACAAACCATAGTTTTTCCAATAGATGTATGTGTGAAAAGGCTTATTTGCGAAAGGAATCACAAAATGGACAAAAATCAGCTTACTTATCACGAACAGGTAAAGGTAGACAATACTTTGCGAATGCGTGAAATTTTAAAAACCATGCCTGGCTTTGCCAGGGATTATTTCCGTGCCATTGAGCCAACCACTTCGACGCGCACCAGAATTTCCTATGCATATGATATCCGTTTGTTTTTTCAGTTTCTGTTAGATGAAAATCCGTCGCTTCGCGGAAAAGAAATGACGGATATTCCGCTGGATATTCTTGATAAAGTCAAACCGGTTGATATTGAAGAATATCTGGAATATTTAAAGGTATATCAATCTGAGGATGGTCTGAAAACAAACGGTGAACGTGCTTTAAAGCGAAAAATGGTAGCTTTGCGCGGCTTTTATGCTTACTATTTTAAGCGTGAGCTGATTAAAACAAATCCGACCGTGCTTGTGGACATGCCCAAAATCCATGATAAAGCGATTGTGCGCCTGGATACAGATGAAACGGCATCTCTGCTGGATTATATAGAGCATGCCGGGGATTCGCTGTCCGGTCAGAAAAAAGTATATTGGGAGAAAACAAAGCTGCGTGATCTTGCTCTGGTCACGCTGCTTCTTGGCACCGGCATTCGTGTCTCCGAGTGCGTCGGGCTGGATATTGGCGATATTGACTTCAAAAATAATGGAATCAAAGTTGTCCGCAAAGGCGGCAATGAAATGGTCGTCTATTTCGGGGATGAGGTTGAAAAAGCTCTGCAGGATTATCTGAAGGAACGTTGCGGCATCACCCCTGTGGCGGGTCATGAAAATGCATTGTTTCTTTCTACGCAGCGGAAACGGCTCGGTGTGCAGGCGGTCGAAAATCTCGTAAAAAAGTATGCACAGCAAATTACGTCTACAAAAAAAATCACACCGCATAAGCTTCGCAGTACCTACGGAACCAGTCTGTACCAGGAAACCAATGACATCTACCTGGTGGCGGATGTTTTGGGACACAAAGATGTAAATACAACGAAAAAGCATTATGCAGCGATGGATGATGCGCGCAGGCGCAGCGCTGCTTCTGCTGTACATCTGCGGGAACCGTAAATGTACATAATATAGTTATGTAAATTATTAGCGTATTAAGATGCGGGCGCCATCTGGCAGCCCGCAATTCATTTTAGCAAATTTATCAATTTTCAAGGATAATGGTAAATGGTCCGTCATTCACCAGTGCCACCTTCATATCTGCACCAAAAGAGCCGGTCTCTACGATAGGCACTTGTTTTTTACATTCAGAGACAATATAGTTATAAAGCTCTTCTGCCATTTCCGGCTCCCCGGCTTCGATAAAGCTGGGGCGGTTTCCTTTTTTACAATTTGCATAGAGGGTAAACTGGGATACCAGAAGCAGACTGCCGTCCACATCCTTCAGAGACAGATTGGTCTTTCCGTTGGCATCCTCAAAGATGCGAAGCCCGATCATTTTTTTAATCAGGGCATCGGCATTTTCACGGGTATCTTCTTTTCCGGCTCCAATAAGCACCAGGAAACCCTTCTGAATGGCTCCGATAACCTTTTCATCGACTGTTACCGAAGACTCTGTTACTCGCTGAATTACAAATTTCATTTTGTTAAATTTCCTTTTTATTTTTTGCCAGAAGCGCTTCACGTTCTTCGATAAACTGGCGCAGAATTTCTACGGTACCGTCAACACCGAGCATGCTGCTGTTGATGCAGAGGTCATAGCTGGAAATGTCGCCCCAGCGCTTGTTTGTGTAATAATTGTAATAACTTGCGCGCTGCTTGTCTGTTTTTGTGATGGCATCCTTTGCCTTTGCATCGGTAAAGTTGTGCCTTTCTGCAACTCTGCGGATGCGCCTATCCATACTGCCGTAGATAAAAACAGAAATACGGTTTGGATAATCATCCAGCGCATAGTCTGCGCAGCGCCCGACCATCACGCAGGGACCTTCATCCGCAATTTTTTTGATAGCGTTAAATTGTGCCAGAAAAACCTTGTGATTGATCGGCATTCCCGATAGTGCTGCCGACGCGTAGCCCATGGAGTACGTATCCATGACGAGAGAATATAAAAAGCTGTTTGTCGGTTTTTCATCATGATTTTCAAACAACTCCTGGCAGATGCCACTCTCCTTTGCCGCGCGGTCCAGAAGCTCATTATCGTAACATTTTATGCCGAGAAGCTCTGCGAGCTTCTGCCCGATTTCTCTCCCGCCGCTTCCATATTGTCTTCCAATGGTAATTACTGATTTGCATGCCATAAAACAAATTCCCCTTTCTATACATAGGCGGATATTATTCCGCTACCGTGTGAGATATAAAATTAGTACTTGGATATATTATACAACAAAATATTGAAAATGTACACAGATTTTATGAAAAATTACGGTTCAGTAACGCAGCTTCGTCAGCAGCTCTTCAAAGTATTGAGGAAGCGGAGCAGAAAATTCCATATACTCACCGGTACGTGGATGAACAAAGCCAAGCACCTGTGCGTGCAGTGTCTGTCCCAGGAGCCCGGGAAAAGGGCATTTTACCGGACCGTACACGTCATCGCCGAGGATAGGATGCCGGATGCTGCTCATATGCACGCGGATCTGGTGAGTTCTGCCGGTTTCCAGGATGCATTCTATATAAGTATACTTTTCAAATTGCTCCAGAATATGATAATGCGTGACGGCAGGCTTACCGTTTTTCTCATTTACTGCCATCTTCTTACGCTCCGTCGGATGTCTTCCGATGGGTGCATTCACCGTGCCGTCCGATGACAGATTCCCATGCACGATTGCACGGTATCTGCGGGTGATAGAATGTTCCTTGAGCTGTGCGGCGATAAAATTGTGTGAAAAATCATTCTTACAGACCAGCAGGGAGCCGGTAGTATTCTGGTCGATGCGGTGAACGATGCCGGGACGGAGTACGCCGTTGATACCGGAGAGATTATCCCTGCAATGAAACATCAGTGCGTTTACCAGTGTATGGCTGTAGTGTCCGGCACCTGGGTGAACGACCATTCCCTTTGGTTTATTGACAACCAGCAGATCGTCGTCTTCGTAGAGGATGTCCAGCGGGATGTCCTCCGCCAGAATATCCGGTTCAGTCTGTGCCGGAATTTCCACGCAGATTTTATCCCCGGCAGCAACTTTGTAGCTTGCTTTTACCGGGATACCGCCTACGGATACCCGGCTCTCCTTCAACAATTTCTGCAGAAAAGAACGGGAGCCGGACAGCCTGCCGGAGAGATACTTATCAATCCGTTCTGTGGCAGCATCCGGTTCCACTGTTAAGATTTGCTGTTCATCCATGAAAAATCCTCATTTCGATAAATAATCAACAGAAGTACAAGGGAAATGCAGACGTAACAGTCTGCCACGTTAAATACCGGGAAATTGATAAGGCTGAAATAGAAAAAATCAACCACATAGCCGCGAAACAAACGGTCGATGGCATTTCCGATGGCTCCGGCCAGAAAAAAGGTACTGAGTATCCGGAATGCACGGTATTTTTTCTCAAACGGCACCTTATGCCAGAGAAAACATACCGCGATTACAATGAATGCTGTAAGAAGCAGGAATATCCACTGCATACCGCGCAGCATTCCCCAGGCAGCGCCGGTATTTTCCAGGTAGGAAAGCTGAAAAACGCCGGGAATCAATATCACATCCGCTGCTCCTTCCAGATAGCGGACAGCAAGATATTTGCTGAACTGGTCTGCGGCAAGCAGCGCAATCAGTACAACGATTGCAGTAAATATTGCCGCTTTTTTTCCGACCGGATATTTTCCCATACAGAAGCCTCCTTATGATGATATGTATATTTAATCGTTCGTCTCCGTATACAGGATAAAGTTAACCGCCTCCAGAATCTCCTCATCCGTAACAGTATTGTCAACAAAAGCTTTCCCGATTTTTTTCAGAAGAACAAATTTCACACTTCCCTGATCCATTTTTTTATCGGATTTCGTGATGGAAAGGATCTCCTGCGGATCAATGGCATCCACGGAGAACATCAGATCAAAGCCGATATTCATATCGCGGATTTCATAAAATTCTTCAGTGGAAAGCAAACCGCGTTTAAAAGAAATATAAGCGGCAGCGACACAGCCGAGCGCCACACACTGTCCATGGAGCAGTTTGGGAGACTTTACTTTTTCGATAGCATGTCCAATGGTATGCCCGAAATTAAGAAGTGCTCTCTCTCCTTTTTCAGTCGGATCTTTTTCGACAACAGCGCGCTTGATCCGGCAGCTTTCCATCACCATCTCCTGCAGTGTATCGGCATCACGCTCCGCAATCTCGCTGATATGCTCGATCAGCCAGGTGTAGTAGGTGCCGCTGCGGATCAGTCCGTGCTTTAAGACCTCTCCCATGCCGCAGGCAAACTGTTCACCGGAAAGTGTGGAGAGTGTCTGCGCATTCATATAAACAAGAGACGGCTGATGAAAAGCGCCGACCATATTTTTGTAGCTGTCAAAATCAACACCTGTCTTGCCGCCGATGCTGCTGTCTACCTGGGCAAGCAGCGTGGTAGGCACCTGTGCAAAAGCGATGCCGCGCAGATAGGTGGCTGCTGCGAAGCCGGTCAGATCGCCGACAACGCCTCCGCCGAGCGCGACAAGCATATCGCGTCGCTCAAAATGCGCCAGAATGAGCTGCTCATACAGGCTGCGCACAGTATCCAGTGTTTTGTAAGGCTCTCCCGCCGTAAAAACAAATGTGGTCAGCGCACGGCATTTCCCCTCAAGCACCCGCGTTACCTCTTCCAGATAAAGCTTTTCGACAGTTGTGTCCGTTACGATGCACAGCTTGCGCCCGGAAATGGCGCAGTCCGTCTCCAGAACCTCCGCCAGACGGGCAAAATCCTGTTCAAAATAAATTGTGTAGCCGCCTGTGCGGTCCGTTTTTACGGTCAGCGTGTTTTTCTGTTCTTTTTCCTGTGCCATTTCCGATAATCTCCCTTACTGTTAAATATATTTTTCAATCTCTGCGATCAGACGGCCCTTTTTTGTGCTGGAACAGACGCCCAGATAACGGAATTGTCCCAGTCCGCGTGCAGAGATCAGATCGTGCTCTTTTACTTTATATCCGTTTGAGGTGACAAGCCTGGCATTGACAAATACTTTTCCGCCCCCGATCAGACCGGTCAGGCTGCTCCTGGACGATCCGAAGGCAAGCGCGAGCAGGCTGTCCAGCCGTACTGAAGCAACAGAACCCCGTACAAGCTCGTATTTTGGTCTGTAATCAATTTTTTCGGGCGGCACCTGACAGACATCGACCGGAGTATTTTTGACGCGTGTGAGGGCTTCTGAGAGAAAGTCTGCCATCCGCTCCAGACAGAATATCCATGCCGTCTGGTCGTCAACGAGAATATCCCCGATGGTGCTGCGTTCAATGCCGGTATTTAACACCGCACCGAGAAAATCACGGTGCGTAAGCTGCCCGGAAAATTTTTTATTCTGCGGTTCAATGCGCAGACAGGCGATTGGATAATGGACAGATTCCTTCCGCCGGGCAGCATCATCAGAGTCCGCCAGACAGCAACAAAGAGCATCAGGTATAAAAGCTAGTATCTGACGCTCTGCCTGCTCATATCCGCCAGAACCCATGCATTTTACAAAGGAAAGGGATCCGGCGCTCTGATGATAAATATTCAGTTCGTTTAAATTCAGAAAATCCGTAAAGGTGATAATATTTCTGCTGTCCGCCTTTCTGGCAAGCTCCAGCAGTCTTTTCTGAAACAGTTCTTCTTCGCGGTTCATGTCTTAATAATTATAATTCATGGATGGAATATCGAAGGCGCCGCTCAGGATATCCTGGAAATCACCGGACACGTCGACTGCAGCCGGAGTGATGATGAAAATATAATTGCTGATCTTCTGAAGATTTCCATTAATCGCATAGCAGGAGCCGGAAGTAAAATCAATAATGCGCTGCGCAAGGTCCAGGTCAAGCCCTTCCATATTCAGAACCACCGTACAGTTGGCAAGCAGTGTTTCTGTAATCTCCCGCGCATCTTCCATGCTCTTTGGTTTCACGACACAGACAGCCATATCATTTGCCCCTTTTCTGGTGCGGATCGGTGAAACCTTTGAGGTGGCGGCGGATGTTACCGGCTTTGTTTTTGCCTGCGTGGTCTTGACGGTCTTTGCAGGCTGTCTGGTAAATTTGCGCATTACCGGTTCATCGTCTGCTTCATCGTCGTCAAAATCATCCAGCGGCTCGTCTCTGCCTGTTTTTCGGAAAAGACTCTTTTTGGGGCGCGGATCATCATAATCGTCAGCGTCATCGTCCAGAAAATCGTCATCATCGTAATCGTCGTCGTTCAGCTTCATTGCATTTAAAAACTTATCTAAAATGCTCATACTACATCCTCTCTAATGTCATTGATAACTGCGTTCACCAAATATCCCGGTACCCACGCGCACATGGGTAGCGCCCTCTTCAACGGCAATCTCATAATCATTTGTCATACCCATGCTGAGAATACACATATCTACATTATCAATGTTTCTCGCTTTAATGTCAATAAATAAATTGTATAAATTTCGAAAATGCACCCGGTTATCTTCGGGATTTTCCACAAACGGCGCAATTGTCATGAGACCTTTTACACAAAGATTCGGAAACCTGGAAAGCGTCTGTACAAAATCCGGGGTCTCTTTTGCGGACAGACCGAATTTAGACTCTTCCTGCGCAATATTTACCTCTACCAGTACCGGCATAATCCGCTGATGCTTATCTGCCTCCTCCTGAATGGTTTCCGCAAGGCGCAGTGAATCGACTGAGTGGATCATGCAGGCTCGCGGGATAATGTATTTTACTTTGTTTCGCTGCAGGTGCCCGATCATATGGAAGCGGAGGTTTTTCGGGAGCACCTCATACTTTTCCTTCAGCTCCTGCGGCTTGTTTTCACCGAAATCCAGCACACCCTCCGGCAGCAGCTCTTCAATCATGGATACCGGTTTCGTCTTGCTCACGGCAATCAGCGTCACGTCCTGCGGGTTTCTGCCTGCGCGGCGGCACGCTTCATCGATCCTGCTGCGCACATATCTGTAATTTTCTGCTATCATGCCAGTCACTCCTATTCTTCAAATGCTTCATCTTTTACTGTGGAGGCATCCAGAGCAATCTGGTCATACTGCGCCAGTCCGTAAATAGAATTGCTCTCCACAATGCAGTATTCCTGGTTCTGGTCAAGAATTGTAATTTCACGGAAAACAGGATACCCCTTATTGATATTGTAGACACCGGTCAGCGTTTTGGTGTCGGAGATCTGATATCGCTTCGAAGAATCCTTCATCAGTACGTAATCGCCCTCTTCAAACATTGAGGTATCCACATAGTAATCTGTGTCTGTCTTATCATAGACGGTGGCTGTAATAATGCGCACAACTGCCGAGCCGTCCGTATTATAGGTCTCCTTGCGGAGCGTAATTTCATTTTCGGTCTGCTCGTTTTCCGTCACATATTCCTTTGGAATCCGATAAAATACCTTCTCTGCGATGGCGCTGTTTGGAATTTTCAGTCCGCTCTGGCGGTTGATGAGCAGCTCAATTTCAACAAAGCGGTCCCCGGCAAAGCGGATCACGGAATTGCTGATATCCAGCTTTCCGAAATAGTCGGAATCGTTCTGGAGAATACTGAAATCTGCGTTGAAGGCTGAGCCGTCTTCCATAAAGCGGAAGCGGACTGTTCTGGAATCAGCGAGCTCCATCGCCGTTTTTTTATTCAGCGGGATGACAAGTGACCATTCCTCGCTGGTGATCAGCTTGTACACCACATCTCCTGCCTTCACCGTTTCGTTCATGCGCAGGTTCTCACGGCTGTAGTTTTTCCTGCTGAACATGTCGGATGTGATATTGTCGATGGTCAGATCCTCCATACCGTCCACAGAATAGACTACAATGCCTTCTTTTTCAGACGGAATCAGATTCAGCCCGGCGCTGATCCCCTGCTCCGTGGAATCAAGCACCTTTTTTGAGAGAAGCTCAATCATTGCTGTCTGGGCATCCGCCTTGAAATTGTAGGTGTCCTGGTAGGAAATGGAGGAATAATTGCCGGCAAAATTGGAGGCGATGCTCCGCAGGGTGGCATAGTCGCTATCGTCCAGTTCGGCAAGATCATCTCCTGCCGTGGAAGCGGCAAGGTCCATAGTTCCGATAGAATACACGCCGCTGCCCACACCGACCTTGCTGCCCTCCCGGACATAATAGTGGATCGGTCCTGCTTCGCTGCTGGTAACAAGCTGTTCACTTTTCAGCGCGATTGCCGTGTAGCGGTAATTGCCGGACAGTGATCCGGCTGTGACTTCATAAGCGATGATGCGGTCATTCGTAAGATACATGATCAGATAGATCAAAAGATATACGAAAACGATGCCGAAGGTGATCGTGCCAATATTCACTATGGAGTGCTGATGAATCTTTACCACTTTTTTCTGTTCACGTTTCCGGATAATTGCCATAGATACTCCTTTAGATATTTCTTATTTCCACGCAGATTCCCTGTCTTATGCTGTTTTACAGAAAAATCCGACGAAATTTCTATAAGATAAAAAATGCCGGATAAAAGATTCATCCGGCATAAATCCTGTTATGTAAAATAGATTAAAGAGAAACGATCACTTTGCTCTGCATGTTTTCCGGCAGTTCATGTGCATCCAGAGAAATACTGATCACAAAAGTAATCTGATATTTTTCTCCAAGGTTTTCCAGTTTATCAAGCATGGAGGCTACCTCTTTTTCCCCAAGGCTTGCAATTTTTAAAAAGCTGTCCAGATAGACCTGCTCCAGGTCGTGATCCTGCGAAATGATCCCGCAGACAAATCCCAGAAATGCGTCCGGACTTGTCAGCATAAATTCTGAGGTATCAATCAGACGAACCTTATTATTCAGTTCGTACATGTGTTGTGAACTCTTGTCCAAATAAACGATATTACCGTGTACAGATTTAATTTCCGTGTTTACCTTTTCAAGTAAATATTTGGTTTTGCCCTTTCCTTTATTCCCCGCTATGATCTGTATCATTGTAATCTCCTCCTTAAGTTTCGTATATGTACAATTATAATGCACCGCTTCATAAATTACAACTACTTTTTGTTGATAATTGACAACAACTCATTCATTCCTTCATAAAGGTCTGTCTTGGTATCTGACTTCATAATTACACTGAAATAAGAGTTTCCATAGGCATCCTTTGATAACAGCGCCAGGCAGGCACCCGCCTCATCTGTCGTTCCGGTTTTGCCGCCAAACACAGTCACACCGTCCGGTGCCGAAGCTTCCCCGGTAAAATAATAGCTGGTCGCGTACCAGGTGCGCTCATACTGTTCTCCGTCTCCCGCCGTGTAGGTGACGGTATAATTCTGTTTGCTGATGGCGTCCTGGAAAACGTCATATTTGAGTGCTTCCCGGAACATCAGATAGATATCATACGGCGTCGTATAATGGTTTTCATCCTGCAGACCGTGGGCATTCATAAAGTTTGTATTTGTCGCGCCGATCGCTGCCGCCTCCTGGTTCATCATAGCAACAAAATTTTCAATGCTGCCCCCTACATGGTATGCGATCGCATTCCCGGCATCGTTTCCTGATGCGATCAGAAGCCCATAAATCAGCTGCCTCAGGGTATACTGGTCACCAAGCTCCAGGTAGCATACAGAGGACTCCGGATCAATGTCAAGCGCCACTGCATCGACGGTGATTACATCGTCCAGATTGCCGTATTTGAGTGCTACAAGCGCTGTCATAATCTTTGTCAGACTGGCAGGATACAAACGCTCATGTATATTTTGGGCAAACAGGACATTCTCCTGCGACAGATCCATCATCGCCCCTGCCTCAGCGTATTCCAGACTGATGCCGTCAAAGGGAACATCAGTCGCCGCAACACATAATCCGTCTGTAAACGGATCGGCACGGTTCTGGGAAGAAGTCTTTGTGCGGACACCAAATACAGCATCCGTAATCTGGTACGGATTTGTAAGCTCAATTTCATGTGAACGGAATATAAACCGGAAAACAAGCAGTCCGGTCAGCAGGACAATGATAAGCACCAGTATCAGCAGCAATATGGCATTGCGCCGCTGCGCTCTTCTCTCTCTTGCCCGCATCCGGCGGCTGTCCGTCCGGTAATTATCGGTACATCTCACGCCATTCCAGCTCCCCTCTGTCCAGGGACTTGATGAGCATTTCTGCAGTAGCCAGATTAGTCGCCAGCGGAACATTGTACGTATCGCAGAGCCGGAACACATTTTTGATATCCGGTTCATGTGATTTTGGCTGCAGCGGATCGCGCAGGAAAATCATCATATCCATCTGATTCTGCTCGATCTGAGCCGCAATCTGATGAACACCGCCGAGATGTCCGGCAAGATATTTGTTAATGTTCAGCCCGGTGACATCCTCCACCAGACGACCGGTCGTGTTGGTCGCATACAGCGTATGTTTTCCGAGGATTCCCCGGTATGCAATGCAGAGATTCTGCATCAGTCCTTTTTTTGAATCATGTGCAATTAACCCGATGTTCATATAAAACCGCCTCCTTCATTTTGCAACACATTAGTATTTCTTTACCTGCAACCCCACATTCAGCACCAGCCCGATACCGATAAAGAATGTCATCAGCGAGGTCAGACCGGAGCTGACAAATGGCAGCGGCAGACCTGTGTTCGGCATAAGACCGGTTGCTACACAAATATTCATGATGCTCTGTATGCCGATCAGCGCCCCCATGCCGCAGCAAAGTATTGTACCGGAAAATTCACGCGCGTTGCGTCCGATCCAGATACACTCCAGAACAATCAGAATCTCTAATAAAATCACAATACAGCAGCCGAGAAAACCAAGTTCCTCTCCTACAACGGCAAAGATAAAGTCTGTCTGCGCCTCGGCAAGGAAATTACCGTTTTTAACGGATTCCACTGCGGTCGTCTCCAGTCCCTTCCCATAGAGCTGCCCGGAACCGATCGCCATAATGGAGGTAAGCTGCTGTCTGGCTTCATCCGGATACTGATCAGGATAGAGCCAGGCAAGAACGCGCACAAGCTGATAATTCAGAATCAGTGACTGCCCGGGCTGCAGGACGATCCCGATAAGGATCGCCGCCACCGGAGCCATAATTACCAGGATGCCGGCAATGACCTTATAACTTAATCCCGCAACAAAATAAATAACACAGAATAAAACAAGTGTCAAGATGGAAGTGGAAAGGTTTGGCTGCATCAAAATTAAAACTACCGGTATCACTACCACAATAACGGAAAAAATAATCGTCTTAAAGCTGCTTAAATCATCCTGATGCTTTGAAAAAAACTGTGCAAAAAACATGATCAGAAAGATTTTCATGAGGTCGGACGGCTGCATTGTAATACCACCGATATTCAGCCACCGGGTGGCGCCGCCGCCCGATGATCCAACAGCAATAACTGCCGCAAGCAGACCAAGACCGATCGCATAAAAGATCCAGTAAAATCTTAGCAGCCAGACGTAGTCGATCAGCGATACGATTACCATGATGATCAGTCCGCCTACCAGACCGATGATCTGTTTATCCTGCAGCGACTTGTCTGCGCTGCCGATTACCATGATGCCGATAATCGAAAGTATCGTCGTCCAGAGTACCAGTCTGAATTTATAGTCCCTTAATCTGTATTGTTTTAACATGCTCTGCCCCTTGCTTTGTCTCGTTTATTAACTGTATCTGTACATTCAGGCGGGTGTGCTCCAGATTGACATACCTGTGTATGACAGTGCGCAGCTCCCGTTTCATCTGCGCCAGCACCTCCGGGCTTACCTGCAGCTTTTCGGAAAGCAGCATATGCTCAAGCCGGTCTCTGGCAATGGTACAAGAAGTCCTGTTTGTACGCATGGAAGCACCCTCCTAACCCTTCCGGAAAAAATCTTTCATTTTCTGGAAGAAGGAACTTCCTCTGGAAAAATCGGGAATGGTGACCGGTTCCCCCAGAATCCGCCGCGCCACATTGAAGAATGCCTGTCCGGAAGGTGTATCGCTCCCGGCAAGCGGCTCTCCCTGGTTAGTGGAAACTACAATGCTGGTATCATCCGGCACTGCGCCGATCAGCGGCATGGCAAGGATCTCTGAGACATCCTCCACAGACATCATATCTCCGCGGCTGATCAGATCCGGCCGCAGCCGGTTAATCAGAAGATCTATCTGCTTCATGCCGCCGGCCTCAAGAAGACCGATAATGCGGTCGGCATCGCGGATGGCGGAAACCTCCGGCGTTGTCACAACAATGGCGCGGTCCGCGCCTGCCACCGCATTGCGGAAGCCCTGCTCAATGCCTGCCGGACAATCCAGCAGAATATACTCAAAATGCTGCCGCAGGTCGTCTGTGAGCTTTTCCATCTGCTCCGGCGTGACGGCTGATTTGTCGCGTGTCTGCGCTGCCGGCAGAAGAAACAGGTTTGGGTAATGCTTGTCACGGATCAGCGCCTGTTTCAGGCGGCAGTTTCCCTCAACGACATCTACCAGATTATATACGATCCGGTTTTCCAGTCCCATCACCACATCCAGATTCCGCAGTCCGATGTCTGTGTCTACCAGAACGGTTTTCTTGTTCAATTTTGCCAGTCCGGTACCAATGTTTGCAACTGCGGTCGTCTTTCCGACGCCGCCTTTCCCGGATGTAACTACAATAACTTCACTCATTTTTCTTCCTCCACATAGCATAATCTGGGCATTTCCCTGCTTATCCTATGTTCCTTCAAAAGAACGGCACTGCCATATACGGAAATCAGTCTCTGAAAACTGTTTCAGCCGTCTTTTTGCTCTGATTCCTCCTGTGCGGCAGTTCCGAGCATGTCCTCCAGCGTGCTGCGCACAAGGTTTTTTACAAATATATGGTTATCTTTTATGTAGGCTATCTTGGGATCAAGCGCGTATTCTGCATTGTCAGAGCGCTTTGTAATGGCGCTGCGCGCCATTTTATCGGCAATCCGTATCTGAACCGGTTTCATTACAAGCGCAGCAACAAAGCAGTCACGGTTGCCGGAAGCTCCGGCATAGACATTCCCCCGGCAGGCTCCGAGCACAACGACATTTCCCTTTGACACTACGGAAGCTCCCGGGTTTACATCACCGAGAATAACAATACTCGTCTCTGATTCCATAGTCTGCCCGCCGCGCAGGTTTCCGCGGTAAAACTGCCCCTGGCGCGCTTCAGCCTCCCCGGCAAGCCGGATCGCCTGTTCATAATATGCTGCTTCCTCCGGACGCT
The DNA here is from genome assembly GCA_002473385.1 of Lachnospiraceae bacterium UBA7225. Lineage (GTDB taxonomy): Bacteria > Bacillota > Clostridia > Lachnospirales > Lachnospiraceae > Marvinbryantia. The sequence goes on from DKTR01000020.1 coordinate 18,606, forward strand.
CGTCCACAATGCAGATTACATGAATGTGGGAGTTCATGACAATCGCGTTTACCAGGCGGTCCTCCTGATCTTTTGTCAGTACCCTGCCCTGGAATGTCACTGCCATTTTGGCATCCTGGAAGAAATTAGCCGCCTCTTTAAATTTCCGGGCGACCGCTTCTGTCAGCTCAGAGAACGGCAGCTCGCTATCCAGCCGCACGACCAGCCCGTATTTATTGCTTTTGATCATCACCGGACCACTTTTCATTGCTCACCCACTCTTTTCCTTTTAGTCTGTTCTTGCACCGCTGACTGCACTGTTATAAGAGGCATGACCGGTAATCAGCTCGTCCTTAGCTTTCAGATTGAAAATGTACTGTACCATATCTTTGGCAAGCAGCGCTGACAGGCTGGACGCATATCCGTTTGTGATACGGCAGGCAACAGCAATTTCCGGATCATTATACGGTGCATAGCCGACAAACAGAGCGTGGCTGGGCACGCCGGTTTCCTCCGCCGTACCGGTCTTACCTGCCATCTCGATGCCGACATCTTTAATATAGTTATTGTTGTTTACCATCTGATTCATACCTGTGTGGATGGCATTCCAAAGAGATCCATCTGCCTCCACATAACCATGGATCGTCGGATTCTGTTCAAGAACGGTACGCCCATCAGAGTCGGTGATCTTATCGAGCAGCGTCAGATTATAGCAGGTACCGCTATTGGCGATCGTCGCTACATATCGCGCGAGCTGTACAGTTGCATAGGCGTGGGTTCCCTGCCCCATTGCGGAAGGTGCCATTGCCATATCAGAAATCTGCGGGGTGCTCTCGTCCATCTCGATACCGGTTTCTTCGCCAAGACCAAACATTTCCGCATATTTTGCCAGCTTTGCGATACCTGTGGCATCGTCCAGCGTGCCGTCCGCATTGCCCACATCTCCAAGACGCAGACCGACTGTGTTGAAGTAATAGTTGCACGACTGCTCCAGCGCCGACGAAAGCGTAAGAGGTCCGTGATAGCCGGGGTAAATCCAGCAGTTAATTTCCGGCTGGATAAGGTCAAACCGGCCGGTACAGTTGATTGCCTCATCCAGACTGACAACACCCTCCGTAACACCGGCAACGCTCGTTACCATTTTAAAGGTAGAACCGGGCGCTGTCAATTCCTGTGTTGCTTTGTTGTAGAACGGGCTGGAGGCATCGGATACCAGTTCCTCGAAATATTCCTCGTCCATATCGTTTGCCAGACGGTTGTTGTCATAGCCCGGATAGGTAACGACGGCAAGTGCATTTCCGTTGTTCGGATCAACGATCACAAGAGAACCGGAGCATGGCGCCACCGCAAATTTGGAAGGCGCGATCTCCAGATAATAAATTTTCTCGCGGATGAAATCATATGCGGACACACTGCCGCTTTGCAGACCGCTGTATGACGCTTCGTCCGTTTCCAGAATCCCCTGGTCGAACAGCAGGAGGCAGAGTGTCGACGGACTTAATGTATCGTCCTCCACCATGTATTTGTAGACCTTTTTGCTGAAATTATGGTCGTCGGCAATATATTCTTCCAGATAATCGCAGAGGTTTGTAAAAATTTCATCGGAATCCCAGAACTCGCTCTCCTCCATGATAGCGGAGACATCCAGCCAGTCTCTGGAAATAGCGTAGGTCAGATATTCCTTCAGACTGATGCTCTCGTCGGTCGTCCAGGCAATGTAAGTATCGTCCGTCTTATCAATGGCATCTGTTTTTAAAATGCCAAGCTCCGGCAGCGTTGTGTCTACCAGATAAGACATGTACACCTGCATCGGCTGATCCAGCTCACTGTACGCGCGCGGCGAATCGGAAAGAAGCTCTGACAGCAGATCATCAAAAATTTTTTTCTCCCGCTGCTGCAGCATCTGATACACACGCTGCTCCAGCTCTGTCGCCTCGCCGGATGCAAGATGGGAGACGCTTAGTATGTTGTTTTCAAAAAATGCATAATATAAATCGTATACCGGAATGACAATGTCATCCGTGCTGACGGAGGTATTATCGAATTCTTTTAAATCCAGCGTTTTATCATAAATAATACCGGCAATATACTGTTCCAGAAGATGGTAGCCTACCTCCTGATAGTCTGATTTAATTGTAAGGTAGATATTATTACCCGCCTGAGGCTCCACAGCCGAATCTTCCTGCAGCACTTTACCAAGATTGTTTACATAGACCACCTGTTTGCCATCGGTGCCCTGGAGCTGCGTCTCAAAATATGCTTCCAGACCCACCTTTCCCACAATATCATTGATATCGTAGACATCTCTTCCAAGCTCTTCATTCAGAGATTCAATTTCTTCTGCGGAAATCTGCCCCGTGTAGCCGATAATATTGGAATAATACGGGCTGTTGTTGTAGACACGGATGGAACTTTCAATAACGTCTACGCCGACATAATAGCCTTTGCTTTCCATCAGACTGGACATCGACTGATCGGAAATATCGCGCGCAATCGTAGTGGAGACATATTTCTGGTAGCTGTTCTGGTTGATAGCACTGCGCAGGGCAACCATTTTCAGCGCATCCTCTCTGGAAATGTTTTTCACCAGCCCGTATTCTGCCAGCAGCTCCTCCGGGTAATCTGACAGTGTATTAACCCCATACATATCGTCGCTGCCAAGCTCTGCCACCAGTTCCTCCGCTGTCACAGCCGCCTCTTCTGCCGTCAGCACCTGGGCAGCATCCACCTCTTCATTCTCCGGCGCAGCAGTATACGGTTTGCCGTAGACATCCGCTTTAAAACGCAGCAGATTATACCCTCTCTTGGTGAAGGTATATTCTCCGGCATCGTCAAACTCGATGGCGAAGTCACCGGTATAGACATCATCGCCATTTGCATACAGAATCTGCATAATCTGGTAGAGATAGCCATTAATTGTCAGATTACGCACATCACTGGCATACAGATACTCGTCCTTTCCGGTTTCAGAATTGTAGTAATATCGGCCTTCGTAGCTGCCGACATCCTGAAAGGTAACTTCGTACGCAAGCTTATTGTAGGCAATCAGCTGCCCCTCGCTGTCGTAAATGCAGCCGCGTGTGCTCGGAATGGTTGTTTCCTTCCGGATCTGTGTAGTGAAGCTTTCCTGGTATGCTTCCCCATTGATGATCTGAAGATCAAACAATCTGCGCACAAGCACACATGCAAGCGCTATAAACAGGACACTGAGAATCAGCATCCTGGAATTTAACAATTTTATGATTCTTTTTCGAAAATGCTTAAACAAAACTGCCAACACTCCTTTTGTCCATTTTTTCAAGTTTCTGGTTCAGCAGCAGGAAAATGCGGTAACAAATAATAGTGAGCAGGATGGTATAAATCATTTCCGGCAGAATAATACGCCGGATATAATAAATCAGATCAATTCTGCCGCGCAGAAGGAATTTTGTGATGTAAAAAAGACAGCCATAAACAAAATCGCCTGCCGCAGTTAAAAGTACGGGCATCTTGATGTCCTCGTCATAAAAGATATGATAGCAGTAACCGCTGAAATATCCGATATACATATAGACGAAGGCACGCAGACCGATAAACAGATCCGGTAACATAAGATCGGTGAAAAGCCCGCAGATAAATCCCAGGATCAGCCCGGAGCGCTTCCCGCGCATCAGACCGAAGGAGACCGTAAAAATAATCATCAGATTCGGCGTGATGGAAGCAATAGAGATCGCCGGGAGCAGCGAGCACTGCAGCAGCAGACAGATCAGCATGGTGGCAAACAGAATCAGTTTTGTCCTCATAGCACTGCCCTCCTATTCTGCGGTGTTCTGCTTCAGGTTTGTGACAACAAGCACTTCCTTGATCGACTTAAAATCTACAACCGGAGAGATATATCCGGAACGCGTCAGATTATTTGAATCGGTATGTATCTCAGTAATGTAACCAATCAGAATCCCGGGAAGGAATTTATCGCTGATATTGGATGTCACGACTGTATCCCCAATCTTCGCTTTGGAATCCGGATCGTCCAGCTTTACCAGGTTGATCCTGCCGTCGTCGATCAGTGAAAGATCTCCCGCAATAATGCAGGTATCGTGCGTTTCGGATATTTCAGCACTCACATTGCTGTAATCGTCGATAATGGCGCGGACCCTGGCGTAATTTGGACCAACCTCCGTAATGATACCGGCCAGCCCGGCCCCTGCAAGTACATTCATATCAACTGCCAGCCCGTCGTCGGAGCCTTTGTCGATTGTGAACATGCTGAACCAGTTTCCGGCATTTTCTCTTGAGATTACGCGGGCACCGATCTTTTCATAGCTCTCATATTTGTGATCGAGCGCGTAGAGATCCCGCAGGCTGTTCAGTTCCTCACGGTCCTGCAGAAGCTGTGTATTTTCTACGGTAAGCTCGTCCACCTGCGTCTGCAGCTTTTCGTTTTCCGCCACAAGATTCAGATTATCCTCAAAATAGTCCATTTTTCCGGAGAGCCAGCCGCCCACCTGGTTGATGCCGGACTGCAGCGGCGCCAGCACATAACCCGCTGCATAATTGAGTGGATTGACGGAAAAGTCGAGCACAAAGCTTAGTATGATAATGATGCCGCTGAAAATGGAAAGAATAAACAGCAGCGTTTTACTCCTTATGTGATTTTTCTTCATAGCTACCCCTGTCTTGTAAGTCATTTAAATAGTCGTTCCGGTCAGATCTTTCAGTGAAAATGTACACTGTGAAAGCTCAGGATGATTCATGATCATTTGTATTCCGCGCAGCGTAGTAAGCCCCGGCTCACGCACCATGGCGATCGGTATGCCAAGCTCCCGGCGCATGTAGTCGGACAGATTCGGAATCAGCGAGGTGCCGCCGGTAAGGCACAGACCTGCCTCCAGAATGTCGCGGTGAAACTGCGGCGGAAGCCGGTCGATAATCCCGCGCAGCTCGGCAGCAATTGTTTCGACCGTACCTGCAATCGCGAGACTGACTGCCATGGAAGTAATCTCTGCATTGACAGGGAGTCCCGAAATGGTACTGATACCGAACACAGTAAGGGAATCAGCAGGACCGTCGATCATATAGGAAAGGCGGTTTTTAAGAACCGCTGCTGTTTTCATGCCGATATTCAGATGAAACATCCGCCGCACCATGGTGACAATGTCTTCGTCCAGCTTATATCCGCCAAGCTGCAGTGTTTTGCTCAAAAGAATTTTTCCGCCTGCCGCGACGGAAATCTCCGTGGTACCTGCCCCGATGTTGACAAGCATGCTTGCCCGCGGCGATTCCATGGAAACTCCGACCCCGATGGTATCGGCGATGCCTTTGTCTACCAGGAAAATTCTGCCTGCCTGGACGGTGCCGGAAAGTACATTGTAATACGTCCGCTTTTCAACCGCCGAGATATCCCGCGGGACAGCAATATATATAGCAGGACGGCCGGACAGCAGATGACGGCTGCGCCGGATAAGGCTGGAAAGCACCAGCTCTGCGTTCTTCTGCTGTGCGATTACCCCGTGGATCATCGGGCACTCAGTTTTGACGTTCACCGGTGTTTTTTCGTACATATCGTATGCGGCATCTCCGATAGCGATCACCCTGCTCCCGCGAATCGCGATCATATTTTTTTCACAAACGGTGATGCGGTTTTTACGGTCACTGATTTTGATCGTATCTGTGCCAAGATCAATCCCAAGTGCATTGTGCAATAACATGATTCATCCCTCGTAAATTATTTAATAATCCCCTCTTCCCGAAAACTAAAATAACATCTGTCTCCGAGAATAATATGATCCATCAGCGGAATCTCAAGAAGCTTTCCAGATTCACGCACACGCATAGTCAAAAGCCGGTCCTCCGGGCTGGGCTGCGGATCGCCGCTTGGATGATTATGCAATAAAATTACATAAACTGCATGGCATTCCAGTGCCTCCAGAAAAATCTCACGCGGTGAGACGCAGGACTGGCTGACGGTGCCCATGGATATTGTTTTTTCACTGAGCAGCTTTCCCCTGGTGTCGAAGCTCAGAAGGAAGACCCGTTCCTGATCCAGATGCCGGAAATCTTCCATATAATATTCGGCAATCGCCTGTGCACTTGTAAATGTGTTCCCCTCTGCGGCGGCTGCCTTTGCGATACGGCGCGAAAGCTCCGTAATACACTGGATCTGAACTGCCTTCACCTTGCCGATTCCCCGGATGCTGCACAGCCCGGAGGCAGAAAGATGATACAAACCGAGAAGACCCGGCTGTGTTTTGGAGCAGTTTAAAATTTTCTTTGCCAGTTCGATACTCGTTGTCCCCTTTGCGCCTGTACGCAGGATTACTGCAAGCAGCTCTGCATCCGTCAGTACGCCTGCCCCGGATTTCAGACATTTCTCATAAGGACGTTCGTCGTCCGGCATCTGTTTCATTGTAATATGGTTCATGGCAAACTGCGGTTCTTTCCCGGCAGGAAAACAAACTATGCCTTGTAACAATCAATCATAGCACATTTTTTGCAAAAAGTATATATGTCATTTGCTTAAATCTTTATGATGCGGCAATACCTGGTAACAGGGCAGCCTGGCTGAACTGTTACAATACCTGCGTATAATTGCTTCTGCACATTTCATGCCGTCCATCGCAGCGGAAGTGATACCGCCCGCATAGCCGGCACCCTCTCCACAGGGATATAGTCCGTGCACACCGGGTGAGGTGAAATCGTCACCGCGCAGAATCCGCACCGGGGAAGAGGTACGGCTCTCCACACCGGAGAACAGGGCATCCCCGCGTGCAAAGCCATGGATTTTGTGGTCAAACAACAGAACGCCCTCCTCAAGGGAATCCGCCAGAAACGCGGGCAGTCCTGCGCGCAGATCAGCGAGCGCATATGCACCCATGGCAGAAGGCGTTACATCGCCAAAGCCGCTGCTCTTCTGATGATTCTGAAAATCCGCAAAAAGCTGTACGGGGATTTTCCCGCCGCCCGCACGGTATGCCATGCGCTCCAGGCTCCGCTGGAACTGTACACCGCCGAGAACTCCCTTTTCCGGGTAGTCCTCCGGCGTAACAGTGACAACGATCGCGCTGTTAGCATTTTTGCCGCTGCGCGCGCAGTAGCTCATGCCATTGACGGCGAGCGCTTCTTTTTCTGAGGAGGCATTGACGACATAGCCGCCCGGACACATGCAGAAGGAGTAGATGCCTCTGCCGTTTTTCAGCTTTCCGGTAAGCTTATAATCGGCGGCGGGAAGCTGCTGCGGGTATCCGGCGCCATATTGGGAAATGTTAATCATCTCCTGAGGATGTTCGATACGCAGTCCGACGGCGAATGCTTTTGCCTGCATGGGAACCTGCTTCTGCTCCAGTATCGCAAAGGTATCCCTGGCGCTGTGCCCGATGGCGAGAACGCACACCCTGCAATCCAGTTTTTCGTTCCCGTTGACCGTGATGCCGGTGAGCTTTCCGTCCTTTGTGGAAAAACCGGTAAGCTGCTGCCCAAAACGGATTTCTCCGCCCAGCGCTTCGATTTCCCGGCGGATATTTTTTACAACGGTGCGCAGTACATCAGTACCGATGTGAGGCTTATTTACAAAAAGGATATCCTGGCTGGCACCTGCCTTTACAAAGGTTTCCAGAACAAAATGGTTTCTGCCCGCATGATCCTTTACCAGCGTGTTTAACTTGCCGTCTGAGAAGGTTCCGGCACCGCCCTCTCCGAACTGGACGTTCGACTGCTCCCTGAAAGCTCCGGTTGTCCAGAAGGCTTCTACGGTTTTTGTGCGGTGATCCACGTCCTCGCCGCGCTCCAGAATCAACGGGCGGTAACCGCATCTTGCCAGCAGCAGTCCGCAAAAAAGCCCGGCAGGTCCGCAGCCCACGATTACAGGACGCCCGGCAAGGGTTTCGCTTCCTGGAACCGGATACTGGTAAACGACCTCCTCCGCCAGAGAAATATCGGCGCTCTTTTGTTTCCGCAGAAGCACGCGGCTATCCATTGCCGTCTCGACATCCACGGTAAAAATATAGCGGATATCCGGCTTCTTCCGGGCGTCTATGGAACGCTTGCGGATTGTAACAGACCGGATCTGCGACGCGGGGATGCGCAGCACCTTTGCAGCTTCCTGTTTTAATTCCTGCTTTGTGCAGGTCACCGGGAGCTTTATCTGTGAAATACGAATTTTACGCATGGTATGTTCCTTTCTGATGACGATTGACAGGAAAGCCGTCTGCATCAACGGCGGGACTGCCGGTATGCCTGTCCGGCAGAGCTGATCTCGTGGAAGAGAATTTCTGCCCGGCTGCCCTGCCCGCTGTAAATCCGCTCGCCCATGCCCACTGAAGGTTGTAACCGCCGCAGGCGCCATCCACGTCCAACAGTTCCCCTGTAAGGTAAAGTCCGGGCATTTTTAATGATTCCAGTGTCTGCGGATGTACCTCGGTATGACGCACGCCGCCCTGGCAGACCTGTGCCTGCTCAAAAGATCTGCAGCCCGACACAGTGAGTGTGAGCTGCTTGATTTCTCCGACCAGCCGCCGCAGTGTGGCGTCACTTAAACCTTCTGCCTTTGTAAGCGGGGAGATCCCTGCCGCCTGTAAAAGAGGTGCGGCGGCTTTCTTTGCAAGCACGCCGGCAAGCAGGTTTTCGGCACTGCGTCCATCCTGCAGATCCCTTAACTTTGACAGATGTGCCAAAAGCTCACCAGCGGAAAAAGCCGGAAGCAGATCAAGCTGTACCGGGACAAAAGACGTATGTGCTGCGAGAGCACATACGGCATAGCGGCTGAGCTGAAAAACAACAATACCGGAGATGCCGGTGTCAGTCCATTGCAGTTCCCCTGTTTCTGTATGTCCTTCCAGTGAAATGGCTGCCTGCATCCGCAGTCCGGAGAGTTTTCTGGTCCAGCCCTCGCGGATTTTCAGGGGGACAAGCGCTTCACGCGGTGTGACAAGTGTATGCCCGCAGCCCTCTGCGAGCGCATATCCGCTTCCGTCGGAGCCGGTGGCAGATGCCGCTCTGGACCCGGCAGATAAAATCACGGCATCTGCCTCATACTTCCATCCAGAGGTCTGTACACAGAAAAGAAAACGGTCTTTTTTTGTGATGGCAGTGACCTTTTCTGTGCACTTTAATTTAACACCCAGGCGCTTCAGCTCCAGCAGTAATACCTCCAGCACGGAGGATGCCTGCCCGGTCGCGGGATAGACGTATCCGTCACGCGCGCAGGTAAGCAGCCCGATTTCCCGGAAAAATGCCAATGTCTTATCGACCGGGAACTGCTGCAGGATTCCCTGGATAAAAGCAGCATCCGCTCCCCTGTAGCAGTCAGGCTCCTGTCGCAGATTTGTGAGATTGCAGCGGCCGCTCCCGGTGATGAGAAGCTTCTTCCCCGGTTTTTCCATCCCTTCTAAAATGGTAACCGAAGCCCCCTGGCGTGCCGCAGCGATTGCGGCAAGCATCCCGGAGGCTCCGGCGCCAATCACGATTATTTTTTTCATAGCTCCTCCAGAGAAACAATTCCCTTTTCTGCCAGGCGCTGCAGAGAACGCAGAATGCCGAGTTTTGCATGCTCCCAGGTAAGACCGCCCTGGAAATACGCAGCATAAGGAGGCTTTAAAGGTCCGTCTGCACTCAGCTCAATGGAAGAACCCTGGATAAAGGCACCTGCTGCCATGATGACATCGCTGTCGTATCCCGGCATTGCCCACGGCTCAGGTGTTACATAGCTGTCCACGGGAGCGGCAGCCTGAATACCTTCGCAAAAAGCAATCAGTCCTTCCGGTGTGCCAAATTCTACCGCCTGGATGATATCATGGCGCTCCTCTGTGCCGTCCGGTACTACCTTAAAGCCAAGACGTTCATAGATATTGGCAGCGAAGATAGCGCCTTTCAGCGCACCTGCCACCACGGTCGGCGCTAAAAACAGCCCCTGGAAAAAATCGCGGTTTACACCAAGCGAAGCACCCACCTCCCGACCGAGACCGGGGGAGGTTAAACGGTAGGCAGCATTTTCAATGCACTGACGGGTTCCGGCAATGTAGCCGCCGATCGGTGCCAGACCGCCTCCCGGATTTTTAATCAGAGAGCCGACCACCATATCTGCACCAAAATCGCTCGGCTCCTGGCGCTCTACAAATTCTCCGTAGCAATTATCTACAAGAATCAAAATATCGGAGCGGATGTCTTTTATAAAGCGAATCGCCTCTGCAATCGCCTGTACAGAAAGGGTCGGGCGTGTCTGGTAACCTTTAGAGCGCTGGATTTCCACAAGCCTTGTCTCTGGCCGGATCGCTGCCCGGATGCCCGGAAAATCAAAGCTTCCGTCCGCGAGCAGATCCACCTGGCGGTAACTTACGCCGTATTCCGCCAGAGAACCTCTGGAGGGACGGATACCGATGACTTCCTCCAGGGTATCATAGGGCTTGCCGGAAACAGACAGCAGTTCGTCTCCGGGACGCAGATTTCCGGCAAGGGCCACAGCAAGAGCGTGTGTCCCGCAGGTGATCTGCGCGCGCACAAGTGCTGCCTCTGTGTGGAACACATTGGCGTAAACCTCCTCCAGCGTATCACGCCCGATATCATCATAGCCATAGCCGGTACCGGACTGAAAACACTCCGCGCTCACACGGCATTTCTGCATGGCGCGGATCACCTTTAGCTGATTGTATTCTGCGTTTTTCTGTATTTCGGCAAAGCGAGGCAGCAGCTTCTGCTCAATTTCCTGCCCGAAGGCGAGCACCCTGCTGCTGATTCCAAGCTCCGCATACATTTCTTCTATTGCAATTTGTGACATAATGTAATTCCTCTCTGATGTTCTATAATATCCAGCATATAAGCAAGTATTTCTTCACTTCCACTAAAATTCTCTTTCTGAAGCCAGATAACGTCCCGCTCCCGTCTGAACCAGGTGATCTGACGCTTTGCAAAGTGACGCGTGTCACGCTTCAGACGATAAACCGCTTCTTCATAGGTGCAGTTTCCATCCAGATAATCCAGCATCTCTTTATAGCCAAGTCCCTGCATGGAAACCATGCCGGATGTGCAGCCGCGTGCTTTCAGAGTGCGCACCTCATCCAGCAGCCCGGATTCCAGCATCCGGTCGACGCGCTGCCCGATCCTCTCATAGAGTACCTGCCGGTTCTCGTTCAGTACAAAATAAGCGGCATTGTAGGGGGATTCCTTCCGGCGCTGCTCCTCGTTATGCGCGGAGATAGGCGTTTTGCTTTCATGATAAAATTCCAGGGCGCGGATGACACGCTTTACATTATTTGCATGGATTTCCTGCGCTGCCTTTTTATCCACAGCGGCAAGCAGATCATGCAGGTAAGCGTTTCCCTTTTCTCTGGCAAGCTGCTCCAGCCGGCTGCGGTAGCTGCTGTCTCCGTCATTTTGGGTAAAGTCGATATCGTAAAGCACCGCCTGGATGTAAAAGCCGGTGCCGCCGACCAGAATGGGAATTTTGCCTTTTTCATAAATCCGGTCCATATATTTTTTTGCCAGCTCCTGGAAACGGACGACATGAAATTCCTCCTCCGGCTCCAGCTCATCAATCAGATAATGTGCAACGTCCGACATTTCTTCGCGGGTAATTTTTGCCGAGCCGATATCCATTCCTCTGTATACCTGCATGGAATCGGCTGAAATAATCTCACCGCCGACCGCCTTTGCCAGCGCAATAGACAGCGCCGTCTTGCCGACAGCGGTCGGACCGGTGAGAATCAGTAACGGTTTTTTTGTCATATCAAACAATCCTTTTAAACTTGCGCTCCAGATCAGATTTCGACATGGAGATGATGGTCGGTCTGCCGTGCGGGCAGTTGTAGGGGTTGTCCAGGGTAAGAAGCTCATCGATCAGCGCGTGGATTTCTGCGGTTGACAGGCGGGAATTTCCCTTTACTGCCGCCTTGCAGGACATTGTTGCGATTTTATCATCAATCGTCTCAACGTCAAGAGCATCTGTCTGCGAAGAAAGCCCATCCAGTATTTCCAGGAACAGCTCCCGGTCGGCAAGCCCGAACAGGTTGTCCGGAACGGCACGCAGGGCGTATTCCCGTCCGCCGAATTCTTCGATCTCAAATCCGATTTCACAGAAGCGTTCCCGGTATTTTTCCAGCAGCGCCGCTTCTGCCATATTGAGAGTCAGGATAATCGGCGGATTTAAATTCTGGGAAGTGAATTCCCGCTTCTCCATGGATTTTTTCATACGCTCATACAGAACCTTTTCGTGCGCTGCGTGCTGGTCGATCAGAAACATTTTGTCCTGGAACTGCACGATCCAGTAAGTGTCAAATACCTGTCCAATGATGCGGTGTTCTTTTACATGCTCCTTCGAAAGCAGCTTATCCTCAAAGAGGCTCATCTGTTCACCCTTCAGACCGGTGGAGGCGGTCATTGTCTGTACAGCACTCTGCGGAGCAGACACATCCGGCTGCAGGTTAAGCGCTCTCTCCCACTCGGGAGCTTCTTCCTGAACAGACGATGCCGGGATTGCCGGAGCCGGTGTCAGATTCCGCCGTACAGAGACCTGCGGCGGCACAAGCTTTGGAATCGTGCGCTCTGTCTGCGCCGCCGTCGCATTGTCCGCTGCCGGAGCTGTCATGTAGGAAGGGCGTTCGCGTACCTGGGATACAGGGGGCACGCGGGAAGCCTGCTGTATGCCGTCTGTCATTTGTTCTGCCGGCTGCTGCACCCGGGTGCTTAGCGGTGCCTGTTCCAGGCTGCGCCGCACCGCCTCGAACGGTTCCGGTGCGGGAGCTCTGCCCTTTTGCTCATCCTTTTTCTGCGGCTCGTCTTTTCCGATACCTACCTGCACGATCATTTCCCGATGGGAAAGCGCACTGTGTACGGCATCGTAGACAAGCTGGTACATATGCTCGTTCTCTGCGAAACGCAGTTCCATTTTAGCCGGATGTACATTGACATCCAGAAGCGCTCCGTCAATAGTAAAATGCAGCACTGTGAACGGATATTTATGCTTCATCATAAACGTATGATAGGCGTCCTCAATAGCTTTTGCAATAATATTGCTGCGTATATAACGTCCGTTTACAAAATAATTTTCGAAGTTACGGTTGCCCCTTGAGACCACCGGCTTTCCGATAAAGCCCTTTATGCAGACAGAATCATTGCCAGCGGCGACCTCAATCAGATTTGCCGCGATATCACGCCCGTAAATATGGTAAATGATATCCTTTAACTGATGATTTCCGGAGGTGTGCAGCTTTGTCTGATTATTGGAAATAAACTTAAAGGAAACCTCCGGGTGCGAAAGTGCGATATGCTCCACTATGTCACTGATATAGCCTGCCTCGGTCTGTGCCGTTTTCAGAAATTTTTTCCGCGCCGGAGTGTTAAAAAATATATTGCGCACCAGAAAGGTTGTTCCGTCCGGGGCACCGATCTCTTCCAGGCTCTTTTCTTTTCCGCCCTCGATTAGATAGCGTACGCCGGTCAGACTATCCGCCGTCTTTGTGATCAGCTCCACCTGGCAGACCGCTGCGATACTGGAGAGCGCCTCACCGCGAAAGCCCAGAGAGGTCACGTCCAGAAGATCGTCCACCTTGCGGATTTTGCTGGTTGCATGGCGCAGAAAAGCAACCGGCACCTGCTTTGCTTCGATGCCGGAGCCGTTGTCTGTAATACGGATAAAGGAAATGCCGCCGTCCTTAATCTCCACCGTGACAGCATTTGCGCCGGCATCGATAGCATTCTCCACCAGCTCCTTTACGATGGAAGCCGGACGCTCGATTACCTCTCCGGCTGCTATTTTATCAATTGTCTGCTCATCGAGCACAGCAATTTCTCTCATATCTCATGCTCCATTTCTACCAGCGGTTTTTCAGACGGCTTTGCAGCCGGTTCAGAACATTCAGCGCTTCGATCGGCGTAAGTGTAGAAATTTCAATTTCTTTTAATTCCTTCAGAACGTCCTCATCGCTTACCGTATCAAATAAGGTCATCTGGTCAAGATCAACCTGATCATATTTTTTCTTCTTCGGCTTTGTACTTTTTCCCTCCGCCTTTGCTTCGTGTACTGCCTCTGTGATATCAGCATCGCTCAGCTCCTGCACCAGTTCCTTTGCCCGCTCAATAACGCTGTCCGGCACACCGGCAAGCTTTGCCACCTGGATGCCGTAGCTTTTATCCGCGCCGCCTTTTACAATTTTGCGCAGGAATACAATATCGTCACCGCGTTCCTTAACAGCAATGCAGTAGTTGTTTACCGAGGACAGCTTCCCCTCCAGCTCTGTCAGCTCATGATAATGGGTTGCGAACAGTGTCTTGGCCCCCAGAAGCTTCGGGTTGCTGATGTGTTCCACAACCGCCCAGGCGATGCTCAGACCATCAAAGGTACTGGTGCCGCGCCCGATCTCATCCAGCACAAGGAGGCTGTCTGATGTGGCATTTTTCAAAATGTTTGCTACTTCTGTCATTTCTACCATAAAAGTACTCTGCCCGGAGGCGAGGTCGTCCGACGCACCTACACGTGTAAAAATGCGGTCCACAATACCAATTTTTGCTTCTGATGCCGGGACAAAAGAGCCGATCTGCGCCATCAGAACGATCAGCGCGCTCTGACGCATATAGGTGGATTTGCCGGCCATATTTGGTCCGGTGATGATCGAGATACGGTTTTTATGGTTATCCAGAACCGTATCGTTGGCAATAAACATATCGTTTTTTATCATTTTTTCTACAACCGGATGGCGCCCGTCACGAATCTGGATCTGTCCGCGGCTGTTCATTTTCGGGCACACATAATTGTTCTGTTCGGCAACCAGCGCAAGGGAAGCAAAGACGTCAATGCCGGCAATTGCCTTCGCTGTCTGCTGGATGCGCAGGATCTCTCCGGCAATTTTATCGCGTACCTCACAGAACAGCTCATATTCCAGCGAGATCAGTCGGTCCTCCGCCCCAAGGATGATATCTTCCAGTTCCTTGAGCTCCGGCGTGATATAGCGCTCGGCATTTGCGAGTGTCTGCTTTCTGGTGTAATAATCCGGCACCATGTCCTTGTAGGAATTGGTGACTTCAAGGTAATATCCAAACACCCGGTTATATTTAACCTTCATATTTTTGATGCCGGTTTTTTCGCGCTCCTTTGCCTCCAGATCGGCAAGCCAGGTTTTTCCCTCGGTCTTTGCCTGGCGCAGACGGTCTACTTCCTCATGAAAGCCGTCGCGGATCAGATTACCTTCCCGAATAGTGATCGGCGGCTCCTCAATGATCGCACGCTCCACCAGCGTACAGAGATCCTCCAGCGCATCAATATCCTCGCGGATACTGCACAAAAGCTCACTCTTGAAATCTCCCATAATATATTTGATGTGCGGAAGCATCGACAATGAACTTTTAAACGCGATCAGATCGCGCGGATTTGCCGTCTGATAGCTGATCTTGCTGATCAGACGCTCCAGGTCATATACAGGATTAAGATATTCGCGGATTTCCTCGCGGGCAATGGCATTCGCCTTCAGTTCTGTAACAGCCTCCTGGCGGCGCTCAATCTCGTCGATATCAATGAGCGGCTGTTCGATAAAGCTGCGCAGCATACGCGCGCCCATTGCCGTTTTTGTTTTATCCAGCACCCAGAGAAGGGAGCCTCTTCTCTGCTTTTCACGCAGAGTCTCACAGAGCTCCAGATTACGTCTTGTGGAGCTGTCCAGTACCATATATTTTCCACTTGTATACGGAGTGAGCTGCGTCAGATTGCTGATAGAGGTCTTCTGCGTCTCAATCAGATACTGCAGAAGCGCACCCGCAGCGATCACGCCGCAGTTGAAATCGCCAAGCCCCAGCCCGTCAATACTTGCTGTGTGAAAATGCTCCGTCAGCGCACGTTTGCAGAGGTCATCGTCAAAATACCAGTCCTCCAGCGCATAAACTGTAATCCCAAGCCGTGCTTTCAGATCCTCCATATCGATACCGCTCATCAGAAGCGTCTGTGTACAGATGATTTCCTTCGGGGAAAATTTAAAAATTTCATCTGTCAGCTTGCGGGCAGAATCCAGCTCTGTCACCAGATAAGCACCCGTGGAGATATCCGCGACCGACACCCCAAAACGATCTGCCATACAGACAATGCACATCAGATAATTATTCCGTGTTTCGTCGAGAGCGAGCGTATTTAAATTGGTACCCGGCGTGACAATGCGGACTACCTCGCGCTTCACTATGCCCTTTGCCTGCTTCGGGTCTTCCATCTGCTCACAGATGGCGACTTTGTATCCCTTGGAAACCAGCTTGTTCAGGTAATTGTCTACGGCATGGTAAGGTACACCACACATTGGTGCGCGCTCTTCCTGCCCGCAGCTCTTGCCGGTCAGTGTAATTTCCAGTTCCCTTGATGCAGTCAGCGCATCGTCAAAAAACATCTCATAAAAATCACCAAGTCTGTAAAATAAGATACAGTCCTGATAATTTTTCTTCGTTTCCAGGTACTGCTGCATCATTGGTGTCAGTTGTTCCACTTTAGTACCTCTCTCCCATATAGTAAAAGCCCTTGCTCTCCAGCAGATGCACATCCACAATCTTTCCGATCAGGGAGGCATCGCCCGGAAAATGTACCAGCAGATTATTCGAAAGTCTGCCGGTCATAAGGGATGTATCCTGGCTGTTAATCTCTTCCACCAGTACAGGCAGTGTCTGCCCGGTCAGTCTTCCCGCCATCTCTTTTGAAATGTCCTGTACAAGTGTGAGAAGACGGTCAAAACGCTGCTTTACAATGTCTTCCGGCACCTGGTTCTCCATAGCTGCGGCAGGTGTTCCGGTACGCTTTGAATAGATAAAGGTGAAGGCGCTGTCATAGCGCACCTGGCGCACAACGTCCAGTGTTTCCTCGAAATCCTCTTCTGTCTCGCCCGGAAATCCCACGATAATGTCCGTAGTCAGGGCGATATCCGGCATAGCGGTCCTGATCCTGTCCACCAGGGCCAGATACTGCGCCTTCGTATAACGTCTGTTCATGGCCTGTAAGATTCTGTCGGAACCGGCCTGTACGGGCAGATGCAGATGCCGGCAGATCTTCTTAGACTGTCTCATCACATCGATCAGCTCGTCGGACAGATCCTTCGGATGGGAGGTCATAAAG
>DKTR01000020.1:35724-35931 GCA_002473385.1 Lachnospiraceae bacterium UBA7225
CTCGCCCGGAAATCCCACGATAATATCTGTGGTCAGAGAGATATCCGGGATCGCCCTACGCAGCTTATCCACCAGGGCAAGATACTGCTCTTTCGTATATCTGCGGTTCATGATTTTCAAAATACGGCTGCTGCCCGATTGCAGAGGCAGATGCATATGGCGGCAGATTTTTTTTGATGAAGCCATCACCTCGATCAGCTCATCCGA
>DKTR01000020.1:36217-36364 GCA_002473385.1 Lachnospiraceae bacterium UBA7225
CATCACCTCGATCAGCTCATCCGACAAATCCTTCGGGTGGGATGTCATAAAACGGATCCGCTTAATACCGTCAATTTTCTCTGCCTCACGCAAAAGCTGTGCAAAGCTCACCGGCTCTGGCAGATTTTTTCCGTAGGAATTGACGTT
>DKTR01000020.1:36698-36831 GCA_002473385.1 Lachnospiraceae bacterium UBA7225
GTTTTGTCCAAGCAGCATTACTTCTACCACACCATCGGCGGCAAGACACTCTATCTCGCGGAGGATTTCCTGCGGCTTGCGGCTGCGTTCTCTTCCGCGCACATACGGAACGATACAATAGCTGCAGAAATTG
>DKTR01000020.1:37118-51099 GCA_002473385.1 Lachnospiraceae bacterium UBA7225
GATACAATAGCTGCAGAAATTGTTACAGCCAAACATGATGTTCACCCCGGATTTGAAGGAATATTTGCGTTCAACCGGGAGGTTTTCCACAATTTTATCAGTATCCTTCCAGACATCGATAATCATGCCGTTTCCGGCAAGACCTTCTGCCAGCAGCTCCGCAAACTTGTATATATTGTGGGTGCCGAATACCAGATCCACAAAACGATAGCTTTTACGGATTTTTTCAACCACCGCCGGTTCCTGCATCATACAGCCGCAGAGGGCAATCAGCTTGTGCGGCTGCTTTTTTTTCATACTGCCAAGCACGCCAAGCCTTCCGTAAACCTTCAGATTAGCGTTCTCACGAACGGTACAGGTATTGTAAATGACAAGATCCGCATGTTCATCTTCCGTAATGGCATAGCCTGCGAGCTCCAGAATTCCGGTAAGCTTTTCACTGTCGCGGGCATTCATCTGACAGCCAAAGGTTTTGGTGCATGCTGTCGGCTGTCTGCCAAGCTTTTCTGAGAGCTCCTGCACGAGCGCACGGCATTTTGCCATAAAGTAATACTGCCGTTCAGGTTCTGCAGCAGGTGCTTCCTGCGTTAAATTTATTTCCTCCAGATTGATTTTATTGTACATTCTTTCTGACTTTCTGTTCCTTTCTGTCCTGTTTTAAAGCGGGTCCCTCTGTGCAACAATCTGCCCGCTTCTATACATCCGAAACTACGGGCGCACCTGTCCATTACCATAAATAATATATTTTGTAGAGGTGAGCGCCATCAGACCCATCGGTCCGCGCGCGTGCAGCTTCTGTGTACTGATGCCAATTTCCGCGCCAAAGCCGAACTCAAAACCGTCGGTAAAGCGTGTAGAAGCGTTAACATAGACTGCCGCCGCGTCGATCTCATTTAAAAAGCGCTGGGCATTTGCATAGTCCTGCGTGATAATTGCTTCAGAATGCCCGGTATTGTAGCGATTGATATGCGCGATTGCCTCATCAATTGATGCCACGGTTTTAATGGAGAGAATATAATCGAGATATTCGGTTCCCCAGTCTTCCTCCGTTGCCGCTTTAACATCCGGGATAGTCTGGCAGACCGGCGCGTCTCCGCGCAGCTCCACCTGTTTTTCATCAAGGCGCGCTTTCAGCGCCGGGAGCAGATTTTTTAGGACACGCTCATGCACAACCAGCGATTCGCAGGCATTGCAGACACCGATCCGCTGTGTCTTTGCATTAAAAATGATATTGACCGCCATTTCCAGATCGGCGCTCTCATCGACGTAGATGTGGCAGTTGCCGGTACCGGTCTCAATGACCGGAATGGTGCTGTTGTTCACAACTGCCCGGATCAGCCCGGCCCCGCCCCGCGGAATCAGCACATCCACATACTCATTCAGTTTCATGAAGGCCGCAGTGGTTTCACGGCTGGTGTCCTCAATGAGCTGGATCGCATCCGGTGTAACATTGCAGGCAGCGAGTGCATCGCGGATTACCTGTACAATAGCGATATTGGACTGCAGGGCATCACTGCCGCCCTTTAAAATCACAGCGTTTCCGGTTTTGAAACAGAGACCGAAGGCATCCGCCGTCACGTTTGGACGCGATTCATAGATAATGCCGATGACACCAAGCGGCACCCGCTGCTGTCCGATCAGCAGTCCGTTCGGGCGGCGTTTCATGCCAGTTACTTCCCCAATGGGATCCTCCATTCCCGCAAGCTGTATCAGTCCCTCTGCCATGCCGGATATGCGCTCCGGCGTCAGACGCAGGCGGTCGATCATTCCTGGCTTCATGCCGTTTTCCTCTCCGCTCTTTATATCCTTTTCATTAGCAGCAAGCAATATATCACTTTTTGCCACCAGATCTTCCGCTGCTTTTAGCAGCGCCGTGTCTTTTACTGTGCGCCCGAGTGTGCGCAGCGGCTGCTCTGCCGCTTTCGCCCGCATTCCTATTTCTGTCAGTGAAAGCTTCATTGAAAAACCTCCTTTTCGGTAATCAGCATCTGCGGCAGCTTGTCATAGGTATCTGCAGGCACGTGCTCCATGATCTGAAAATCGAACGCAAGTGCGATAGTTGGATGCATGGTATGCGCCGCAAGATAGCGGTCATAAAAGCCCTGTCCATATCCGCAGCGATGCCGCTGTCTGTCAAATGCTACCCCCGGCACAATCAGCAGCGCTGTCTCATCGTATGCCTCATCCTCTGTAACCGGCTCCGGTATCTGATAATAGCCCGGAGCGACATCCGTATAGGAAGAAATATAGTAATAACGCATCTGTCCGGGACCGGTCACCCGCGGAGCTGCTGTTTTTTTGCCAAGTCTCCAGGCAGTTTCAAGGAGAGGTCTCACAGACACCTCTCCCTTACAGTCCATATAAACGTAAATGGCAGAAGCATTCTGAAACGCTTCTGTCTCCATCACTTTTCTGCAGATGATCTGACTGTCTGCAAGCAGCCTGTCCGGATCTGCCTTCCGGCGTCTTGCAAAAACAATTTTTCTAATTTCCTTTTTTTCCATTGTCTGTTCGTGCTCCAAATTTTTCTCCAAGGTTCGTGATACTGCCGTCCTTCTCCTGGATGTTGATGTTGTCGAGCTGACCGCGCAGATTCCTGCGGATGGCGGCAATGTACTCCTGCCGGAGCGCTGCCTGTTCCATACGCTCCTTTTCCGTCAGTCCCTCAGCCTTTGATTTGCGCGCCAGCTCGTTGATTCTTGCAATCTGTGCCTCTGTGATACTCATAGCGTTCTCCTTTGATTCAATGATGCTCTCTTCCAAGATAATCCACCAGCGAAAAATCCGGATCTTTTTTTCCGGCAAACAGTGTGCCATATTCCTTGCCCTGCAGGATTTTATGTATGATATGAAAATCTGTACCGTTTGCAATGATCATATCCGCACCCGATGCAGTGGCGATCCTTGCCGCTGCAAGCTTCGCACTCATACCGCCGGTGCCGACACCGCTGCTGCTGGTGTTCTTTCCCATCCGGAACAGACGCTCGTCCAGCTCCTCCACCAGACTGATGAAAGATGCCTGAGGATTTTCGTGCGGATCGTCAGTAAACAGCCCGTCAATATCAGAGAGCAGAATCAGAAGATCCGCCTCTGTGAGGGATGCCACGAGCGCCGAAAGCATATCGTTGTCGCCAAACTGGATCTCGTAGGTTGCCACCGTGTCATTTTCGTTTACAATCGGGATGGCACCAAGAAACAGCAGTTCGCGGAATGTATTAAAGGCATTTTCACGGCTGACGGGATCTGTCATGGTATATTTCGTCATCAATACCTGCGCCGCCATATGTCCGTACTCCGCAAACAGCTTTTGATAAATCATCATCAGCTTTGCCTGTCCGATTGCTGCACATGCCTGCTGGACATCCACCTGCTCCGGCCTTTTTTGAATGCCGATGGCGCTGCAGCCGACAGCAATAGCGCCGGAAGAAACCAGAATCACTTCCTTGCCCATGTTGCGCAGGTTGCTGAGTTCACGCACAAGGATCTCCAGCTTTGTCAGATCCGGCGCCCCGGTTGCCGCATGGGTAAGCGAGGATGAGCCGATCTTAATAATAATGCGTTTTTTGTCTTTTAACCGTTCTCGATAATCCACAAATCAATCCTGCCTTCTCTTAATGTATTCCATTCATAAAGCTGGCAAAACAGCAGCTTTTATCTTCTTGCTGCTTTCCTACAGAAAATGGATCTTATGCAGCACGCGTACCATAAATGCGCCCTTCGGGAGGTTTTCAATCTCGCTTTCCCGGATTCCGCGCAGTTTGATCAGTACAAATACATAAATCATCGCCCCTGCAAGAATTGCTATCATTGTTGCAACGGTATTGGATGCCCAGTCCACGAACAGCAGATTTAGCAGGCTGTTGAGTGCAAGATGAATGACATAAGCCGCAACACCCATGACTGCCGAGGCAAGCAGCGGAATCAGAAACGTCTTGCGCAGTTCCTGACGGTAGTGCAGATGACGCTTGATGGAAAGCCCGTTCAGAATACAAATAATAAATGCAAACAGCGTATTCGCGTAAACAACTCCATAAATATTCAGCCGGAACTGCTTCAGCATAACAACAAGGACAATTATGTGAATAACGAGGGAGATCGCGGAATGGATCACCGGCTCTTTCATGCGTCCGATTCCCTGCAGAACAGCAGTGGAAAGCGTGGAGATCGCAAAAAGCACGATCATCAGCGCACCTGCCTGCATAATGCCTGCCGGGAGTGCCCGCCAGTCGTTGTAAATCAGCGCCATGATCGGATGCGCGAGCGCCGCCATTCCGACTGCACACGGGATGGTAAGGATCATGGTATAGCGCATGGTAGAGCGCACCTTTATGCGTGCGTCTTTATAATTTCCGTCTACCATGGCGGCAGTCAGGGTCGGCACTACCGAGGGCGAGAGGCTGGAAGCAAGTGCAAGCGGTACATTCATCAGCACACGGTATTTACTGAGGTAAATGCCGTAGATGGTGTTGTATTGCTGACTGGTGTAGCCCTGTCCCGCCAGAATATTGTTGAAGATACCCTGGTCAAGAGACGGACTGATATTGTAGATAAGCGTGCTTAAAATAACCGGAAGAATCGTCATGACGATGGCATAATAAATATCCCGGTCAGATTCCAGATGCTTTGTCGAATCGCTTTTTAAGCGCTTCCGATAGGATTTCTGGAAGGAATAATACACGACAAGCAGCATGATAAGCGCCACCAGAACGCCCGCAACAGTACCTGCTGTAGCGCCTGCTGCACCGAGTGCGGATGCATAGGTTTCGTCTTTTCCCTTCAGGGAGTGTCCGTAGCTTAACAGGACACCCGCAAGTACAATGGACACCAGTGCATGAACGATTTGTTCTACTACCTGTGATACTGCCGTTGGAACCATTGTTTCATGTCCCTGGAAAAAGCCCCGCAGAACACCGGTAATGGCAAACAGAAAAATAGCAAGGGAGAGCACACGCAGCGCATAGGCTGCGCTGCCCACTTTCATAATAGTTCCTGTAATAACATCTGCAAGCAGAAAGCAGAGGATCGACATAACTGCTCCGCTCACAAGCGCAAATTTCATGGAGCAGCGGAAAATTTTCTGCGCATTTTTCCATTCTCCCAGATGGACTTTTTCCGACACCATCTTTGACACTGCCAGCGGCAGACTAAAGGTGGAAATCATAAGCAGAATCGTATAGATTTCATTTGCCGTTCCATAATAAGAGTACGCCTCGTCCCCCAGAATCCGGGAGAGCGGAATGCGGTAGATCATACCGATAATCTTTGCCACGATTGCGGCAACAGCCAGGATCGTTCCCTGTACTAAAAAGTTTTGTTTGTTTTTCTTACTTCCCACTTGCCTGTTTCCTCCTGCGCGGCGATCACTGAATCAGTGTGTCTCCGTTTCTCGTATCCTGCACAATGCAGATCCAGGTTTTCCCCTGGTTGACCTTCAGCTCATTTCCTGAGGCATCGTAATATCTGGTAACACCGTAATTGCTGTCCTTGCTCCAGGTGGCATTCTGGTAGGTGCCGTTGGTAAACAGGATTGCAGAACCGCCGGAGTGTGTGTCAATGTCGATGTAGCCGTTCTCGTCGTATGCCCGCACCGGACAGTACTGGATGATTACATTGTCATATCCAAGCTGGCTGCCTGTCAGCTCATCAATCTGCTGTTCGCCGTATTGGAAGCGCATATACAGCCCGCTGGCCGCGTCATACTCAAAATACGGATTGTTGCTGTAAAGGCTCGGACGGATATAGGAAGCGGTGCCGTCTGTATAGGAAACGCGCTCTCCATCTGCGGCAAAAAGAAAATGTCCGCTGTAATCGTCTGCATACTGCTGGCTGTAACCGTTGCGCTCCACCGCCGTCATCAGTCCGCTGTAGCTTGTGTAGGCATTGTGCGGAGCCGGGCGGTCATCTGTGCGGTAGAAAATATCCTCTCCTGCATAGCCGTAAATCTCGCCGACAGAGTCCTGGTACTGCAGACCGCTGATATTGTCCAGCATATCAGAATTCAGCAGATCAAATGCATAGACAGCCTGTCCGTAATGCGTGTAGATAGCGTCAAATTCCATGGCAAAATCAATAAAATAATCGCGGCAGCTTCTGACCGGTCCCAGTTTTTCCAGGTCTGCGTAATCTTCAAAAATAGCAAGAAGACGTGTGATATCCCCTTCCACCGGTGCCTCGTATACAACGTCCGCACGGGAAATGCCCGCCTGCGGCATGGCATCAATAATATTGTTAATCATCACTGACATCGGGCGCACCTGCGCAATGGATGCATCGGTCAGCTTTCCGGTAAGATAGCTGTGCACCTGCCCGTTTTCATCCGGTGTTTCCAGCAGCGCTCCGCTGCGTGTGACGGATGGTCTCCAGGACGGATTAAACGAATCGTCCGCGCCTGCCGTCGTTCCGAACAGGCAGATGGCTGATACACCCAGAGCTGTCATTGCTGTTAATACTTTCTTTTTCATAGTTACCCCTCCTTGAAAAATTATAATAAATCCCTCGTAATATTCAGTTTTTTCAGAACCTCCTCCTGCTTCTCTTCCATTTCTGCAGCCTCCTGCGGCGTCATATGGTCGTAGCCGATCAGATGAAACATGCTGTGTGCCAGCAGAAATGCATATTCGCGCAGCAGGGAATGCCCGTACTGTTCTGCCTGGTCGTATACATGATCAATCGAAATAACAATATCCCCGAGCATCAGCTCTCCGCTTTCAGGATGAAAGCAGTCTGCCGGTTCTTCCTCCAGAAAATCGAAATTTCCCGGAATTTTATAAGATACCATCGGGAACGACAGCACATCAGTGGAAGCATCAATGCCGCGCTGTTCACGATTGATCGTGCGTATTTCGGCATCATCCGTGAGCGTGACGGAAACCTCTGCCTCATAAGGGCAGTCTGAATAGTCCAGCACGGTCTCTACAACTTTTGCTGCAATATCCTCCCAGTCGAATGGCAGACTGGTACTGCACTCTTTTTCCATATAAATGGTCATCTGTTTCCTCCCCGCCTTTTTCCGGCAAACGTATTTCTGTCACGCGGCGCTTTTTCCGGGCGCTGTTTCTTTTCATATTCCTCATAAGCCTGTACAATACGCTGCACCAGCGGATGACGTACGACATCCTTGCTTGTCAGGGTGCAGAAGGCAATCTCCTCTACCTTTCCGAGAACCTTTACTGCCACATCCAGCCCGGACTGTGTGCCGGATGGCAGATCCTTCTGCGTCATATCGCCTGTGATGACCACCTTAGAGCCGAAGCCGATGCGCGTGAGAAACATTTTCATCTGTGCCGGTGTCGTGTTCTGCGCTTCGTCCAGAATAATATAGGCATTATCGAGTGTCCGCCCTCTCATGTAAGCAAGCGGTGCCACTTCAATCAGACCTTTTTCCATATTTTTCTGAAAGCTGTCCGGTCCCATGATCTGGTAAAGTGCATCGTATAGCGGCCGCAGATAGGGATCTACCTTGCTTTGCAGATCGCCCGGAAGAAAGCCAAGCTTTTCACCTGCTTCGATGGCCGGTCGTGTGAGGATAATCCTTCCCACCTCATCATTTTTGAAAGCCTGGATCGCCATTGCCATGGCAAGGTATGTCTTTCCGGTACCCGCCGGACCAATGCCAAACGTAATCATACTTTTACGTATGGCATCCACATACTCCTTCTGACCGAGCGTCTTGGGTTTAATCACCTTGCCGTTGATCGTATGGCAGATCATGTCCTGATCGATTTCAACGATGGCGCTCTCCTTATCTTCAAAGGAAAGCGCAAGCGCATAATCCACATTTTGCTCAGTGATGATATTTCCTGCTTCTGCCAGGCGGCAAAGCTGTGTGAGAATATCCGCCGCTTTTTTTGATGCCTGCCCGCTTCCGAGTATTTTTATAGTTCCATCTCTTGCAATTACTGTGACATTCAGTGTTTTTTCGATTTTTTTCACATGCTGGTCGAACTGTCCAAACACATTGCTCTCAAGCTGTGATGGAATCTCTACAACTGCTTCCACTATACTCATTCATTTGTTCCTTCCTGTTGGAGGTCCGTTTTTTCTGTGCGCACTGTCCTGCCGGTTTTTTTGATAACGGTAATGACGCCGTCTGCCTGACAGGCAGTCGCACTTATTTCTATTCTAACATCATTTTCAAATATTTGAACCCCTTTTTCTTCATTTTCTGTTAGAAATTTTTGCAGGTTTGCTTCGGCAAGGGCAGATGCCTCTTCTTTTGTGTATGCCTTAGCGGTAATCCGGTATTCGTTTGCCTGCAGAATGCCCGCCGAAAACGGTAAATAAAAATCCTCCAGAAGGCAGAGCTGGTGCTCCTTGCCGATGATATCTGCTGTCTCAAAGGTATCGATTCCCAGATCGGCCCCCAGATATTTGCCAAATAGTTTTATATAGAAGCCATAGCGTTTTTTTCCGGTGTATTCCGCCGTATCATGCAGCAGTGGAAATTCATCGTGATATTGCAGTGTTGTTTTTATGTAAATATCTGCGTCTGCCGTACAGTAACGGTAGGAGACGATATTTTCGCTGTCGTCCGTGATCGCCATTTCTCCGCTTACAAGCACATCACCTGCTGCGATGCTGTCGCCCTCTCCTACAAGCGGCATGCCCTCACGGGTGATCATTTTTACAATCGTACCATCCTCCTCAGCGACCAGATCACTGGCAAAGGGGACCTTTTGCGCAGCATGCATGTCTGCGTCTATATGTTCTTTTACGTTAATCGCAAGCTCTGTGCCGGAAAGCTTTACGGATACCCAGATCAGATCAGGAAAATCATTGCGCAGGCCGGCAGCGAGCTGCTTGCAATCAACGGTGCGTTTTAGTGTGCCGTAGCCTATATTCTGCTGCATCAGATATTCCATCATTACCGGACGGCTGATGCTTGTGTTGCCCTCAATGGAGATATTCCAGACAAAACAGGACAGAAAAAAAATAAAAAAACCACAGGCGAAAAGACCGGCGGCAAATACCTTCCGCTTCCTGTGGCGGTTCAGAAAAAAAGGAAGCCCGCATTTTCTGCATACACGTATGCGGGTGCGGCATTTTGCAGCCAGAGGCTTCAGTGAAAAAAAATCCTGCAGATAAATATTCGCCTCATAGCCCTTCTGCACAGGACATATGTCCCAGAGAAAAATCCGGTGATTCGCGCAGAGATTCAGGAAGCGCTCGTAGGAACCGCCGCACATGTGAATTCTGACATACCCTTTTCCAAGACGGAGCAGCTGTCTTATCAGGCAAATCTCTCCCTTCAGAAATAGTGTATCTGTTCGATCCAGCCGCGAAGCTGCAGCTCCTCCCGCGCATATGATTCGATAAATAAATGCTGTCCGCAGATTTCCAGACGGCAGTTTTTGCACTGCAGCAGCAGACGCGAATCCGAATACTCGATAATCCCCAGATAGTTTTCCACCCGCAGGGCATTCTGCCCGGTCAGCTCCAGCAAAGCTGCTTTTTCTGACAAATCCTCCGGAATCCCCATCGCCGAGGCAAGCTTCTTCATCGAACTCCCCACTATCTTTGCTTTTTATTAAACAGTATATGAAGGGCAGGGAAAATTAGCACCTGTTTTTCCCGGAGAAAAATATCAGCCCGAACCAGGTGACGGTGTGCATGTCGTACAGGAAATCGATACCGCATTTTTCGGCAATCTCCGTGACGAGAATGCCGTAGCTCTCAATACAGGGGATGGCATAGCCGGGATGGCGGCAGGGCTGCGGATAGGCACATTGCTCACAGATCTGGCAGGACTCGCCGGAGAGCGGAAGGCAGGTTGCACCGCGCGCTTTTAGCTCGCCAACGAGAGAACGTGTGATTTCTTCGTGTCCCGCACGCGTGGCAAGCGTCTCTGACAAAACGGAGGCATCGTTTACCTCAGCGAGAGTAGTAAATACAAGTGCTTTTTCGTACTGCAGGCATTTTTGACGGCACTCTTCTACTTCTCCGACACCAGGCGGACAAGACCAGGATTTTCCGTAGCGTCCGCATTCTGTCCGGCAGATATGCCGGACCTTTTCGGAAAAGGGAATTTCCGCTGCATCCAGAACCATATACTGGCAGACCGGATACTGACTGATAAAGTCGTCAACCGGAATTATCTTCTGTAATTCTGTTCTGCTGTTCATACGGGAATCTCCTGTGTTTTGGCAGAAGATATGTCTGCTGTTTCCGGCATTTTTCCAAGAATCATGTCCGTCGCCTCTTCTGCCGTCTGCGCGATATAAGCAGCGCCTGCATGCTGCAGCTCAGCCAGATCCCCGTAGCCGTAGAGAACACCGAGAGCATCCAGTCCGTTTTCTTTTGCACCCAGAACATCATGCTCGCGGTCGCCGACCATCAGCACATCTTTTTTATGCGCTTCATCTATGCCGAGCGACTGCAGCGCATATGTGATGATCGCTGCCTTTTCCACCAGTTTTTCATCGAGAGAGGCCCCACAGACAACATCAAAGCAGGTATCAATGTGAAAATATTCCAGAATCTGTTTTGCAAATACCTCCGGCTTTGAAGTGGCAAGTGCCAGTACTCTGCCGTTTTCTTTCAGGGTCTTCAGCATGTCCCTGACACCCGGATAAAGACTGTTTTCAAAAATGCCTTTTGACGTATAGTATTCCCGGTAGCAGGTGATTGCTTTCTTTGCTTCCTCCGGTGACATGCCGCAATATTTCTGCATGGAATCTGCCAGTGGCGGTCCCACAAATTTCCGCAGTGTTTCCTCCGGAAGCGCCGGAAAGTCCATTTTCTGCACAGCATAGCGCACAGAATTCATAATTCCCGGTCCGGATTCAGTAATGGTGCCGTCAAGATCAAATAAAATATACTGGTAATGCATAGCATCCTCCCTGTCATAATAGTTCCATAATGTCTGTTTTTTACCGCAAGTCAAGAAACATCAGCTCAAAATCTACATAGTCGTCTCCTGTCTTGAAATACGCCGGTGATGTTCCAATATGCCGGAATCCATATTTTTCGTACAGATGAATCGCACTTACATTGTCACTTCTTACTTCCAGATTGAGAATCTCGATTCCGTTTTCTTTTGCATATTTAATCAGTTCTTCCATAAGCTTACTGCCTATGCCGCAATTCCAATAGTTTTTTCTTACACTGATCCCAAGTTCTGCACGGTGACGCATTCTGCGCGGCAGTCCGGTCAGACCGCCATCTCCAATAATCTCACCGTTTTTACATGCAATCAGATGTACCGATGTTTTCTCATCATGGACATTTTTCAGAAATGCTTCTTCCTGTTCAACTGTGACAGGCAGTCCGGATTCTCCAAATGTAAGATTTTCTGTTTCCCCGCCAACGATTTTAAAATATTCTAGTAACTGCGCAGCATCTTTGGCTGACGATTCCCGGATAATAATATTTTCCATAATAAAAACCTCATTTACTTGTGGTACGGTTCGTGGTGGATGATGCGGAAGCTGCGGTATATCTGCTCCAGCAATATGACGCGCATGAGCTGGTGCGGAAAGGTCATGTCGGAGAAGCTGAGCTGAAAGCCGGCGCGCCGCAGGACGCGCTCATCAAGTCCAAGGGAGCCGCCGATGATGAAGGTAAGATGACTGTCCCCGGCGATGCCGCGCTTTTCGATGAAGGCTGCCAGTTTTTCCGATGTCAGCTTCTGTCCTTCAATGGCAAGCGCAACGACATATGCGTCCTCACGGAGGGCTTTTAAAATGCGGTCGCCTTCTTTTTCTTTGATCTGCGCCTCCTGTGCTGCGCCGGCTCCATCCGGCGTCTTTTCATCCGCCAGCTCAATGATTTCCAGCTTACAATACCGCGACAGGCGCTTTGCATATTCTGCAATCGCGCCTGTGAAGTATTTCTCTTTAATTTTTCCGACCGCTATGACTGTAATACGCATTACAGTTCAAAATCCAGACAGGAGCGGTTGCAGGTAACACTTCTGACAAATTTGCCTGCTTCCACATGCGCCGGATGCACCGTGTAGCCGTTTAATGCCTCCACAGATTCGTAATCGCCAATCAGTGCAACATCGCGGTTGCTGGACGGCAGCTCATTAATAACGACCTCCAGGGATACCACGCCCGGGACGACATCCTTCAGCGGCTCCAGAATTTCTTTCATTTTCGCTCCGGCTGCATTCTTTTCTTCATCAGAGAGTGATTCCACAAAATTCCACATTACAATATGTCTTACCATGCAATAACCTCCTGCTCAAAGTCTGTCTATTTATTGCTTAAAAATTCGTGAATGCCCTTTGCAGCTGTTTTTCCTGCACCCATAGCAAGAATAACCGTTGCGGCACCGGTAACAGCATCTCCGCCCGCATATACGCCTTCTTTAGAGGTCTTTCCGGTCTCCTCTTCAGCAATGATGCATTTACGGCGGTTGGTGTCCAGACCGATGGTCGTGGAGGAAATCAACGGATTCGGGGAGGTACCGAGTGACATAATCACAGTATCCACATCCAGTGTAAACTCAGAACCCGGAATTTCTACCGGACGTCTTCTTCCGGAAGCATCCGGCTCGCCTAGCTCCATGCGGATGCAGGTCATGCCGGCAACAGCATCGTTCTCGTCTACCAGGATCTCCTTCGGATTTGTCAGAAGGTCGAAGATTACGCCCTCTTCTTTTGCATGGTGAACCTCCTCCACACGTGCCGGAAGCTCTGCCTCACTTCTGCGGTAAACGATATGTACTTCTGCGCCAAGGCGGAGAGCCGTCCTTGCAGCATCCATCGCAACGTTTCCGCCGCCGACAACAGCTACTTTTTTGCCGCGCACGATCGGGGTATCATAATCTTCGCGGAAAGCTTTCATCAGATTATTTCTGGTAAGATATTCGTTTGCGGAGAATACGCCTTTTGCCGTTTCACCCGGAATACCCATGAACATCGGAAGTCCGGCACCGGAGCCGATAAATACAGCCTCAAAGCCTTCCTCGTCCATCAGCTCGTCGATAGTAATGGATCGTCCAATGATAACATTTGTCTCAATCTTAACGCCGAGTGCCTTTACATTTTCTACTTCCTTCGCAACAACATCCAGCTTCGGAAGACGGAATTCCGGAATACCATAAACAAGCACTCCGCCCGGCTCATGCAGTGCTTCAAAGATGGTTACATCATAGCCAAGCTTTGCAAGATCACCTGCGCAGGTAAGACCGGAAGGACCGGAACCGATAACAGCCACTTTTTTGCCGTTTTTCTCTGCCGGAGCCGACGGTTTGATGCCGTTTTCTCTCGCCCAGTCTGCAACGAAGCGCTCCAGTTTACCGATGGAAACTGCCTCGCCCTTGATGCCGCGGATACATTTTCCTTCACACTGGCTCTCCTGCGGGCACACACGGCCACAAATAGCCGGAAGTGCGGAGGATTCGGAAATGATCCGGTACGCTTCCTCGAAATTGCCCTCTTTTACCTCATGAATAAAGCCTGGAATGTTGATGTTTACCGGACATCCGGTCACGCACTTTGCATTTTTGCAGTTGAGGCAGCGCGCAGCCTCTTCCATTGCTTCTTCTTTATTGTAACCGAGACATACCTCGTCAAAATTTGCTGCTCTCACCTTTGGTGCCTGCTCTCTGACAGGAACCTTCTTTAATACGTCTCCCATTATTTGTCACCTCCGCAATTTCCACATCCGCCATGATGTGTATATCCTTCACGTAATTTTAACAGTGCACGACCTTCTTCTGTTTTGTACATTGCCTGACGCTTCATGGCAGCGTCGAAATCGATTGCATGTCCGTCAAATTCCGGTCCGTCCACGCAGGCAAATTTTACCTCATTGCCAACCATTACACGACAGGCGCCGCACATACCGGTGCCGTCTACCATGATCGGGTTCATGCTGACGATGGTTGGGATATTATATTTCTTTGTTGTCAGGCAGCAGAATTTCATCATGATCATCGGACCGATCGCCACACAATGATCATAGGTCTTGCCTTCTGCTGTCACCAGATCTTCAATTACCTTTGTAACCATACCGCTTCTGCCGTAGGAGCCGTC
>DKTR01000020.1:51389-51536 GCA_002473385.1 Lachnospiraceae bacterium UBA7225
ACCGCTTCTGCCGTAGGAGCCGT
The DNA here is from genome assembly GCA_002473385.1 of Lachnospiraceae bacterium UBA7225. Taxonomy (GTDB): domain Bacteria; phylum Bacillota; class Clostridia; order Lachnospirales; family Lachnospiraceae; genus Marvinbryantia. The sequence continues at coordinate 51,413 of DKTR01000020.1, forward strand.
CATCGGTAGTGATATAAAGATTGCCGCAGACTGCCTTGAACTTATCCTCCAGAATGACAAGCTCTTTTGTCTTTGCACCAATGATAACATCTGCTTCCACGCCATGCTCATGCAGCCATTTTAC
>DKTR01000020.1:51857-52351 GCA_002473385.1 Lachnospiraceae bacterium UBA7225
CTCATGCAGCCATTTTACCTGCGGGTAAACAGGTGCGGTTCCAACGCCGCCGGCAACAAACAGGATTTTCTTTTTCTTTGTTTCTTCCAGATTATCTTCCTCACATAACTCAGATGGGCGTCCGAGCGGACCGACAAAATCGCGGAAGGAATCTCCAGCCTTCAGGTATGTAAATTTTTCTGTGGATGCACCGATCGGCTGGAACACGATCGTAATGGTACCCGCTTCTCTGTCGTAATCGCAGATTGTCAGCGGGATACGTTCTCCCACTTCATCCATTTTGACAATGATAAACTGTCCGGGCAGGCAATGCTTTGCAACTCTTGGCGCTTCAACAACCATTTCGTAGATATTGCCTGCAAGTTTCCCTGCTTTCAAAATCTTGTACATAAAAATTTTCCTCCTCCATGATGATGTGCACAGGCACTTAAAATAACTATACCGCAAAGGGAAAAAAACTGCAAGAATTTTTATATATTTTATGCATATGATAT
>DKTR01000098.1 GCA_002473385.1 Lachnospiraceae bacterium UBA7225
AAACTTTAATCGTCAAAACTGGTGGGACAATGTAAATATTGACATTACATTAGTCTCGATATAAAATAATGGTGTTAGTCAACATATGTGCCGGCGTGGTCCGAATGTGCCATAGACACGGCATCCTGATATAACCAGATTTGGGAAACCAACACGGTTATTGACTGGCACCAAAATGATATGCGGAGGAGAACAGAATGCAGATTTCAAGCAGATTTACCATAGCCATACATATGCTGGCCTGTATGGATGTATTTAAAGATGAATATAAGATAACCAGTGATTTTCTGGCTTCCAGCATTCAGGTGAACCCGGTTATTATCCGGAAAATTTTGCTGCAGTTAAAGGACGCAGGGCTGATTGAGGTAAAACGGGGACCGGGAGGCGCAACCATTGCAAAACCTCTGAATGAGATTACATTTTTTGATGTGTATCAGTCTGTGGACTGTATTGAGGGAAATACGTTATTTCATTTCCATGAGAACCCGAACATGGAATGCCCGGTGGGAAAAAATATTCATCGGGTTTTGGATGATAAGCTGCTCCGGGTTCAGGCGGCAATGGAGCAGGAACTAAAATCAATAACGCTGGCTGATATGAATTCGGATCTGGTAAAATGCTTGGAAGAGAATATATTCAAAACGTCGCCTCGGTTGAATGAAAGGATATAGAACTACGGGAACAGTTCGCTTTGATGAAGGCAAAGGCAAAAAGTGTAAGTGAAGTATTAGGCAATGCTAAAAAGAAAACGGATATACATAGCACGAAAGAAATGATATGGTGCTTTGTGATTTAGTACCAACTAAAAGCAATAGATTTTTTTGCACTTTCAAACACCAGATGATGGTTTTGTTGTCGTGTTTTATCGGCATGGTACTCAAAAATTGAGCGGTACCGCTCAAAAAACCGCTCAAAAAGAAGAAACGACCGCTCAAAAAACCGCTCAAAAGGAAGAAAGGATCAATGCGCTGCTTGAATATTGCAAAGAACCGAGAGACAGAGATGAAATGATGAAGTTCCTTGGTATAAAACACAGAACCACATTCAGAAGCGATTACCTGAATCCATTATTGGATGAAGGGAAAATTGCAATGACAATACCGGATAAGCCGCGAAGCAAGAATCAAAAATTTTATTCTATTTAACTTTCGCTAACTTTCGCGAAATAATAAATTTGCAATCTACAACGATAAGAGCAATGTCAAAGCCTGATATTTCATGCGGTTTTTGACATTGCTTTCTGTAATTTTAGAGGTGTTATAGTTCTTTTAACTTTCGCTAACTTTCATAGTCATAAAATTTGGCATCAATTTTACTTGGAACACTCAAGATATTTATTTTTATATGCCAAAGCCTGCTCCGGTTTCTGCCATCGGGAATACAGGCTATTCAGGTACAAATCCGTTTATGCTAGCCTTAGTTCTTTGCAGGGAGCTAAAAATTTCCCACAATTAATATTTCCGAAACAAAATATAAATGTTACAAAAACAATCAACAGGTATCATATACCCATCAAAAACAAGCAAAAAGGAGAGTAACGACATGGCAAAATCCAAGTTAGTAGAGGCAAACGAGAAAATTGCAGAAGGAGTAGCAGGCGGTTACAAAAAAATCGAAGAAGGTGTGGTCGGCGGCTACAAGAAGATTGAGGAAGGAGCAGTCAGCGGTTTTAACAGAATGGCCGATAAGTTCGTGGACAAATTTCTGACGAAGGAAGGCGAGTCTGTAGAAGAGGCGAAGGAACGGATGGCAGCAGAGCAGAAAGAAAGGGAAGAAAAGAATTCAAAAAATCTCCACATTGGAGACTAAAAGAAAGGCAGGTCATGAATCATGAAAAAGAGTACATTTGTGGCAATGATTATGGGAACCGTGGGAGGAATTTTATTTGCCCTGGGAATGTGTATGGCCCTGATACCGGAGTGGAACGCGTTTCGGCCGGGAGTCATCATGGGAGTGGCCGGGGCAGCCGTCCTGCTGATTATGGTGCTTGTATGGAGGAAAATGGAAAACAAGGCTCCGGTAAAGCTGTCCGGCAAGACAATTGGCGCAACACTGATCGGCATTGCCGGCGCGCTGCTGTTGGGCGTTGGTATGTGCCTGACGATGGTATGGAGCAATATGGTGGCCGGTATCATAGTCGGCATTGTGGGAATCGTAGTTCTCATCTGCCTGATTCCCTTTGTAAAAGGCTTAAAGTAACCGGAATTAACATTTCTGAAACAAAACTCTAACAAAACTCAAACAAAAATACGATAGACTATAGGAAGCAAGTGCCGAAGAGATTGCTTCCGATAAGACATACTATAACAATCAAATACGAAAGCGTGGAGATGCTGAATGGACATGGAACGGGTGAAAAAGGGATTGAAAAACAGATTCAGGAAAGCCTTCTGCCTGCCGCCGGTCCCCACGCTTTTGATTTCCGTTCCGGCTTATGCGCTTGTCATCTACGCGCTGGCAGGAGAAGACGTGGAGCCGGTCATTACCTATACGGCGTATTTTTTATCTGCATATGCACTGATCATCACGGTAACGGGAATTACAGGCGTCGTGCGCTTTGTGCGGCAGGGAATTGACAGACATCCCCTGGTAAGGAAAATGCTGGGGCTCCCGATGGTCAGCAAATATTTGAAGGAAGCCACGTTTCGGGCAGAGGCATCCCTGTACCAGGGATTTTTGATCAATCTTTTGTATGCGGGCATAAAATTGCTTTCAGGAATCCTCTACAGCTCTGTATGGTTCGTAATGCTGTCGGTATATTATATCCTGCTGGCTCTGATGCGCGCATCCCTCCTTCATTATGTGAGGAAAGACGGGAAAAACATGGTTTCCGAATGGCGCAGGTACCGTTTATGCGGAATCATCCTGCTGTTCATGAATGTGGCGCTGACGGGCATTGTTATCCTGGTGGTACACAAGAACAGCGGATTTGAATATCCCGGAATGCTGATTTATGTCATGGCGCTGTACGCATTCTACGCGGCGATTACGGCTGTCCGGAATGTGGTGAAATTCAGGAAATACGGAAGCCCAGTCATGTCTGCCGCAAAGGTGATCAGCCTGACGGCAGCGCTGGTGGCCATGCTTTCCCTGGAGACAGCCATGCTGACCCAGTTCGGCGCCGCGAATGACCCCACATTCCGCCGGACTATGACAGCTTCCACAGGGGCCGGGATCAGTATTATTGTACTCGCACTGGCCGTTTTTATGATTGTAAGGTCAACTAGGCAGATGAAACATGATGTTTCGTAAAAACGTACCGTTTTAGGTGGCATCGAAATTTAGGCGGACGTATTCCAGACGGAAATCTCCCTGCCAGAAGCGGCGTGTACATGTAGGAGATTTCAGCCGAAGCGGTGTGTAGCTGTGGGGAGGTCAGCCGCAAACAGTGTACACTGCCAGGGAGATTTCTGTTGGAAGCAGTGTACACTGCCAGGGAGATTCCTGCCGGAAGTGGTATGCACTGTCAGAGAAATCTCCCTGCCGGAAATGGCGCGCACCTTCAGGTTGACAGAGTTCTATATATCAAAAAGAAGGAGACACAGCCAATGATTCACATTCTTGTTGTGGAAGATGATCCAAAACTGAACCAGATCGTATGCACTTACTTAAACGACAGCGGCTTTCATACAAGGGGAGTCTTAAGCGCAAAGGAAGCCTATGACGAGATGTATAACAATATCTATGACCTAATCATCTCCGACATTATGATGCCGGAAATCGACGGCTTTGAATTTGCCCGGACAGTCAGGAAAGTGAACAGGACGATTCCCATTCTGTTCATGTCGGCCAGGGATGACCTGCCTGCCAAACAGAAAGGCTTCCAACTGGGGATTGATGACTACATGGTAAAGCCCATTGAGCTGGATGAGCTTCTTCTGCGGGTGAGGGCGCTTCTGCGCAGGGCTAACATCGAGACGGAGAGGAAGATAACCGCAGGCAATCTGGTGCTGGACGCGGATGCCATGAGCGCGGAGATCGATGGGGAGGAAATCGGACTTACCACCAGGGAGTTCAACATCATTTACAAGCTTCTGTCCTACCCGAAAAAGACCTTCTCAAGGGCCCAGCTTATGGATGAATTCTGGGGTGTGGAAAGCGATACCAGCCTGCGGGCGGTGGATGTGTATGTGACGAAGCTGCGGGATAAGCTCTCGGCCTGCGACGGATTCCAGATTGTGACGGTGAGGGGGCTGGGCTATAAGGCGGTGCTGCGATGAAAATAAAAGAAAATCTTTTCCCAACATCCCTGTTTGCCATTTACCTGGGAGCACTGCTCTTAATGTCCGGCATCCATACCGGGCTGATTGTATTTATGAACAAAGTACAATGGAACAATCTGGCACAGACGATTATTCCCATGGTTTACTGGGGGATCGTGGCAGTGGCTCTTACCCTGTTCACAAGGCAGAAAATGAAAAGTACCTACGAAGAGCCTCTGCATAAAATGGCGGAGGCCACCAGAAGCGTGTCGGAAGGGGATTTTTCCGTATATGTTCCCACCATCCATACGGCGGATAAGCTGGATTATCTGGATGTCATGATACTTGATTTCAATAAGATGGTGGAAGAGCTGGGGAGCATCGAGACGCTGAAGACAGACTTTGTCTCCAATGTGTCCCATGAGATGAAGACGCCCATCGCCATCATCAAAAACTATGCGGAACTGCTTTCCGCGGATCGGTTGGAAGACGCCCGGAGGAAAGAGTATGCTTCAGCCGTGGAAAACGCCGCCACAAGGCTTTCCGATCTGATCAGCAATATCCTGAAGCTGAACAGGCTGGAAAATCAGAAAATCATACCGGAAATGGAAAATTACGATATCTGCAGGCAGTTGTGTGAATGCATCCTGCAGTTTGAGGACGCATGGGACGAGAAAGAAATCGAGCTGGAAACGGACATCGAGGATGTGGCAATGGGAAAGGCGGATGAGAGCCTTATGGAGCTGGTGTGGAACAACCTGCTCAGCAATGCGATAAAGTTTACGGAGCCGGGAGGCCGCGTGACAATCAGACAGACAGCGGACAGGAACTGCATCAGGGTAGCGGTATCCGATACGGGCTGCGGCATGAGCAGGGAGAGCATGAACCATATTTTCGACAAATTTTATCAGGGAGACACTTCCCATGCGAGAGAAGGGAACGGGCTCGGCCTTGCGCTGGTGAAACGCGTGCTGGAGCTGATGGACGGAGATATCCAGGTGGTCAGCGAAGAAGGAAAGGGGAGCACCTTTATGGTTACGCTGCCTGCAGCAGAGATTTGAGGGAGGCGAATGAATATGGATGTTACAGCCAGACAGCAGAAAAGCTTTGTGGGATATGAATACAGGGAAATTGTTACGGACAGCAGCAGATTCTCTTTTCTCCTGGACGGATATGAAAGCTTCGGCTGGGAGGAAGACGGCAGCCTGACGGAAAGCGGCATGACCAGAAGTGCGTCCCTGCAGCAGAAGGCTGTGCTGCGGCTGAAACGGAACCGGAAGATTGTCAACAAGATGGAGCTTACAAGGCTGGAACGGAACTTTGAGGCATGTATGGACGAAATTGACAGGCTGGAGAAGGCGAAGACCTCTGCGGCGACAATGTATGCCATCATAGCCGGCGTCATTGGGACAGCGTTCATGGCAGGCTCCACCTTTGCCGTGACAGCACAGCCGCCCCATTATATTTTGTGTATCCTGCTTGCCGTGCCTGGTTTTCTGGGATGGATAGTTCCGTATTTTCTCTATAAGAAGATTGCGGAAAAGCAGACGCAAAAGATTACACCGCTGATTGAGGCAAAATACGATGAGATTTATGAGATATGCGAGAAAGGGCACAAATTATTATATTGAAATAACCCGGCCATCTATTTATACTGCACATCAGTTCGTTACCTTATTGCGATACTCAATAGGCGTCATATCGGTAACTTTTTTAAATATCCGCGAAAAATAAGAATAATTGTCATAACCTACATTGTTGGCAACTGTATTGACCGGAAGATTCGTATTCTGCAGCAAATCTTTCGCGGTATCGATCCGTTTTTGGATAATATAGTCCTTAAAAGAGATCCCCATTTCCTTCTTAAATATTTTGGAAGCGTAATTGGGATCCAAAAAGAAGAGATCCGTGAGACAGTCACGGTGAATATTCTCTGCATAATGTTCATCCACATATTCTTTTATGGACATGGCGATGGATTTTTTCTCATCAGTTGTTTTTAAATAATTCTGCATGATTGTTATCATATATTGCAGAAACATCTCCATATAGTGGACGGAATATTTGGCATTGATTGACAATGTGTGGTAATGATCCCCATGGTAGAGTTTATTTGCGTAAATCCCCTTATTTTTCAAAAAGGCATAGATAACCTGGGAAATATCTACCTGAAAATTTGTTACGGATTGCCGGTTGAGGCAACCACAGTTAGATAATTTCTGTAAATATTGATGGCAGTATTCTAAAAAAGAAGAGAACTGGTTGTTTTCCAGATAAAACTCCAGCATCTTCGTCTTAATTTCGGGATAGACGTTCAGGGCAGGGCGATAAGAAGAGAATAAGTAAATGCGCTCTTTGTAGTCCAGGCAGTCTGATGCCATGTCGTGCAGTTTCTCAAAACTGGAAAGAAACATGTCAAGCTGCGAAGGTATGCCGATAAAGCAGTTCATGATACAGTGCAGCTGCTTCAGAACCAGATCCATAAAGGTCTCGCAATACATTGATAACAGCGCGGGAATCTCACTGGTTTTTAAGTGAAAAACTGCCAGAAACCGCGAGATATGGTGGCTGTCATATTCGAAAAATATATCATAAGGACACAGCTGGTCTGTAAAGGCTGCCTGAAAAGTGGATTTGATAAAGTTTAACTGTTGACTTTCGTGGTCAAAACAGCTTTCCAGTTCATTCTCCTTTGTCAGGAAGTAAGGGAACAAATTAAAAATAACAGGGAGAAACAGATCTGATTCCGTATATGGCAGCTGCATTTGGCGGATATATTTTTCCAGTGCATTCCGGTCATCAGCAATTTCTTTATGCACAAATGCATTCCAGAAGTGCTCATATTGAGCGCTCATCTGCATATTCTGCCTGGTAAGGTGCTGCGTGGCATTACGGATGATTTCCGACAGTTTGCCATAGATGGTAGCCGATCTTGAAAGATACGGAAAGCGGCATGCGGTGATTACCGGTGTCGTGGAAGGCGGAGATCCGGGAGTACAGGCAGAAATCGAAGACTGGTGCCGGGCTGCCCAGACCAGAAGGAGATTCCGGGATACAAATATTGCTCAGATCGGAAGGCCTTACCCGGGGATGATGGATCTCTACATTGATGAATCCAATCTGTACAGAAGGATGCATCTGTATACAAAGCAGTTTGACTGGGAGAAAATGTGGATTATCGCAGACCATATTACGGATGAGGACGCCATCCGCAGTAAGGCTCAGGAGATCCTTGAGACATTCGACATCGAAGGCGGCGGGACTGTTGAGAAGGTATGGGACATGGCGAAGTATGTGGTAGCCTTTGAGCAGTGGTGCCAGGAAGAAAAGCTGGGGCTGATAGCTTCCCATTATGACGGTTTTGCGCAGGGGCAGGCGTGTGTCCTCGACAGCATGCTGATTCCGGCTTTTTCCATGTTGATCAAGCAGGGAGTTGCCTGTGCGGTGGAAGGCGATATGAAGGTTGCCATGGCAATGAGCATATTAAAGACAATCTCCGGAACCGGCCAGCTTGCGGAAATGTATTCCATAGACTTCAATGACGATATCGCGATTATCGGCCACAGCGGTTCCGGTGATGCGGATATATCCGAAAAAAAGCCCACGATGAAAATCGTTGAGGTGTTCCATGGAAAGACAGGCGGAGGTTATCTGACGCAGTTCTATCCTTACACGGGGCCAGTTACCTATCTTGCGATTACACAGGACGGGGATGGAAGGTTCAAGTTCATTGCTGCCGAGGGAGTGAATGAAGAGGGCAGGATACTTTCTTTCGGAGATACGAATATGAGGACACGCTTCAGCTGCGGGGCGAGGGAATTTGTGAATCGTTGGAGCGAATGCGGCCCGACACATCATTTTGCCGCTGCTACAGGGAGACATATTGATACCATCATAAAGGTGGCAAAGATATTTAATGTACCGGTTGAGATTGTCACCAGATAGGGGAGGCTTGTTAAAAGCGGACGAAGGCAGCCTTGAAGCTGGAAGGGTGTTGCCCGGAAATGAATTTTGAGGCAATTAGGTACGTTATGATTTTCCGGCTTTTTGAGGATTGGCGTACCTGACAAAGACGTTACAGGATAATTATAGTGTAAAATGGGGGCTGTCGGGAAAAGGCATTCATTCTTCGACAGCCCCTTTTACGATATTCCGTTACATCCCAATCATGGAAGTGAAATCGGACATCATCTCTGAAATCTTTATCTGCTGAGGGCAGACCTGCTCACAGCTTCTGCATCCCACACAGTTTGCAGGGCGTTTCTCCTGGGGCATGCTGGCTACTGCCATGGGGGCGATGAATCCGCCGCCGGAAGCTTTGTGCTCATTGTACAGGCTGATGAGTTCCGGAATGGGCAGTCCCTTTGGACAGTGGCTGGTGCAGTAATGGCAGGCCGTACAGGGCAGCCCGGCATTTTTGACTTCCGTGTCGATACACGTCACTAGGGTATCGAGTTCTTCCTTGTTGAGAGGTGCATCGGTTTCGTATGTAGCAATGTTTGCTTTCAGCTGTTCCATATTGGACATGCCCGACAGCACCATCGTTACGCCGGGGACGCTCTGTAAAAAGCGGAAGGCCCAGCCGGGAACGGTTTCTTCCGGACGCATGGAGTGCATTGCTTTGCTCAGATCTTCGGAAGCTTTTGCCAGTTTGCCGCCGCGAAGCGGTTCCATAACCCATACGGGGATACCGGATTTAGTGAGCAGCTCGGCTTTTTCCTGGGCATTCTGGAAATGCCAGTCCATGTAGTTCAGCTGAAGCTGTCCGAATTCCATGTGTTCCCCATAGGCAGCCAGAAAACGTTTGATTACATCCACACTGCCATGCGCCGAAAAACCCAGGTGGCGGATGCGTCCGTTTTCCTTCTGCTTTAACAGGTAGTCGAAGATACCGTACTCGGGATTTAAGTAGGCATCGATATTTCCCTCATAGACATTGTGAAACAGGTAGAAGTCAAAATAGGGGGTCTGGCATTTCTCGAGCTGTTTTTCAAAGATTTCCTCCACCTTGTCCATGTTGGAAAGGTCATAGCCCGGAAATTTGGTGGCAAGGTAATAACTCTCCCGGGGATATCTGGAAAGGTATTTTCCGGCAACCAGTTCCGAATTGCCGTTATGATAGCCCCATGCCGTATCGAAGTAATTGATTCCATTCTGCCAGGCATAGTCGATCATTTCCGCAGCAGCAGCCTCGTCCACTGTGCTGTCGTCGCCGTCCACTACAGGCAGGCGCATCATGCCAAGCCCTAAGCCGGAAAGCTGTAGATCCTGAAATTTTCTGTAAATCATAAATGAAATCCTCCTTGTTATAAGTTTTACATATGTCCCGGCGGTATTTCACCAGCCAGAACTTATGCTGTATGCATGTTTCCAGAAGTATATACTCATCCAGGATTTATGGATTCTGGCGGTCCTGACTACAATTTTCACAGACATTGTGCCCGGACGGTTCGTTCCAGACCAGATTTCCGGTTTCTACGGCGGCTTCATAGCGCGAAATCTTGTACTCAAGGCGCTGCAGTTCTGCCTGGTATTTTTCGATCTGCTTCAGAATCTGGCTTCGGGCGCTTTTCAGCAGGTCACGCCTGGCGGTAAAGGTTTCGTCGCCCTGCTGGCATAGCTTTACATATTCTGTAATCATCTCCACAGGGACGCCGGCATTGCGCATACACAGGACATTTTCAACCCAGCCGAGATCCGCCTCGGTGTAATCACGGATGCCGCTTTTGGTCCGGTTTACGGTTGGTATGGCGCCTATCCGCTCGTAGTATCTTAGGGTATCCTGGGAAATCTGGTATTTTTCGCATACTTGTTTTATCGTCATACTTTTCACCTCTGAATGTAAACATATTCATTATACAGGCTGGAGTGAACTCCATGTCAAGTGATTTTCCGAAAAATATTTTCCGAAAAAAATCTCATTTGATTCAGATAATTGTTGCAAACGCTTTGAGAGAGGCGTATAATGAGTTTCAAATGTGACAGAAAGGTGGTGAGAAGTATGAAACAATACGAAGTTCTTTTGGATCAGGAATTATTTCCCGGCAGTGATGTTGTGCGCGGCTTCGCATACAAAGCAGCGGCTTCAGGGGACGACTATGCCCTTTTTTGGAAAACGGATTGTTTTGTACGCTGCTCACCATTCGACGGGATAATTGGGAGGACGACAGTTTTGTGATGGCCGGAAAGGTATGTCATCATTCTGCCGTGCTATAGATTTACAGTTGAAAGCGGTGCCCTGTGCGGACGAAAACAGTCTGTACAGGGTATTTTTTTGCGTAAAAACAGGGATGTGGGTGACAGAAGCCAAAGGCCGTATCTGCTGTAGAAGGAGAGGAAAAATGGTTCGCAAATATATGATAACCGCCCGGATGGCTGTTCAGGGCAAAACGGGCGGCGGTATTCTTTATATGTTGCCGGATATTGTGATGAAGGTGGTATACCTGGTGCCGGTAATGTTCATCTGGAGGACGCTTGCGGAAAGCGGGTATGAGGTGGAAATGTCGGTTGCGCAGCTTTTAAGCTACACGTACGTTAATGCGCTGCTGACAGATATGATGATTGTAAATACATATTTGTCTGCATGGAATTACGATACAAGGAGTATGGAGATGTTTACCCGTCCCATGCCGGTGTTCGGACAGGTGATTTCCAGGACTGTGGGAGAATGGGTGCCCATGCTGTGCCTGTTTTCGTTGCCCATGTTTCTGGCGGCGCCTTTACTGGGGATTCGGGTTCTGCCTGAGACGCTATGGGTGATTCCGTCGCTGGCGTTAAGCGTATCCCTTGGGTTTGCATTTGAGTTTTTGTTTTACTGCGTTACCATCAGGCTGCGCAATATTTCCTGGCTTACCTATGTGATCAGAAGCGCTGTGGTGTCCTTTTTTTCGGGCACCGTGATACCTTTTAAAATATTGCCCTTTGGTATGGACAGGTGGATGAATTATCAACCCTTCGGCAGTATGGGAGGGGCGTTTCTATCATTGTATGTGGGGAGCGCGGAGGCTATGGAAGTGATTCCGGCGCAGCTGTTCTGGAATGTGGTGATATGGATTGCCGCGGCCGTGTGGTTTCGGAGATCCAGGGAGAGGATGGTGAGTTTTGGTGGGTAATAATGAAGGAAGGGTATTTTGTGGGAGAAAGAAATCGCGTAAAAGGAAACCGTATGAACGAAAGGAATTCCATGAACGGAAGAGAGCTCGTGAAAGGCAGGAGTTTCGTGAAAGAAAGGAATCTCATGAAAGGCAGGAGCTCCGAGAACGAGAGGAAGCTGATGAAAGGAAGGAGTTCTGTGAACGAAAGGAATTCCATGAAAGGCAGGAATTTCGTGAACGAAAGATATTCTATGGAAAAAAGAAGGCACAGGGAGGAAAAACGTTGCGTGAAAGAAAGGTAATTAATGGGGTAAAAAGATATTTTGAGCTGCTCGGGATATATGCCAAAATGGATCTGGCGTCTCTGATGCGCGACAGAGCATTTATGGCGATTGTTATCACGGCTGACATTGTCTCTAACATATCATCAATTTCAGGAATCTTCCTGTTGGCATGGAAGTTCGGAGGAATCGGAGGCATGGATCGGTTTGAGGTGCTGTTCATGCTTGCATATGGCAATATTGTGATGGGATTCCTCAATATGATGGGCGGCTGCAATGCGCTGTTTCCGAGCAGAATCATCGGAAGGGGACAGTGGGAGCATATGTTCATTATGCCGCTCCCCTATGCGGTGCAGCTGACGGTGGGAATCTTTCCCTTTACCGGTTCCAGCAGCCTGCTGTCCGGAATCGGGATGCTTTGGGCAGCGGTGCATCACATGGAAACGGTTCTGCCGTGGTGGTGGCCGGGGATGCTGCTCTTTCAGCTGTTCATCAGTATGGTCATCGTGGTGGCGGCTTCGTATCTGTTTTCCAGCCTTGCTTTTTACGCGCCGGTGCAGTGCGAGGAGATATCCAGTACGGTGATTTACAGCATGGATCATACCAGGAATTTTCCCCTGTCAGGTATGCCGCTGTATATTCGGTATCCGTTGCTGACGATTTTTCCGGCTGGTCTTATGGCATGGTTCCCAACCATGATTTTATTAGGAAAAACAACTACATGGGTAAATTTTTATCCGGCAGTATTTGCGCTGCTGATATCGTTTGTTTCAGCTTATTTTTTCAGGAAAGGATTTGGATATTATGTTAAGAAAGGAATCAACAGATATGTTTCAGGCGGACATCGTTCGTGAGGATGCGCCCTCTTTTCAGGGAGAAGGGCAACTTGCCATAAAAGTGGACTCTGTGAGCAAATCATTTACACGGTGGCAGAGAAAGGAAGATGCTTCCGAAAAAGCGGATCGTTCAGGCAAGAAGTCCGCTGTCGAGGAAGAAAGCAGTTCAGAAAAGAAAGCTTTGCGGAAGAAGGGCATTTTAGGAAAGGTAGAATTTAAAAGTATATTCAGGCAGGAAAAGAAAACGCTAACCGCGCTTGACAACGTTTCATTCCAGGTCAGGCGCGGCGAGTTCGTGGCATACGCAGGCCCCAACGGAGCCGGCAAGAGCACCACTATGAAGCTGCTGTCAGGCATGCTTCAACCCACTACAGGCGCCATATCCGTACTGGGCATGTCTCCGGAGAAGGACAGGATAGCCCTTATGAAAAAGCTTGGCGTGCTGTTCGAAAACCGGACAGAGCTCTGGTGGGATCATCCCGTAATACAGAGCTTCGAGTGGAAAAAGGTGGTGTGGGACATACCGGATGCAGTATACAGGCGGAATCTGGACATGGTGACGGAACTGCTGGATATCGGAGAGATACGGAATACTTTTGCCAGAGAACTGTCGCTGGGACAGCGGATGAGAGCGGATCTGGCAATGATGCTTCTGCATTCGCCGGAGCTGATATTGCTGGACGAGCCCACCCTGGGGCTGGATGTGGTGGCAAAGCGCCAGATGATAGAGTTCCTGAAAAGAATCAATCGGGAGGAGGGCGTGACCATTCTGGTGACCAGCCATGATATGGATGACCTGGAGGAAATGGCGCAGAGGATTCTGATGATTTCCGGGGGAAAGCTTGTGTATGACGGCAGCTTTGACGGACTGCGTGAAATTACGGGAAATTTAACACATTTTACCGTTACAACGGACGGCGGGCAGCCTGAGCTTGAGGGCTGCAAACTTCTCGGCGGCAAGAACGGCGTGTTTGAGTTTGAAGTGGATTTGTCATGCTGCCCGATGAAGGGGTTATTGAAAAGACTGTCACAGGCAGACGGAATTATGGATGTGGAGATCTGGAAAGCGCCAATTGAGCAGGTGATAGCGCAGCTGTACCGGGAGTGGAGATAAATTTTCGACGCATATGGCAGACTGCCATCCGGTTGCTTTATGTTTGAAATATCGTCACATTATGTCGCATTCTGTTGGATGTGAGATTCCTGCCGGTATTGGGATGGTGTCTTGCCGCACCATTTCTTGAAAAATGCAGTAAAGTGGTGGTAATCGGGAAAATCCAGATGATTGGAGATTTCCTGGACAGTCATGGGGGACTGGCGCAGCAGGTTCATGGAAATCTCCAGCCGCAGGGACAGGTAATAGTGGTAAGGGGTAGTCCGGTACTCCCTTTTGAACACGTCGTTGGCCCGGGAGCGGGAGAGATGGGCATGGGCTGCAATCTCATCGATATGCAGAGTACGGTGGATATTCTGCTCGATGAAGCATTTCATGGCGAAGGCGGGGGAAGTCATCTCCTGATGGCCGGTCAGATCCTCGGAAAACAGCTGAATATATTGATGAAGAAAGAGGGCCAGCTCGCTCCGGCAGTGAGCCTGGTCTTTTTTCATGATGGTAAACGCTTCTATAAGGTATTCTTTCTTCTTGAAATTTTCCACATAACAGTTGGTGTTCAGGTGATAGTCAGAGAGCAGGTGCTGTACCAGCATACCCCGGACATTGAGCCAGACTTTGGTCCAGGGATCGTGGGGATCGGAATAGTAATGGTGGTAGGTACAGGGATGAAGAATGTAAGCGGCCCCGGGGCCCAGAGCCACTTTCCGGTCGTTAAAATAGACATAGCCCCGTCCGCTGATAACGTATTCGAACACATAGTGATCCCCGTTTGGGCGCAGAATGTGGTAATTGGGATCCGCAAAGGTGATGCCCGAGGAAAGAGGGGAAAATTCGGCAGAGTCCGGCCCCAGATAAAAATAGTATTCTTCCCTGGCTGTTCTGTAGATATCGGCCATGCTGTACCCTCCTTTTTCCATAAAATGGAATTTTTTGCACATTGTAAGTGAAAACTGTTTTGTTAAAA
>DKTR01000132.1 GCA_002473385.1 Lachnospiraceae bacterium UBA7225
TTTCCGGTTTATCCGGGTTAGGTAATAAAAGGGAGGACTCATGGAAGGCAGATATTTATTGGAAATGACAGACATTTCAAAAGGTTTTCCGGGTGTTCAGGCCATAAAGCAGGTGGATTTCAGAGTGGGCTACGGGGAAGTACATGCTCTGATGGGCGAGAACGGAGCCGGGAAGTCTACTCTGATAAAAATATTAAACGGTATTTATAAAAACGATACGGGAGAAATTCTTTTTGACGGCCAGAGCATTCATCCGCAGTCCTCCCTGGAAGCACAGCAGCTGGGAATCAGCACGATTTATCAGGAACTGAATCTGATTCCCGGGCTGAGTATCTGCGAGAATATTTACATAGGCCGGGAACCGATGGGAAGGTTTGGAATAGACTGGAAAAAAATGCAGAAGCAGGCGCAGGAGCTTCTGGAGAGCATTGGACTTTCCTATGATGTAAAACAGACGCTGAGTATTCAGGGCACGGCTGTGGCGCAGATGGTTGCGATAGCCAGAGCACTGGCTATCCAGTCGCGGCTGGTAGTTATGGATGAACCGACTTCCTCGCTGGATAACAATGAGGTGCAGATTTTATTTGATGTTATCCGCCGGTTAAAGCGTCAGGGGGTTTCTGTGATTTTTATTTCCCATCGCCTGGGAGAGGTTTTTGAAATCTGTGACCGCGTAACTATTTTAAAAGACGGGGTCAGAGAGGGTGAGTATGACATCCGTGATCTGGATGAAATTTCCCTGGTGTCTAAAATGATCGGACAAAAGGTAGAAAACAGTGAACAGCGTTTGCAGGACAATCATTACAGCTACAGCAAAGAACCGCTCTGCTCCATGCGCCATATCAGCAACAGCCGGATTTCCGATGTATCCTTTGATATGAATCCCGGAGAAGTGCTGGGATTTGCAGGACTCCTTGGTTCCGGGCGTACAGAATTGATTAAGGTATTGTTTGGTGCAGATACGGAATACCGCGGTGATATTTTCATGGATGGAAAAAAGGTTCATTTCCGGATTCCCTGCGATGCCATAGAGAAGGGAATGGCACTCTGCCCGGAGGATCGCCGTATTGAGGGGATTATACCGAATCTGTCTGTGCGGGAAAATATTTCGATTGTCCTGCTGCCGAGGCTTACGAAAGCGGGGATCATTTCCCGCAGGGAGCAGGAGAAAATTACAGAGGAATTCATTCAGAAGCTGGGAATTAAGACAACGGACATGGAACAGACCGTTAAAAATTTAAGCGGAGGAAACCAGCAGAAGGTGCTGCTTACAAGATGGCTCTGTACACGTCCCCGGCTGATTATCATGGATGAACCGACGCGCGGAATTGATGTCGGCGCAAAAGCGGAAATTGAAAAAATCATCAGAGAGCTGGCGAAAGACGGCATGAGTGTGGTAATGATCTCTTCGGAAATCAGTGAGGTAGTAAGAAACAGCAACCGTGTTATGGTTATGCGTGACGGAAGAAAGCTGGGAGAGCTGATGGGAGAGGATATCCGGCAGGAAATTATCATGAATAAAATAGCGGCAAATGAGAAATTTACAGAGGAGGACCAGTATGAAAAAGCTGATAAAAAAATATAATGTCTGTCTCGCTTTGCTGGTTCTGGTCATTTTTAACAGCATTGTCACAAAAAATTTCTGCAGCATAAATACCTGCTGGAATATTGTCATTCAGAGTACAACGATCATGCTGGTATCGCTTGGCATGACCTGTGTAATTGCATCCGGAGGGATCGATATCTCCATTGGTCCGGTAATGGCGCTTTCGGCTATTATTTTTGCAAAATTGCTGGAGTATTCTCCGCTTTTTGCACTGGTGGCCGCTATTGCGGCAGCACTTGCCTGCGGGGCGCTCAGTGGCATTATCATAGCAAAGTTCCGTATTCAGCCAATGATTGTAACCCTGGGGATGATGAATATGGTACGCGGCTTTGCGGAGCTGATCAACGATGGGAGAACATATTCGTTTATGCATCCGGTGATATCGAACCTGGGATTTTATAAGGTAGGCGGGCAGATACCGGTCCAGCTTTTTGTGATGGCTGCGGCGATTGCTGTGATGTACCTGCTGATGAAGCGCATGAAATTCGGGGCTTATGTGGAGGCTATGGGAGATAACCAGAGAGCGGCAAGGCTTTCAGGTGTCAGAGTTTCCAGAATGACAGTGCTGATTTATACGTTAAGCGGTATTCTGGCGGGCCTTGCCGGGCTTGTGGAAGCCTCGCGCATGTCCGCGGCGGATCCGATTAACTTCGGGCTGCAGATAGAGGTAGATGCGATTGCTTCTACTGCGATCGGCGGAACAAATATGGCGGGCGGCCGGGCGAATCTGGCCGGAACAGTAGCAGGGGTTTTTGTCATGCAGATTATTACGGTTATGGTCAATATGAATAATATCCCGTATTCCTATTCGCTCGTCATAAAGACAGTGGTAGTCATTATTGCAGTATGTGCACAGAATGGAAGACTGACCAGCCTTCTGACGGCGGGAAGAACGGGGGCGAAGGAATGAATAAATCAAAAAAATATATTGTCTGGTTTCAGCAAAAAAGTGCGTTCGCTGTATTTCTGCTTCTGTTTATCATTTCTTCTCTGCGCTATAAACAGTTTTTCACGGCAACCAATCTGCTGAATCTTTTCAGACAGTCGAGCATCATCGGAGTAATTGCCGTTGGAATGACTTTTGTCATCATTACCGGGTGCATTGATCTTTCCGTCGGCTCCATTGTGGCAGTGTGCGGTATACTGGCGGCAAAAATGTGCGAGGTACATGTGCTGGCGGCAATTCTGGTGCCGGTTGCGGCAGGGGCATTCATCGGTGCGGCAAACGGCGTTTTTGTAACAAAGCTGAAAATACCGCCCTGGATCACTTCACTTTCCATGATGATGTGTCTGCGGGGAATCGCCTACATTATGACAAACGAAAGCTCGGTGAATGTGCAGAAGGTTTCGGAGGCATTTCAGATGATCGGCAGAGGAAAATTTCTGGGACTGCCCGTACCGGGACTGATCTTTCTGGCAGCGGTGCTTCTTGGAAGCTACAGCCTGAAGTATACCAGGTTCGGACGCAGTGTGTATGCGACCGGCGAGAATCCGGAGGGCGCCCGGATGATGGGAATCCGCACAGAGCGGACCATCGTGATTGCCTATATGCTCTGTGGAGTGGGAGCAGCTCTGTCCGGTCTGATCTTGACATCCCGGCTGGGAGCCGCGCAGCCCACCGCCGGAGAACTCTATGAGATGCAGGTGATTGGCGCGGTTGTTCTGGGCGGCACACTTCTCACCGGCGGAGTGGGACATATGTCGGAAACCATGTTCGGCGTATTTACTATGAGCATGATCACAAATATTTTTAATATGCAGGGAAATATCAGTACCTGGTGGCAAAATGTGATTATGGGTTTTCTGATACTTTTGATTGTTATAATGCAGGCAGGGCTGGAACAGATGAAAATGAAAAAGAATGAGGAGGAAACAAAATGTTAAATTATGATCCGTTAACAGTAGGCTGTCAGGGTGGATGGCGCAAATATGAAAACAATCCGGTTATCGGGGAGCCGGGAGACTTTTGCTTTGACAATCATGTATTAAAAGTAAACGGCAAATTCCGCATGTATTTTTCCTGGAGAACACATTACAGTATTGCTTATACAGAAAGTGACGACGGACTGCATTGGGGGGAACGCCATGTAATTTTAAGTCCGAGGGAAGGAATTGCCTGGGAGGAAGATCTGAATCGTCCGGCGGTGGATTACCGCAATGGTAAATTTCATATGTGGTATTCCAGCCAGACAACGGGAGGATTTAATGAAGGAAAATGGGTAGATTCTTATATTGAGGCTTCAAAAGAGGATAAGGGAGGTTCTGTGCTTGGCTACGCATACAGTGACGACGGCATCCGCTGGGAGAGACTGGACGAGCCTGTTCTGGTGCCGGATAAGCCCTGGGAGAAGCAGTCTTTAATGTGCCCGACGATTCTCTGGGATGAAGAAGAGCAGCTCTACAAGCTATGGTACAGCGGAGGCGGATGGTTTGAACCGGATGCGATTGGCTATGCGGTCAGCCGCGACGGCATCCATTGGGAAAAATCTGAACATAATCCGGTATTTGCGCCGGAAAAGAAAAACTTCTGGGAAAGAGCGCATGTGGCAGGCTGTCAGGTAATAAAGATAGACGCGTGGTATTATATGTTTTATATTGGATATGAGGACTTATTTAAGTCAAGAATCGGACTTGCGCGGTCCAGGGACGGTATTACAGGATGGGAACGCTCTGCGGACAATCCGATTATTTCCGCCGGGCTGCCGGGAGCCTGGGATTGCGAATCCATTTATAAACCGTTTGTGTTTTATGATGAAGAGCATGACAGGTGGCTGATGTATTTTAATGCACGGACCGGAACGACGGAGCGGATCGAATTGCCATCCATGATGGAAGAGACTTCTGGAATCATAAATAAATAATGAAAGCAGCAGGGAACATTTCACAGCTATGTGGAAAGTTCCTTTAGCTGCATAAGGAGGAGTATGAAAAGGTTCCACAGATATATGATGAATTGCAAGTTGCACACCAGGCTGATGATTTATTTTTCCACACTTGTGATCGCGTCTATGCTGCTTGTGGCGGGAATTTCTTATGTCTCGTCTTACCGGATTGTGGAGGATTTTGCCGAATCGTTCAGCACACAGTCTGTGGAATCCGTGGCGGACAACCTCAACGATATATTTTATGAGGCGGAAAATCTGGTTTCCCTCGTAGAAAGCGACGCAATTTTTCAGGACGTGCTCAGTTCAGAGAAACCGGGGGATATCAGGGAACAGTATTCTCTGGAACTTCAATACGATTTTGAACTGTACCGCCTGGCCGGATACACCAGCAACCGCTTTGCAGGGCTTTATGCACTGAGCAATAATGGAATAAATCTGAAATCCCATAATGTAACCTTTCAGGAAAAGGATTTCAGGGAGGAGGCGTGGTACCAGGAGATTCTTGGCGTCGACAGCTTTGTATGGCTCAAGCCGCAGCTATATTCCAGAGTTTTCAAATCCATTGACAAGCAATATATGGCAATGGGGTGTCCGGTTGTCAGCAGGGCAGATGGGCGGAGAATCGGCATTATATTAATAGAGATTGAGGCAGATGTGATGGAGGAGGTCCTGCGGGAATATGGGAACGTGAAAAACGGGACAATGCAAATTCTCGATTATGATGATACTATTCTGTTTCAGAAGAACGGGGAGAGCCAGAGAGGAGAGCAGAAAAGCTACACTGAAAAGAATAAAAGCAATTCTGTCTTTTATTATACGCAGGATTTGCGCAATGGCTGGTCCGTAGAATCCTATATTCCGAGGACGATTCTGCTGGGCGGAATAATTGATCTGGGACTGATTCTGCTGGTCGTGATAGCGGTAATGATTTTTGCAGCTTTAAAAATAACAGATATGATTGCCAAATCGGTCACGGATCCTATTCAAAGATTGATAGAGCTGATGGATGAGGCGGAAGAACAGGGCTTTAATGTGCAGATGCATGTGCGTTATAAGGATGAACTGGCAAACCTGGGGCATAAATTTAATAATATGATGGAATTTACCAGACATCTGATCGCAGCAGGCATTGAAGAGCAGGAGAGTCTGCGGGAAGCCGAGCTGAAGGCGCTGCAGATGCAGATCAACCCGCACTTTCTATATAATACGCTCGAAACGGTTATATGGCTGATCGGGTCCGGTGAAGGAAACAAAGCAATCGACGTGATTACATCACTCTCGAAATTTTTCCGGATCGGTCTGAGCAGAGGAAAGAATATTATTCCGCTGCGTGATGAGCTGGAGCATGTAAATGAATATATCAAGATTCAGAATACGCGTTACCGGGGGAAAATCAGTTTCTCTGTGGATCTGGAAGATGAAGAAATTCTTGACAGGCTTTTGCCCAAGCTGGTTTTGCAGCCTCTGGTGGAGAATGCGATTTATCATGGTATTTAGGAAAAAATGGAGGAAGGCAGCATCGTCATTATCATAGCCTACAGGGAAAATGACCGCGTGCAGGTATCTGTCGCGGATAATGGAATCGGTATGACGGATATCCAGTTGGAAAGGCTTCTGATGAGTATAAATGGAAAAACAGGAACCGGGTATGCTCTTTATAATACAAATCAGAGGCTGTGCAAGTATTTCGGCGAAGAGGCGGCGCTTCATATCAGCAGCAGATTTGGGGAAGGGACGATAGTAGAATTTTGTATTCCGCGCAGGGAGGGAGAAGATGATAAGGACAATTCTTGTAGATGATGAGGACATTATCCGCGAGGGAATCAGCAATTTTATTGACTGGAAATCATTGGGTCTGGAGCTGGCCGGACAGGCGGCAAACGGGCAGGAAGCTGTGGATTTGATTGAGGCTGCCGCACCGGAAATCATTATCACGGATGTAAAAATGCCCCGGATGGACGGAATCGGGCTTCTGGCACTTGCAAAGGAAAAGCAGCCGGACTGTGTGGTTATTATGATCAGCAGCTATGATGAATTCGAATATGCACAGCAGGCGCTGAATCTGGGCGCATTCGCGTATCTGCTGAAGCCGATTGATCCGGACCGGCTGATCGCACTGCTGAAGGAAGCATCGGAAAGACTGGCACTTCTCCATTCAGAAAAAAAGATACTTGTCCAGGCACGGGCGGATGCACTGGAGAGCAAATTAAAGGTGCTGGCTTTTGGCGGTGATATGGATTCCTTTACGGCTGAGGAGATACAGTATCTGGAAACGTTTCGGGCATTTTCTGTGCTCACCGTTTACAGGGGCACTCCGGTTTTCCGTGAAGAGTCTTTTTATGAAAAACTGGAGCAGGAGCTGCGGGAATGGATGAGAGAACAGGAAAAAGAGGTAAGTATCAGGTACTTCCAGAATCAGAAAAGGATGGTCACCTACTGCCTGTTTCATAAGACGGATGGATTTGCCGGCGTGAAAGACCTGCAATATATTTATGCGAAATATTACCGGGAATGTGTTGTAGGGATCAGTGAAAAACAGTATTCAGTGCAGGAAATACCCAGAGCCTGCCAGCAAAGCCTGAAGGCGGTGGAATATCGTTTTTTTACAAAAGAGTCTCTGATATTTTACACGGATATCTGCGTAAAGGAAGAAACTGTTCCGGATATGCCGAATCTGAGCGCTTCCGTGAAGCAGGTTTTGAAAGACGGTACGCAGGAGAAAACAGATCAGTTTGCCGGGGATTTATTACAATGTATTTTGGAGAAGAAACTGTCCGGAGTGGTGATCCATACGCTGACGGCTTCTATTTTGATGGAAACGATCCGGGAAATCAGAGAGAACGGGGGAAAACCGGAGGATTTATTTCTGTCGGTGCCGGATATGATCGCTTCTATACTGGATGAGAAGGATCCTGCTATAATGGTGGACAGGCTGTGCGGCATTTTGAAAGATACTGCGGACTACATCAGAAATATCAGGGAGCTTCGCCCGAATTCCGCAGTGTATAAGGCAGTACGCTATATGGAAGAGCATTACCAGGATGCCAATCTCCGTCTGGAGGAAGTGGCAAATTATGTGTATATCAATCCGAGTTATTTCAGCACGATTTTCAGCAAAGAAATGAAAACTTCATTTGGCAGTTATCTGACGCAGATCCGTATGGAAAAAGCCATGCAGCTACTGAAGACAAGTCAGATGAAAATATATGAAATAGCGGAAAAGACCGGATATCAGAATGTGTCCTGGTTTACAGTGGCATTTAAAAAGTATACGGGGAAAAATCCGGGGGAATACCGGAAATTACAGGAATAAGCGTTTGCCATTTTCAAAAAGGAAAATGTCTTGTTTGCAAAATAATAACATGGTACAATGTAAACAACTTTGGTTGAGAGGCGAAAGAAGTGCAGATAAAAATGGAACAAAATGATAATATTTCGAGAGAAAAATCCAAAAAAGTTATTATATGTTATGACATCATGCACGGTGAAAAAAAAGTAGCGGAGATTAATACCCGTGGAGAGGTCACGGTTTTGAATGAAAGGTTTATTCCATATGACCTTTATTTGGAAGAAGAGCGCGATTTTGATACGTTGATTAATAATATGAATAATTTTTATTATTGGTGTGCCTCGCGGGTATTGTCTCTGGACAGAAAATTTGCAAAAGAAATTTTAAACAGTATTGGAATGGCACAGGCAACGACAGACCGGGATCGTGCGAAAATATCATTATCCTATCACTGCGTATCCCTGACAGATATTTATTGGGTAAAGAAGAGTGATGAAGATATTTCCTATGAAGGGATAAATTTATACGATAATTCACTAAATGAGGCGGTGGTAGAGCTTTCCTTGCGTGGAAAGCCGATGACAGTTACGAATCAAGAACTGGCGCCGGATTTATCTACAAGAGGCTGCTTCCCCAAAGCCTGGATTAGAAGGGGAAAGGATTTTATTTTATTAAAAGACGGTGGTGAAGATGCTGTTCAAAAGGAACTCTTAGCAAGCAGATTATGCCAATGCTTTGATTTTAAACAGGTGAAATATGATGAAGGCTTTTATGATGGGCAGAAAGTAACTCAGAGTAAAATTATAACATCCAGGCGGTATTCTATCATTTCGAAGATGGCATTTGAAATATATGCGCAAAATCATGATCTGGATGTATTGGGCGAGTGTTTGAGGATAGATAAAGAGACGTACTATGGAATGAATATACTGGATTATCTGGTTGGCAACATAGATCGCCATCCGGAAAATTGGGGATTCCTGGTTGATAATCAGACTAATCAATATATTTCGCTGTATCCGATTATGGATCTTAATCAGAGTTTTGGAAGTTATGATACTATAGATGGAACAAACTGTCAGACAGTTTATCCTGAGAAAAAAACGCAGCGGGAGGCGGCAATTGAGGCAGTTAGAAATATTGGACTGCATCAGATTAAAGATATAGATGGAGGACTTTTTGAGGATAAGATAGAATGGAAAGAAATGTTTTTTCGCAGACTTGAAGAATTAAAAAATGTCCGGTTATAGGATGTGGAGACCGTCGGGCAGAGCTTATGCAAATTGCCGGTTGTTTTTGATTTTTGGGATTAAGGATACGTTTTAAAAGAATACGTTTTGAAACAGAAACTGGTAGCATTTTGGGGAAAAGGATAATGGCAAATATACGATTGAAGAAAATAATTTTGGAAGTTGTAGATAATCAGTTAAGAGAGAATGATCCGCCGGCAGCCGGACAGGCTTATCAAAGGCTGCTGGATGCTGGGTATTCCGCAAGAGAAGCAAAAGAAAAAATCGGAGCGGTTGTGCTTACGGAGATATATGATGTTATGAAAGAGAACCAGTCTTATGATGAAAAGCGATATGCAGATGCATTAAGCGAAATGGTTCAGCAATGTGTAGATTTTGAAGATACGCATGCAATTTTGACAGAGTGGGATGAATGGGACGAACTTGTGCAGCGCGGTTATGAGGCTCAGAATGTGCAGGATGATGTGCTGCTGGACTGTTGGTGGCGGGCATGGGAAATATTTCAGAATATTATCAGACCGGAAAAAGAGAAATATAGTGTCAGCGGTCTGATGGAGGAGCAGGACTACCGGTATCCGATTGATGCGTGGTTGCAGGATCTGGAAATGGAACTTGGTAATTTAGGTGAACACGAGAAGCGCCTTGACTTTTGTCACAATGTTTTGAATATGATGGATTGGACATTTGATGATGACAGTAATTTCCACTGTGCAATCGGGGAGGAACTATATGCGGCAGGAAAAGCAGAGGAAGGCGATGCGTGGTTTAGAAACTGGCTGCAAAGAGAGCCGCACAATGAAAATGCCTGGAATGTGTTTAGCTGGTGTGTACAGGAACAGAAGGGGACAGAAGCAGCATATCGTCTGATACGGAAAGAAGTAATCGGTGTTCCCTGCACGATACATAACAGTCTGCTATTCGAACGGGCGAAGATTCTGGCGGATCATCTGGAACTGAAAGAAGATTTAAAATGGATAGAAGCGCAGCTTAAGTCTTTTTCTGATTCAATGGAAGAGGCAGACTATTATAATGATTTGTATGATGATTTTCGTATGCCGGTACAAAAACCAATTGTGAAAGAAAAGAAGGTATACCCCAACGATCCGTGTCCCTGCGGCAGTGGAAAAAAATACAAAAAATGCTGTGGAAAAAAATCTGTTTGAACTAGATAATATAGCCAATATGTGTTATACTTAAACACGTATTCACGAGGGAATCAACTAGATAAGGAAGGTGAGCGATTGGAAAACTATACCAAGTATAAGTTAAAAAGCAATGAAGAACTGGTGTCCCTGCTGGCCGGGAAGGACAACCTGTTTATTGTTGCCTGCAACAAGTGCTTTAAAGAGTTTGAAACCGTTGACGAACCGGATTGTGATGAGCTTGCGAAGCTGGTAGCTGAACAAGGTAAAACAATTACGGGAAGTGCAAAGGTTGATTTTTTATGTAACAAGATTCAGACCGGGAAAAAGATGGAGGACATGATTCCGGGGGAAACGGAAAATGTGCTTGTGATTTCCTGTGGTCTGGGTATCCAGACCGTCGCGGATCTGGCGGAAAAGCCCGTATATGCGGCCAGTAATTCACTGAATTATACGGGACATCATGGCATGGCGCTTACGAAAAAGAGCTGTGATGCATGTGCACAGTGTTTTCTGAACATTACCGGAGGCATCTGCCCGATTGTTGACTGTTCCAAGAGCCTTGTAAACGGACAGTGCGGAGGCGCAAAGAACGGGAAATGTGAAGTGGACAGCAATAAGGACTGTGCATGGGAAAAGATTTACAGAAGACTGGAAAAGCAGGGACGTCTGGAAGAGTTCCTCAATCAGCCGGTTCAGGTACGGGATTATTCGAAAGTGAACTTTAAGGTTATCAATGACTATGTGAAATCTGTCCGTGAGAGCAGACTTGCGGGCTATTATGGCGGCGTTCATCCCTCGGAGCGCAAGGAGTTCACAGAGCATCTTCCGCTGGAAAGATTCCAGGAGCCGGAAGAAGTGGTTATTCCGCTGTCTATGCATGCAGGCGCGCCGGCAAATCCGGTTGTGCAGGTGGGCGATACCGTGAAGGTTGGACAGAAGATCGGTGAGGCGGCAGCCTTCATCAGCAGTCCGGTTCACTCCAGCGTCAGCGGAACGGTAGTTGCGATTGAGCCGCACGGACATGCGACAAGAGGCGAATGCCTGTCGGTTGTCATCCGTTCGGATGGGAAAAACACGCTGCACGAATCGGTAAAACCACATGAGAATCCCGAGAGCCTTACTCCGGATGAGATCGTTGAGATTGTCCGTGAGGCAGGAATTGTTGGTATGGGCGGAGCCGGATTCCCGACAGCGGTAAAACTGAAACCTCCAAAGCCGATCGATACGGTTCTGCTGAACGGCTGTGAATGTGAGCCGTATCTGACCGCGGATCACCGGGTGCTTCTGGAGTTTGCTGATGACGTTATCTATGGTCTGAAGGCAATCATCAAAACGGTGAATGCCGAAAAGGGTCTGATCGTTATTGAAGATAATAAACCGGATGCCATTGAGCTGATGCAGGCAAAGACGGCTGACTGCGACAATATTGAGGTGGTAGTTGCAAAGACGAAATATCCGCAGGGCGCTGAGAAGATGCTGATCAAGCGCGTGATGGGCAGACAGGTGCCGCGCGGAGGACTTCCCGCAGATGTAGGCTGTGTTGTCAGCAATATCAGTACTACGAAAGCAATCTCTGACGCGATCCAGAAGGGCATGCCGCTGATCGAGCGTGTCGTGACGGTGACTGGCGAGAGAGTGAAAAAGCCGGGTAACTATATCGTGAAGATCGGTACGAATACACAGGATCTGATTGATTACTGCGGCGGTCTTGTGGGCGACGATATTACCATCAAGGCAGGCGGTCCGATGATGGGCTTTGTTCTTAATAATACGAATGTGCCGATCATGAAGGGTTCCAATGGCATCATTGCTATTGAGACGGACCACAGTGTGGAGCAGCCGTGTATTAAGTGCGGACGCTGCGTGGATGTATGTCCGATGGAGCTTTCTCCGCTGTATTTCGCAAAATATGCGGATGAGCAGAACTGGCAGGGTATGAAAGATATAAATGTCATGGATTGTGTGGAGTGCAGAAGCTGCGAATATATCTGTTCCTCCAAAATTCCGTTAGTGAGCAAGATAAAAGCCGGAAAAAATGCGGTAAGGGGGATGAAGTAATATGTTAATTACCCAGTTAAAATCCAAAGAAACGATCGCATCACTGGCAGATGGGAAGGTTTTTATCATTAACTGCCATGGATGCAAGGAAGTGCATTTCCCGGAAAAGGAAGCAGCAGAGCTTCAGAAGGAGCTGGAAGCTGACGGAAAACTGACGGGAGCAATTACAACGGATTATATTTGTAATCCGGATAACATGAAGCTGCGTCTGGAAAAGCATAAAGATGAGATTGCGGCTGCCGATGTGATACTGGTGCTCTCCTGCGGCGTTGGCGTGCAGACAGTTGCGGAGTATTTCGAAGATAAGAAGGTGTGCGCAGCATGCGATACATATCCGCTGCCCGGATTCCAGGGCGTGACGCCGCTGGAATATGACTGCAAGCAGTGCGGTGAGTGCTATCTGAACCTGACCGGCGGTATCTGCCCGATCACGGCATGCTCCAAGAGCCTTGTAAACGGACAGTGCGGCGGTTCCAAAAACGGCATGTGCGAAGTGGACAGCAGCATGGAGTGCGGCTGGGAGCGCAT
>DKTR01000024.1 GCA_002473385.1 Lachnospiraceae bacterium UBA7225
AAAATCATTTATAAGTGGCCTAAGGCAAGAATATCGGTAATATACTCCAGAGGAACGGCTGCTATCAGACCAATACTCCTGTCACCATTCTGCATAGGATAGGCCGCGGCAACGCCAAACAATACCACTTCATTCCCGGCAGAGTCAACACCCACAGCCACTCTGTGTTCTCCCTGTAATAATGCTTCTATAAAAGGCTGCGGATTGAGCGGATGTATAGGATCTCCATAAAGTGTCTCAAAATCTCCCCCGGCTGAACACAGTGCCAAATAATCAAAATTTCTGACCTGTGCCCTGTAAGTAAGCTCCTCATATAGCTTCTCTTTAGCATGATCATCTGTTGAGACGACGGAAACAATGCCGGTGACCTGATCAAAACGCAATTTAATGACACTTTCAAAATGTCTGGACATCTGTTCATTCATTCCGGACATATAAATTTTTCCAATTTCGTAAACCGCCTGTTTACTCTTCCGGCTCATATATATTCCAAGTATGCTGAAAATAATAACACAAAAAAATGAAAGCCCAATAAAGCTGTATATCAGGAAACGCGTTGTATGATCCTTCTTTCTGCTGTTTTCCATTGACATTACTCCTCCCTGGATCTCTTTAAATCTTCAAGCTCCATTCCCATTTTCTGCCCTTTATACTTAGGGTCCGCATAGGAAACTGCCACATCCTCTAATACTTGATTTATCATCTGACTTCCTCTATAGTGGTTCAAACGTATAGCAGGCTATATGTAATCAATATATAGTATATTACACTGCGCAAAATAAATCTACTGTATTAGTTACTTGTGCAGATTTTCCTGCGCAATTTTTATAAAATCTCTGGCATAGGATGGCAGATATGCACCCCTCCGGTAAGCGATGGTAAGCGTGCCGAACGCGCCACCGTCGCCAACAGAAAAGCAGGCAGGCGGACGATCAAATTTCATGCTCTTCACATAGTTTTCCGGTATCAGGCAGGCTCCCATCCCCTGATACGCCAGCAGCGCACATGCCTGTGAGTTTCTGGTATGAAAAGGAACCGGCGGCTCTATTTCATATTTTTCAAATAATTCCAGCGCAATCCGTCCGGTTGTCTGATCCGGGAAATGAAGGATAAACGGCTCATTTTCCAAAAGCTTCAGGTCGATCCACGGATATCTGCATCCCTCCCGCTCTTTTCCCTGGTAAGCCAGTGGATGATCCGGGGAGAGCATCAGCAGAACTTCCTCATCCATAAGAACCTCATAAACAAGATTCGGATGGGGATGTGCCTCATTAAACACGGCAAAATCAAGCTGATCATCCAAAAGCAGCCGCTCCTGGATCGCATACGTTTCTTCCAGAAAATTTACTTTCACTCCCGGATACTTTTCATGAAATACAGGGAGGATATCAGGCACCATACAGGAACTTCTCATCAGCGGAAATGCAATATTCAATTCTCCTTCCCGGCACGCCTGAAGATCCAGCAGTTCTTTTTCCCAGTCCTGGTTTAGCTCCAGCATTTTTCTGGCATATTCCATATAACGCCTTCCCAGGTAAGTGGGAGTGTAGCAATTCCCACTTCTGCTGAACAATTTTCCATCCAGATCCCGTTCCAGCTTCTGAAGATATTTGCTCAGTGTAGGCTGAGAAATATACAATTCCTGTGCAGCTCTTGTCAGATTCCGGTGTTTTGCAATGCACATGATATAATTCAATTCCTGTATGTTCATCTCTTTCTCCTTCCGCGCTTTTCAACTATGAACAAATGGAATACTTTTTATGAATAATAGAAATTAGACTTTTTTTTCTTACCATCATACAATAAAAGACATAAAGAATCAACTTCACAAATGAAAAGGAGAACAAAATGAAACAATTTCTTGAAAAACAGTTTAAGCTGTCCCAATTCCACACAAATGTTAAGACGGAATTTCTTGCCGGACTGACCACGTTTGTTACAATGGCATATGTTCTGGCAACTGTCCCTAATATCTTAGGCGGAGCCGGACTGGACAAACACGTTATGCTTACTGCTATGGTAATGCTGATCATTCTCACAAGCTGTGCAATGGCATTCTACACGAATCGTCCCTTCGCACTGGCTCCCGGTCTGGGAAGCGTAGGGATCGTGGCTTCGATGATCGCCAACGAAGGGATCTCCGCACCTGTTGCCGCCGGAGTTATCTTCTGGAGCGGTATCCTGTTTATCTTAATTTCTTTTCTGGGATTGAGAGAAGCTGTTGTCCGTGTCATCCCCGTGAGTCTGAAGCAGGCTGTCAGCGCAGGTATCGGTCTTTTT
The DNA here is from genome assembly GCA_002473385.1 of Lachnospiraceae bacterium UBA7225. Lineage (GTDB taxonomy): Bacteria > Bacillota > Clostridia > Lachnospirales > Lachnospiraceae > Marvinbryantia. Next base: position 2,281 of record DKTR01000024.1, read on the forward strand.
ATCGCCCTTCTGGGAGCAAAAAGCTGTGGTCTTATCGTTGCAAACGCAGATAAAAATACGCTGGCTTTCGGTAAGCTGAATTCTGCATCTGTCATTGTCTGTGTTATCGGATTTATCATTCTGCTTATCATGAAAGCAAGAAATGTAGCAGGCGGAATGATTCTTACAATCCTGCTGACAACACTGATCGGAATTCCGTTTGGCGTAACAAAGCTCCCTGAAAGTATTGTATCTCTTCCTGCCAATATCGGTACACAGTTTATGAAAGTAGATTTTCCGGGTGCTCTTAATTTCGCCTACATACCGTTTTTGATTGCTCTTTTTGTCCCAGACTTTTTTTCAACCTTCGGGACTGTTCTCGGTGTAGGTGCAAAAGCGGGATACCTGGACAAAGACGGAAACCTGCCCGGTATAGACCGCTGCTTTAAAGTGGATGCAATCGCCACCAGCTTTGGCGCTCTGTTCGGAATGCCCAGTATGACCACTTACCTGGAATCCTCCGCCGGGGTAGAAGCGGGCGGAAAAACAGGACTTACCGTTGTATTTACCAGTCTCTTCTTTGCACTGGCTCTGTTTTTCGCTCCTGTTGCACTGATCATTCCTTCTGCTGCAACAGCACCGGTCCTTATTTACATCGGTATCAATATGTTGAGCAGTATGAAAAATATTAATTACTCGGATATCACAGAATATATTCCGGCGTTTGTCTGTGTTACCTTTACCATCTTTGCAAACAATATCGCAAATGGTATCTGCGCAGCGCTTCCGGTATATCTGATTCTGAAGATTGCTACCGGTAAGAGAAAAGAAATCTCTCCGGTTATGTATGTACTTGTAGCTGTATGTATGCTGTATTTCTATAGTATCATCCGGTAAGGAAAGGCCTCCCCTATGGAAAATACTTCTCTATTGATAAAAAACGCCCTGGTATTTAACTCTTACCTGAAGCGTTTTATTCCAGGCGATGTATATGTGCAAAAAGAAAAATTTTATTATATAGACAGAGAACATTCAGACTGCCTGCATCCGGAAAAGATTCTGGATGCCCGGGGACTCTATATGCTGCCGGGACTGGTGGACATTCATATGCACATTGAAAGCTCCATGATGACTCCCGGACCCTTCGGACGCTGTCTGGCAGGCCACGGAGTGACAACGATAGTCTCCGAGCCCCATGAAATGGCAAATGTAAAAGGAATCCGCGGTATTCTGGAAATGATCCAGGCCGGAGAGGAATCTCCTATTGATATCTATTACGGTATCCCAAGCAGCGTCCCCTCCACCAGCCAGTCCCTGGAAACTACCGGAGGAATCATCGACTGTCAGGCTATGAAACACCTGCTGGCAGAAAAGGATATTGTCTGCGTGGGGGAGATCATGAATTACCGCCAGATTATCCGCGAGAATTCCCTGGAAATCACCAAATTTCTGGATTATCTGAGACAGGAACATCCCGGTTACGTGATTGAAGGGCACTGTCCCTCCCTTGTAGGTCTTGAACTGGCCAAATTTCTTTATCTGGGAATTGATGCTGATCACACCGAGCACACGCTGGAAGAAGTCAGACAGCGGATAGAAAACGGCATGTTCATGGAACTGCAGGAGAAAATGCTGAAAAAAGAGGTTCTGGATTATATCCGGGAGAACCACCTCTATGAATACTGCGGATTTGTCACAGACGACACCATGGCTGATACGCTCTATCAGGAAGGACATCTGAACAAGGTTGTAGAAAAAGCAATTGCAAAAGGGTTTCCTGCCGAGCAGGCGATTTATTGTGCCACCTATACTCCCAGCCGCCGGATGCACCTGTACGACAGAGGCGTAATTGCTCCCGGTAAACTGGCTGACTTTATGCTTGTAAAAGATCCGGCACACCTTACACCGGAATTGGTATACAAAAACGGGCAGGAAATATTTAACCGTCAGAAGCAGTCTTTCGTCCACAGGCAGGATGTATTTCCTTCTGATTTTTATCAAAGCATCCGGCTTGCCGAACTGACAGACGAAGATTTCCGGATGCCGCTCTCCCGTTTTACCGGAAATGAAACCTTTGCATCATCCGCTCCTTCCCAGGTAACTGTCCGTGTCATCGAAGTGCAGCCGGACTGCACCCAGACGCTGGAAAAGCATGTGACCATGCCTGTACGGAACGGTTATATTGACTGGAAAGGAAGCGGCTGTCTCCTGGCCATGGTGCTGGAGAGGCACGGGAAAAATGGAAATATTGGTTACGGTTTCCTCACAGGGGCATTTCTCAAAAAAGGAACTGCCGCCACCACCTATTTCCATGACCACCACAATTTATTTGTAGCCGGGGACAATGAAGCAGATATGAAGCTCGCCGTTTCAAGAATCCAGAAAATGCAGGGTGGATTCCTTACCGTACAAAATGGTGAAATTCTCTCCCAGCTTCCCCTTCCTGTCTGCGGAATCCTTTCTGACCGATCCGTAGAAGAAATTGGAACCGAATTACACAAAATACGAAAAAGCCTGATCAGGCTGGGTTACCAGCACTCTAACCCCATTATGTCACTGGGTACGCTTGGACTGCCTGTAAGCCCGGCATTGAAGCTGACCGATAAAGGACTGGTGGATGTTAAAAAAAGTGCTATTGTGGACTTAATTGTGCAATAAAAGGAGAAGGGGGGATTTGCATAACATCCCCCCCAAAAACACGGCTTCTGCAAAAATATGAAGTAATTCAGAATTTTGTTCTATGCGCGTCCACAGATCTCTTCGATTCTCCGGATTTCTTCTTCTGTAAATGCCGTATTTTCCACTATACAAATATTCTCAAGAATCTGCTCCGGTCTGGATGCTCCGATCAGAACAGAGCATACCCCATTATCCTTTAAAATCCAGGACAACGCCATCTGGGCCAGAGATTGTCCACGTTCCTTTGCCATAGTGTTCAGTCTTCCGATCCGGTTTAAGCACTCCTCCGTCAGGGCATCCGCTTTAAGGAAACGGTGATCTCTGGCAATCCGGCTGTCCTCCGGAATACCGTGCAGGTACTTATCAGTCAGAAGCCCCTGCGCCAGCGGACTGAAGGCAATGATTCCCATGCCAATCTCCCTGCAGCATTGTTTCACCCCGTCCTCCTCGATGGTGCGGTCAAAAATGGAATATTTTCTCTGATTGACAATCAGCGGACAATGAAGCTCCTTCATAATGGCTGCCGCTTTTCTTGTATACTCCTCATTGTAGTTGGAAATTCCCGCATAGAGAGCTTTTCCACTTCTTACAATAGACGCAAGCGCCTCCATGGTTTCTTCCAGAGGCGTCTCCGGATCCATGCGGTGATGATAAAAAATATCCACATATTCAAGGCCGAGACGCTTCAGACTCTGATCCACACTTGCAGTCAGATATTTTTTGCTGCCCCAGTCACCGTAAGGTCCGGGCCACATATCGTAACCAGCTTTTGAAGTAATTACAAGCTCGTCGCGATACGGCCGGAAGTCCTCCCGCAGGATCCGTCCCGCGTTTTCTTCTGCGCTTCCGTATACCGGACCGTAGTTATTTGCAAGGTCAAATTGGGTGATTCCCACATCAAAAGCAGTGCGGCACATGGCTTTCATCGTGTCATAATTATCCTTACTTCCGAAATTATGCCAGAACCCCAGCGATACGGCCGGGAATTTCAGACCGCTTTTTCCAACCCGGTTATATACCATTTTTTCATAACGTTTTTCACTTGCCACATATACATCTGCCATTTGCATTCTCCTTTTTTATAGATTATATGCAACTATTTTCTTCATGCCGTATTCTCTCCGATCCGGCTTCCCAGAAGCATCCGGAATATCATTTCTGCCTGCCAGGGATGTTTATTACAACCCCTTTCACAAAATAAATTAAAAATATTCTGTTAAATTCCCTTCATTGTAAATTTGAATGTGAGCTTTTCCCCGGTGTCAATCAGATATTCTCTGTGCGGACGTGCACCCCAGCTATCATCGCCGCCAATTCCCATCTGCTGCTTTGCCGCGCGGATAACTGTGTAATGCACCTGCGGAAGCTCATATGCATGGCGGGCATTTTCCAGTTCGTGCGGCGTCCATGGAAGTGCAGAAAAGTTCATGGCATCGCCCGTAAATAACAGCCCTCTGCCGCGCCGGTCTGTCACACGCGCCCAGCGCACACCGGTCTTATTGCCGCATTCCTGCGGCACCAGATAGCGCGCAAGGTTATCTGTCACTTTGTTCTGGTAGATGCCAAGCTTCGCACCCCGGCAGCGGTCTGCATAGGTTTCTTCCGGTCCCATCCCATACCATTCCAGGCGGTCATAGTCGGCGTTGATTTTCATAATCATACCAAACTCCGGCATATCGCCCAGCTCTTTCACCGGATTATATGAAAGCTCTGTTTCGATTGTGCCGTCTCCATAAACTGTATATGCCACCTGACAGGAGGCTGTCGGTTTCGTCGGCATATAATAGGTATAGGTAACCGTCACACGATTCTTCTCTTTCTCTATCAACGGCTCTGCCCATGCATTTGTCTCATAATCCTTATGTGACAGATACAGGCTGGCGATCTTCCATTGTGCATAGCGGGCAGGCATACCGCACCCCTCGTCGTTGTCGGTCGGCGCACGCCAGAAGTTCGGCTTCGGAATTGCTTCAATCATCTCCACGCCGCCGTAGCGGTAAGAAACCAGACCACCGCTTGCATAAGAAAACAAAGCCTCAAATTCTTCACCGCACACGCCAAGGTTCAATGTTCCCCGTATAACCTCCAGCGGATGGGACGTATGGTTTCTGTTTAAAGCACTTTTACCCTCCACCCGGAAGATTCCCTGCCCGAATGCAACCTCGTGTCCCACTTTCGCCCAGAGTGTATCCTGCTTCAGCACAAAGGAAACTGTGATCACATATTCTCCCGGCAGCTTTGGCACACTCACAGGCAGCTCATATTCTTTTTGTGACAATGGAGCCACCTCTGTCTTCAGCGGCGCACGCCCGATCACTCTGCCGTCTCTTGCAAGTGTAACATTGCACGCAAAGGCGCTGGTGTTCACAAACAAATTTTTGTTGCAGATGCGCACCCGGTCTTTGAAAACCTCCGCTGTCACATTCTGATAATTGTATTTTACCTCCTGCATTTTTGGCGACGGACTGCGGTCTCCGCCGTAAACAATGCCGTTTCCACTGAAATTATAGTCGGTCGGGCGCTCTCCAAAGTCTCCGCCATATGCCTGGAATTCCTGCCCGTAGCGATCCTTCTTATAAAGCGACTGATCCACATAGTCCCAGATAAAACCACCCTGATAAAGCGGCTCCGTGTCCGTCAGCTCCGTATATTTGTGCATAGCGCCGCAGGAATTTCCCATAGCGTGTGTGTATTCGCAGCAAATAAAAGGCTTGCTGCCATCTTTTGCCAGAAATTCCTTAATGCTCTCCACAGAAGGATACATCTGGCTCTCCATATCGCTGGATTCATTATAGCGGCGGTCATGAAACACGCCCTCATAATGCACCAGACGCGTGTCATCCAGTTCACGGAACCGATCTGCCATCCGGCTGATATTGTATCCGCCAAAGGATTCATTTCCGCAGGACCAGATCAGCACCGCCGGATGGTTTTTATCCCGCTGATAAATGGAATTCACACGATCCAGCATGATTTCCCGCCACTGAGGCGCATCGCCCGGCACTGCCATATCCATCTCTCCGGCGCCGCGTCCGATCGGTTCCCAGGAGCCATGCGACTCCATATTATTTTCATCGATCATGTAAATGCCAAGGCGGTCGCAGAGACGGTAAATCCGTGAATCATTCGGATAATGACTGGTGCGGATGGCGTTGATGTTATGCCGCTTCATAGTGAGCACATCCTGCAGAATTTCGTCATTCTGCGGTACGCGCCCCGCCCGCGCGCTGAATTCATGGCGATTTACGCCCTTGAATACAATCCGCTTTCCGTTAAGGCACATCAGTCCATCCTTCTTCTCAAACCGCCGGAAACCGACTGCCTCACAAATAACTTCTGTGATATTTCCCTGCCCGTCGAATACGGTCAGCAGCAGCTCATACAAATTCGGCTCCTCCGCACTCCAAAGCTTAAAATCCCGAACCGGAAGGCGCATATGCCCCTCTCCATCCTGGAAAGCAAATTCACTCTCCGCAAAAACGGTGCCGCATCCCGAAGGGAGATTACCGCTCTCCAGAATCTGCGGCAGACGGTATTCCTCTAGCACGCTTTCCCGCAAAACCGCCCGGACACTTCCGCTTCCGCAGCCATGTGCATCCACTGCCAGTTCCGCTGAAGCATAAGTGTCGTCCAGCAGCGTCCGGATCTTCAGATCTGCAATATGCACCTCCGGACGGGTGTACAGATAAACATCACGGAAAATACCGGAGAAGCGGAAAAAATCCTGATCCTCCGTCCAGCTTCCGCCCGTCCATTTAATTACCTGCACGGCAAGCTTGTTTTCGCCGTCCTTCACGTAAGGAGTCAGCTCAAAATCCGAGGGCGAAAAGCTATCTTCGCTGTAGCCGACATAATGTCCGTTCAGCCAGAGAATCATGCCGCTCTCAACACCCTGGAAAGAAATAAACAGCGGCTTGTTCTTCATTGCCTCCGGCACAGTAAAATATTTCACATAGCTTGCAACAGGGTTAAAGCGCGTGGGAATCTCCCCCGCCCAGATCTGCTCGCGGCCATCCCATGGATACTGCACATTTACGTATGCCGGGATATCGTAGCCTTCCATCTGGATATGCGCCGGGACACGGATATCCGCCCATCCCCGGCAGTCTGTCTCCGGCAGTTCAAAGTCCTGCACAAGCTCACTAAAGTTCCGTGCATAAGAAAACTTCCACAAGCCGTTCAGGGATTCCCGGAACGGGTTTTCCCCGCGCTCCATCCACTCCACGCCCGGATAGCAGATGTGATCCGAATGTGCAGGCAGCACATTCTCCTTAAAAAATTCCGGATTCGCCAGTTTTAAATAATCAAACATTCTTTTTCTCTCCTGTCCCTGCAATAGCTTATCGCCAGCTTATGCAGAAAATAAATTAGAAATCAGACTTTCTCCCGCAGCAATTTCATAGCCGTTTGCTGCCCACGGCATGTCCCTCTTCAAATGTAAGGAAACGCGGTAGATATATTCTCCCGCTTCCTGCAGGACTGTAAACGGAAGCTCGATATAGCGTCCGCTTTTCGGCGGCACGTCCGCACACATGCTTCCCTTACAAATCGTTTTCCCATCACGGAAAATAGCGTAACGCAGTTCGTACTCCGACGCATTTATAAAGCTGCAGCGGTTTTCCAGAAGCACGCCCTCCTGCGTAACGTTCAGCTCGAAGCTGGCACCAGGCGGCGCGGCCGTCACACCTTCGCTTTTTGCCTCTTCATCGTAGTACAGTCCATATTCCGGACACAGCTCTGCAAGCATTGCCTGCCACCGGTCCAGCTGTTCACCCTGTACTTTTGTATTTTCCCAGGCAATAGAAAGTGCATTGTAATGTCCCCGCCTGATAGCAGCAAGCCAGTGACGCAGCAGCATTTCCAGACCGCGTGCCGGTGTCACTCCGGCAGACCCGGACTGTGTCTCTTCCCGGCTGCGCACCGCCTTTTTTTCAGAGCATCGAAAGGCCTGCAGGGATTCCAGCGTCTCCCTAAGCTCCTTCTCCGTACAGTGCCATGGACGAAGAAAAACACACTGACCGTTCAGCCAAAGCTTCTCCTGCTCTCTCTCCACTCTCCGGAAAGCAATCTTCTTTACAGTACAGCCAAGCAGGCGCATCTCTTCATCGCGCAGCTCCAGCACCAGGTCATACAGATAAGCGCGCTCCACATCCCACAGGCGTACCGGGGACACCTGCATGCAAAAATCAATTTCCTCCTCTGTCGGTACCGGGAAAATGCGGTCCTCCTCCTGCCCCTCCTCCGAGAGGAGCTGCGCACACAGGAAGCCCTTCTCCCGCGTATCACAGTGCATGATTACCTCCACATTTCCCGTCTGTCCTTCCTTTTCTGCCTGTACATGGATGTCTATATCTGTTATCTGCATCGTATCTCACTTCCCCGCAAATCATTTTCCGCTTTTTATTCTTCCAGCTCCAACATCACAACTTCATTATATGTGTTGCCTGGCAAATGAGCCTATCTCATTATATGATGTCGGGGTCAAAAGCCCCCGACTATGATGCCTGCGGATTGCTCCGTGCTGCGCACTTCTACAATCCTGCCCGACATTCGCATA
>DKTR01000047.1:0-572 GCA_002473385.1 Lachnospiraceae bacterium UBA7225
CCAAGGAGCTGCTGGAGGACCCGGAGCTTTCCATCAAGGAAATCGGAGTGATGAGCGGCTACATTGATCCGAATTATTTTAGTAGAATATTTAAAAAACATACCGGAGTAACTCCCAGGGAGTATAGAGAGAGGTGCTACGGATGAGAACAGGGAGACGGAAATGTCTGATTCTGGCAGCGGTGGTGACGCTGATTCTGACCGGCTGCAGTTACAGTGGACAGAAAAAGGAAAACCCGGTGGAGAGCGAGAACGCGCTGCAGATCGGGCTGAGCTTTGATTCCTTTGTGATTGAGCGCTGGACACGCGACCGCGATATGTTTGTCTCGACGGCCCAGAGCCTGGGCGCGCAGGTAAATGTGCAGGTGGCAAACGGGGATGTACAGGAGCAGGTATCACAGATAGAGTATTTTATAAAAAAGAAAATGGACGTCATTGTAGTGATTGCGATTGACGGATACGCTCTGAAGGATGTCATAAAAAGCGCACAGGAGGAGGGGATAAAGATCATCAGCTATGACCGCTTGATTGTCGATGCTGATACAGATTTGTATATTTCCTTTGACAATGAGA
>DKTR01000047.1:863-1247 GCA_002473385.1 Lachnospiraceae bacterium UBA7225
TCCTTTGACAATGAGATGGTGGGAACGCTGATGGGTGAGACAATGGCGGCTGCCTGCCCGGAGGGCGGAAATATTTTTGCCATCAATGGCTCTCCGACAGACAAAAATGTGACGGATGTTGTGAGGGGCTTTACACAGGCGATTGAAGGGACGGGGCTGACAGTGGTCTACACAAATTATTGTGATAACTGGCTTGCTGAGCTTGCCTATGACATGGTAAACGAGGGGCTTGCGCAGACGGATGATATCGTGGGTGTAATGTGCGGAAACGATGATCTTGCCAGCCAGGCGGTCCGGGCACTTGCAGAAAACCGGCTTGCCGGCAAGGTGACGGTGGTTGCGCAGGATGCGGAGCTTTCCGCCTGCCAGCGGATCGTGGAAGGC
>DKTR01000047.1:1510-2282 GCA_002473385.1 Lachnospiraceae bacterium UBA7225
GCCTGCCAGCGGATCGTGGAAGGCACGCAGACTATGACGGTGTATAAGCCGGTAGAAGAGCTTGCAAAAAAAGCGGCGGAATTTGCAGTGAAAATCGGACGGGGAGAGGATATCACAGAAGAAACAGACGGAGAGACTGTTTTTGACGGAACCTACAACGTACCATGCTATTATATTGAACCGATGGCTGTTACAGCGGAGAATATGGACGACAGTATTATAGAGGACGGCTTCCACCGGGCGGAGGATGTATATTTAAATATTCACTAAAAAGTTTGTGAAATTGCCGGGATAAGGGAAGTTAGCGGTTGCGAAAATAAAAAAAATGATTTATCATAAAACGAAGGTAACATTAACAACGTAATGTCAGGAGGGAACATATGATTTCAGGACAGGTAATACAAACATCTATAGAAGAATTGCGTGCAATCACAAGAATCGATTTGTGCGTTTCAGATTTAGAGGGAAATGTTGTCGCTTCCACGATGCCGGAGGATGATGTGCAGCGTGAGGCGATTCAGTTTTTTGTAAATTCGGCGGCGGACAGCCAGGTGATGCAGGGATATCACTTTTTTAAAATTTTAGACGACGGCATTCCGGCGTATATTCTGGTTGCACGGGGAAATGGCGAGGATGCCTACATGATCGGTAAGATCGGTGTCAGCCAGATTCAGAATCTGATTATTGCATATAAAGAGCGTTTTGATAAGAATAACTTTATCCAGAATCTTTTGCTGGATAATCTTCTGCTGGTGGATATTTATAACCGTGC
>DKTR01000047.1:2543-2907 GCA_002473385.1 Lachnospiraceae bacterium UBA7225
GCTGGTGGATATTTATAACCGTGCGAAGAAGCTTCATATTAACATCGAGGCAAAGCGCATCGTTTATCTGATTGAGACGCGCCAGGAAAAGGATACCAGCGCAAGGGAGCTGGTAAAGATGATGTTTGCCGGAAATCCGCAGGATTTCATCACGGCGGTGGACGAAAAGAGCATTATCCTGGTGAAGGAGCTGGCGGAGGATGAGGATTACGAGACGGCAGAGCAGGTAGCAAGAACGCTCCTGGATATGCTGAACAGCGAAGCGATGTCACAGGTGCGTGTTGCATACGGTACGATCATTCATGAGATCCGCTCTATTTCCAAATCCTACAAGGAAGCGAAGATGGCGCTGGATGTAGGAAAG
>DKTR01000047.1:3214-23976 GCA_002473385.1 Lachnospiraceae bacterium UBA7225
GATGGCGCTGGATGTAGGAAAGATCTTTTACGGAGATAAAAACGTCATTGCGTACAGCACGCTCGGCATCGGCCGTCTGATTTATCAGCTTCCGCTTCCGCTGTGTGAGATGTTTATGAATGAGGTATTTGGCGGACAGCAGCTTCCGGATTCGCTTGATGAGGAAACGCTGACGACGATTAACAAGTTCTTTGAGAACAGTCTGAATGTTTCAGAGACCTCCAGACAGCTTTATATACACCGCAATACACTGGTATACCGTCTGGAAAAGCTGCAGAAGAGTACCGGGCTGGATGTACGTGTGTTTGAGGACGCACTGACCTTCCGCATTGCGCTTATGGTATCAAATTACATGAAGTACATGGAGCGGGAAGAATATTAAAGCTGCAGGCAGAGACACCGCGTGCGGCACGGGTGGCCTGACGGCAGATAAAAGCGGTAAAAAAGCAAAAAACGGAGGAAAGTTATGATAAAATTATATGATGGCGGCGTCTATCTGGTGAACGGCTCTGAGATTATCGAAGATGGCACGGAGGCGCAGGCGATGCTTGTGCAGCGCACCGGCAGCACGGTTTCTAAGGAAGAGGCTGCGAAGGAGACGATTGCCTATGGCATTTTGGAGAGCCACAATGTTTCCGGAAATATGGAGAAGCTGCAGATTAAATTTGACAAGCTGACCTCCCACGACATCACGTTTGTGGGAATTATTCAGACGGCGCGTGCATCGGGGCTGGAGAAGTTTCCGATTCCGTATGTGCTGACAAACTGCCACAACAGCCTCTGTGCGGTTGGCGGTACGATCAATGAGGATGATCATGTATTTGGTCTTACCTGTGCAAAAAAGTACGGCGGTATTTATGTTCCGCCTCATCAGGCGGTTATCCACCAGTTTGCCCGCGAGATGCTGGCAGGAGGCGGCAGAATGATCCTTGGCTCCGATTCCCATACCCGTTATGGAGCTCTCGGCACAATGGCTATGGGCGAGGGGGGACCGGAGCTGGTGAAGCAGCTTCTTTGCAAGACCTACGATATTAACATGCCAAAGGTAGTCGGCGTGTATCTGACCGGAAAGCCGATTGCAGGCGTAGGACCGCAGGATGTTGCACTGGCGATTATCGGAGCGGTGTTTGCCAATGGTTATGTAAACAATAAGGTGATGGAATTTGTAGGTCCGGGCGTGGCGGGCTTAAGCGCAGATTTCCGCATCGGGATTGATGTAATGACGACGGAGACGACCTGCCTGTCCTCTATCTGGCAGACGGATGATGAGATTAAGGAATTTTATGAGATTCATGAGCGTCCGGAGGATTATAAGGAGCTGCATCCGGGGAAAGTGGCATATTATGATGGCATGATTTATGTGGATCTCTCCGAAATCCGCCCGATGATCGCAATGCCGTTCCATCCGAGCAACACATATACCATCGAAGAGCTGAATGCAAATCTGGATGATATTCTGGCGGATGTAGAAAAGCGCGCGCTGGTAAGCCTGGACGGTGCGGTTGATTTTAGCCTGCGCGATAAGGTGCGTGACGGCAGACTGTATGTGGAACAGGGGATCATTGCGGGCTGCGCAGGCGGCGGATTTGAGAATATCTGTGCGGCAGCCGATATTCTGAAGGGGGCTTCCATCGGAGCGGATGAGTTTACACTGAGTATTTATCCGGCAAGTACGCCGATTTATATGGAACTGGCAAAGAATGGCAGACTGGCAGATCTGATGGCGACCGGCGCGATTGTAAAGACTGCCTTCTGCGGACCATGCTTTGGTGCGGGTGATACACCGGCAAATAATGCGTTCAGTATTCGTCATTCTACGAGAAACTTCCCGAACCGCGAGGGCAGCAAGCTGCAGAGCGGACAGATTTCCTCTGTAGCGCTGATGGATGCACGCTCGATTGCCGCAACAGCGGCAAATAAGGGCTATCTGACCGCGGCTACCGATGTGGATGCACACTTTACGAATCCAAAGTATTTCTTTGACAGCACGATTTACAAGAACCGCGTTTTTGACAGCAAGGGTGTGGCAGATCCTTCTGTGGAAATTAAGTTTGGTCCGAATATCAAGGACTGGCCGGCAATGCCGGAGCTTACGCAGAATCTGATGCTGAAGGTGGTTTCGGAGATTCATGATCCGGTAACGACGACAGATGAACTGATTCCGTCCGGAGAGACATCCTCCTACCGTTCCAACCCGCTTGGTCTGGCGGAGTTTACGCTTTCCAGAAAAGATCCGGCATATGTGGGACGTGCGAAGGAGATTCAGAAGGTGGAAAAGGCCCGCGAGGCAGGAGAGTGCATCGGGGAAGCCTTTCCGGAAATCTGTAAGGTGATGCAGACAGTAAAAGAGACCTTCCCGGATGTCTGCAAAAAGAACACCGGCTTTGGCAGTACGATTTTTGCTGTAAAACCGGGTGACGGTTCTGCGCGCGAGCAGGCGGCTTCCTGCCAGAAGGTGCTCGGCGGCTGGGCGAATATCGCTAACAGCTATGCGACCAAGCGCTACCGCTCTAACCTGATCAACTGGGGCATGCTGCCTTTCCTCATCGATGAGGGAGAACTTCCGTTCAGAAATGGAGATTACCTCTTTGTTCCGGGTATCCGCGAGGCGGTGGAAAATAAGGAGACAGAAGTAAAAGCCTTCGTGGTTGGTGATAACTTGAAGGAATTTACCTTAAAGCTTGGTGAGATGACCGACGATGAGCGCACCATCATTCTGGATGGATGTCTGATCAATTATTACAGACGCTGATGAGGCGCAGGCGTAATATAAAATAGAATAGTCAGAAATCAGGAACCTCCCGCGGAAGGCAAAAGCCGGATGCAGGAGGTTTTTCCTTCAAAGAAGAACACTTTCCCTGGAAATAAACGTAGTCATGTATTGCGAATAGACAAAGGGTGTATCCGGATTATTGATTCTGTTTATGATACAGTTTGCAGCAGCAATTCCCAATTGTTCTTTTGGAGTGCTGATGGTAGTCAGAGGCGGAAAAGTATGCTCTGATTCAGCAATATTATCAAAACCGATAATAGAAAAATCTTTTGGAATAACATATCCAAGGAATTGGGCTGCATGCATAAGCTGTATAGCAGTCCAGTCATTTCCGCAGACAAAAATATCAGGGAGATGCTTCATTTTCCTGAATCGTTTAACAAGATAGTTGCTGTTCATGAATTGCTGATCCGTTTCTGTTAAAAAAGAACACTCCAGATCTAACTCCAGATTATTTTCTTTCAAAACCTCACAAAGTGCATCATAGCGTTCCTGAAAGCCGCTTCCGACGTTGGAGGAATAGAGATCTCCTGCAAACGAAAAACGTTGGAAGCCTTTTTGAATAAGTTGACCGGTAAGATGCCGGATGTGATATTTGTTTTCCATAGTAACAATATCAAGTTTTCCGAACAGGGATTGATATTCCCGGGGCATGTCGACAGTGACTGTAGGAAGACCGAGCTTCAAAATGGCTTCGCATACATGCAAATCACAGATTTCTACCAGGATTATACCTTTAATAGATGGATTGTGGACGTTGGCGGGAAGATTTAAGGTTCTCATGTCACTATCATCCATAATACCTATCGTTAAAGAATAATTGTATTGACAAAGAACGGATTCAATACCCTTCATAACATTAATCCAGAAAACGGAATAATTGACAGAAGCTCTTGTAAGGAGAAGGATAGAATCAGCAGCACCGGAAACAGAGGCTGCTGTATCTTTGGACAGTGCTGACCGGTAATTCAGTTCACGGGCTTTATCAAGAACAAGCTTTCTGGTTTTTTCAGATACACCGTCTTTTTTACTTAAAACCTTGGCCACGGTATTGCGGGAAAGATTTAATTCATCAGCAATAGATTTAATTGTACATTTCATGTTAATATGTCCCCCATGATTTCTTAATGCTATTATATGATGATGTTGGGGGCTGTTGACCCCAACATCATTATATCTGAAAAGAAGCTAAATGTAAATTGCAAAGTGTGCAAAAATGAAAAAATGTGCATTTAAAGGAGAACAAAAAGGCAAAATGCACACATTATTGTATAAATAGTATAAAGTGGATAAAAATAAAATGTATAAAACAGAGAAAGCATATTAAATGCACAAAAAATGTTGACAAACAAGCGAAAAAAGGGTAACATACATGTAACAATAAACGTTTGTTGGACGGAAACTGAGTGTGCAAAGTGTGCACTGTTAAAAAAATGCACAGAAATGAGGCGCGAATAGAAAATGGGAAAGATTTTTTACAAGCCGGAAAATGCATGGGTGGGAGATCTGATACCTTACTATGAAAATGGTATATATTATGCATTTTATCTTCACGATCCACGCTGCAGAAAAGATGAATTTGCAGAAGATACCACATGGCACCTTGTAACAACAAAGGATTTTGTGAAGCTTGATTACCAGGGGGAAGCAATTCATCCTGGCGGAAAAGACCAGCCTGACAAAAATGCATATACAGGATCTGTAATACGTGACCAGGACGGCACATGCTATGCATTTTTTACAGCATATAACGAAGACATTAAATATGCCGGTAAAAGTGTTCAGACTGTTATGCGGGCTGTTGGAAAGGATCCGCTTCATCTGGAAACAGATCGGGATTTCCTTTTCAAAGCAGATGATGAGATTTATGAATCTTTCGACTGGAGAGACCCATATGTGTTTTTTCATGAGAAAGAACAGTGCTGGTGGATGCTGCTGGCTGCGAGACGAAAAAATGCGGGGGAGCTGCGCGGAGGATGCATTGCTTTGTGCAAGTCCGCGGATTTAAAGAACTGGTCATATGAACAGCCGTTTTTTGAGCCGCATATGTATGTTACAATGGAATGCCCTGAAGTTTTTCAAATGGGAGATTACTGGTATCTGGTTTTTTCTACATTCAATGACCGGTTTGTAACACATTACAGAATTGCAGATTGTCCGGAAGGACCGTGGAGAATACCGGCTGATGATGTATTTGATACCCGTGCAAATTATGCAATAAAGACCGTTTCAGACGGAAAGAAACGATTTGCGTGCGGGTGGGTTGCAAGTAAAAGAGAAAATCGGGATTTTGGAGCCTGGGAGTGGGGAGGAACAATGATTTTCCACGAAGTAGTACAAAATCCGGTGGATGGAACTCTGCAGATGAAAGAAATTGATGCGTATGGGACTTTCTACAGTCAGCAGATGAAAAAGGAGTTTCCAGCTCTCTGGAATTGCAGAATGCAAAAAGAAGAATCCGTCCTGGAAACAGATATGCTGGGAGCTGCTTTATATGAAATCCCGCAGGATGCGTTTTCGATTGATATGGAATTTGAAATTTTAAAAGCGCATGAATTTGGAATTGCCCTGCATGTATCTGATGGGCTGGAAACAGGATATTTCCTGAAAATGAATGAAAAAACAGGACAAATGGCATGGGATCAATGGCCGAGAAGTGTGCCTGGAAAATACCAGTGGCAGATAAAGGGAGATATTCCTTATCAGATTGAGACAAGCCGGAGACTTCCTGAAGGACCTGTATATCACGTACAAATTTTACGTGAAGATGATATTTGTGTCGTTTATGTAAATGACGAAGTGGCTTTATCTACCAGAATGTATGATCATAAAGGAGGAAAAGCCGGATTATATCTTGTACAGGGAGCGGCGAAGCTTACAAAATTTGAAATTTATTATTAAAAAAGAAAAGGAGAGGGAACAATGAAGAAGAATATGATGAAAGCTTTTTTAACAACAGCTGTAATGGGTACTGTTATGGCAGCGGGCAGTATGATGGCAATGGCAGAAGAACCTGTCACCGTAACATGGTTCGCATCCAGACCTGTAGACGGCGCTATTGATCTGGCAATTCGCCAGATTGCTCAGCAGTATAGTGAAGAGCATGGTGGAAACTGGCAGTTTGAGGTTATCACAGAAGCAGACAGACCGTCTTATTTACAGAAGCTGCAGACTTTAATTTCGGGCGGAAATATGCCGGATATTATTGATATTGATGCAACACCGTACTGCCAGGAGCTGGTGGATGCAGGTATGCTGGTAGATGTAAAAGAGTATTTAAATCAAGAGGGTCTGTATGATAAATTTGAGCCGACAGCTCTTGCTTATCAGGAATTTACGAATGGAACCATGTATACACTGCCGCTGGAATATCATGTGGAAATGATCTGGTACAATAAAGAAATCTTTGCAGAAAATGGCCTGGAAGTACCAAAAACAATGGATGAATGGTTAGATGTATGTGAAAAACTTTCTGAGGCCGGAATTACACCGATTTCTGTAGATGGTGCAGACAGATGGCCGGTAATTCGTTATCTGGCAATGATGCCGTTCCGCGAAACAGGAAATGATTATATTATCAGTCTGAGTGAAGGAAATGCGTCTATGGGAGACCAGGCCGGAAGAAACGGAATTGAATTTTTCCAGAAGATCGGTCAGTATTTCCAGGAAGGATTTGCGGCAACAGACTATGCGACAGCGCAGGCAATGTTCCTGGATGGGCAGTCAGCGATGTATTATATTGGCGACTGGGAAATTGCGGCTATGCAGGAAGCTTACAAGAATGGAACAATTGATTATTTCTATATGCCGGCAGTAGACGGAGCCCTTACAGGAGCCAACGAATTCTGTGTAAATTCTGGTATTGGCATGGCATTTAATGCAGAAACGTTTGACGAAAAAACAAAAGATTTTGTGAAATACGTTATTGAGAACTATGGAAAAATCTATGCAGGCATGGATCAGATGACCCCGATTAAGTCGGAGCTTCCGGAAGATCATGAATTTTCCGATTTATACTTAAGAGTACGTGAGGATATGGGAAGCATTGGAGAACATTTCCTGAAACCGTGGGATTGCTACCTGGATTCCAATACATGTACAGTGGTAAATGATAATGCACTGCTTCTTGCGACAGGAGATATTGATGCGGATACCTTTATCAGTCTTGTTGACACTGCATTGGAAGAGTATAAATCCGGATTTTAACTTAACAACATCTTTATCATGATAACCGCCGCTGGTATGGCGGCGGTTATTTGCACAAAAATGAGAGCAGAAAGGGTAACGGTTCGGCTTGTCTGAACGGTTGCCGGAAAAGTGCAGACAGGAGCATATAAATGAAAGGAATATTGAAAGATAAAAAAGCATTTTTGATATTTTTACTTCCGGCGCTGGTGTTTTATTTATTTTCTGTTTTTTATCCGATTGCAGAATCTATCCGCTTTAGTTTTATTAAATGGGGCGGTCTGGGTGAAAAAAAGTTTGTCGGACTGCAAAACTATATACATTTGTTTCAGGACAAGGTTTTTTATACTGCATTCTGGAATAATCTTGTGTATCTGGTAATAGTGGTTGGGATGCAGATTCTAATAGGACTTTTGCTGGCAGTTCTTCTTACTTACCTGACAAAGGGCGTTGCCTTTATAAAAACGCTCTACTATGTTCCCTGCATTATCACTGCAGTTGCTGTAACACAGCTTTTTAGAAGTATGTATGCGACACAGCCGGAAGGTATTATTAATCAGATATTAAAGGCCGTAGGTCTGGGACAGTTCGCAACGTCATGGCTTACAAATATCAAAACTGTGCTGGTATGTGTTTCAATTCCCGAGGGATGGCGCTATACGGGAATGTATATGGTTATTTTTTATGCGGCGCTGATTTCACTGGATCCTGAAATTTGTGAAGCTGCGAGAATTGACGGAGCAAATGGATGGCAGACATTGATCCGTGTCAAATTGCCAATGATTAAAGAAGTACTGCTTCTGACACTTACAATGGTATTGACAGGTGCTTTAAGAGGATTTGATATTCCATTTATTCTCACAAATGGAGGACCTGGAAACGTCAGTGAACTGATGTCGACTTATATGTACAAAAAAGCTTTTGCGGGCAATCAGTTTGGTTATGGAAGTACAATAGCAGTATTTATCATAGCAGAAAGTATTCTGGTAGTCTGTGTTTTGAAAGTACTGTTTACAGGAAAAGATGAGAGAGAGGAACGCAGAATACAAAAGGAACAGCGGAAAATGAGAAAACTTGAAAGGAGAAGCGGCAGATGAAAAAGAAAGCATTGAAGACTGTACTGGTTGTGACGGTATTATTTTTTCTGTTTATTCAATTATATCCGGTAGTCTGGCTGTTTCTTGCGAGTTTGAAGCCTTCGGTTGAACTTGCGACAAAACCATTTGCACTTCCGGACGCACCGACTTTACAAAATTATTTAGATATTTTTAATGAAGGAAATGTGTTCCGCTATATGTGGAACAGCTTAAAGGTTACAGTGATTTCTATTATTCTGATTGTAGCTTTAAGCAGTACTGCCGGCTTTGCTCTTTCGAAATTCAGATTCCGGATTACAAAACCGATTTATGCGTTTTTTACGTTTGGAATTATGATTCCCGTACAGATTACGCTGATACCGCTCTTTTGCTTTTACAGCCAGATGGGTATTCTGAATTCTTCTTTTACCCTGATTCTTCCGCAGGTTGGATTTGCCCTGCCTTTGTCGGTTATGATGTTTGTGAGCTTTTACAGCTTTGTGCCGAATGAATTGATTGAGGCTGCGGTCATGGACGGCTGCAGTACATACGGTATTTTTGCCAGAATCGTATTTCCTCTGGCAAGGAATACAGTAATTACAATAGGTTCTATGTACTGTATTCTGATCTGGAATGACTTTATTTTTGCAAATACCTTTATTACAGATAATAAAGCGAAAACGGTTGCACTTGGTCTGAGAGATTACGTAGGGGCATTTGGAAATGTAAACTGGGGAATGACGTTTGCTGCAATTGCTATCACAATATTACCTCCAATGCTGGTTTACTTTGCGCTGAACAAATATGTGACAGCCGGTATGACAATGGGAGCAACGAAAGGATAAAAAATGAACGAGCTTAGTTGGATGCCTTATTTAAGACACGGGAAAAGCAGGGCGATAAATGCGGAAAATCCGACCGGTGAAAAAGGAAATGGCGGGAGGACAGCGAGCAAACTTGGCATATCAAGAAAAGGAAGTCCCTGCCTTAGAGATTTACAGCCTGGCAGTGTCACCGTTCTGGCAGATATTCAGGATTGTGGAATTATACGTCATATATGGATGACGGTAGATAACAAAACAACGGATGCAGATTGTTTTGTTCTGAGAGATCTGATATTGCGTATGTACTGGGATGGAGAAGAAGAACCGTCTGTGGAAGTACCGCTTGGAGATTTTTTCTGCTGCGGATTTGGACAGGAGTGTTATGTGAATTCAAGTCCGGTCGTAGTGGCGCCGTCACGGGGATTTAACTGCTATTTTAGTATGCCGTTTAGAAGAAGTGCCAGGATTACACTGGAAAATCAACATAAAAATGCCATACCCGCATTTTTTTATCAGATTGATTATTGTCTGTATGATGACCTTCCGGAAGAAACAGAATATTTCCATGCACAGTGGCGCAGAGAAAAAATTACTTCACTGGGACGGGACTATGTAATTGCTGACGGAATAAAAGGAAAAGGTACATATGTAGGCACTTATCTTGCTTTGTCGGTTCTGGAACGATACTGGTGGGGAGAGGGAGAAGTAAAATTCTATATTGACGGTGATGAACAGTATCCGACCATCTGCGGAACAGGAATGGAAGATTATGTGGGAGGATCATGGAGTTTTGCGTCTCATCCGGATGGAAAAACAGTGGAAAATACATATTGTACACCATATATGGGATATCCGTTTTATTCCAGGCATGACCAGCTGGTGTATAATGCGTATCACAATGATGACTGCCCTCCTATGAGGGGATTTTACAGATGGCATATCCCGGACCCGATATTTTTCGAAGAGAATCTGAAGGTAACTGTGCAGCAAATTGGAGTAAGCCATGGAGGACTGTTTGAAAGACAGGATGATCTATCCAGTGTCGCATATTGGTATCAGATTGAGAAGCACGCGAAATATCCGGAGCTTCCGGAAGCAAAGGAACGCTGGCCAAGATAATTATGATGGAAAACTATTTTACGCAGATCAGATCTGCAAATAAAGAGCAGTGGCGGCCCCAGTATCATTTTACAGCCCCGGGCGGGTGGATGAATGATCCCAATGGACTGATATATTATAAAGGATGGTATCATCTGTTTTATCAATATAATCCGGAAGGCTGCGATTGGGGAAGTATGCACTGGGGACATGCGGTAAGTAAAGATATGTTTCACTGGAAGGACTTGCCCATTGCCTTGTATCCGGATCAGGTATATGACAAACATAAAGACGGAGGATGTTTCTCCGGAAGCGCTGTCGAAAAAGATGGAATATTATACTGTTTTTATACTTCTACGACATATAAAAATGGGAAAATGATCCAGACACAGAGTCTTGCATTGTCAGAAGACGGCGTACACTTTACAAAATATGAAAATAATCCGGTAATTTCGGTTCCGCCTGATGAAATAGAGAGAGATTTCAGGGATCCTAAGGTATTAAAGGTTGGAAATGCCTGGTATATGGTTGTGGGTGCATCTGCCGGCGGTGCGGAAGAAGAAAACGGGGAGGGAAGGGTTCTTCTCTATAAATCCTCCGATTTGTTTCGGTGGGATTTCGTGGGAAATCTGCTGGAATCGAAAGAACTGCTGGGAACCATGCCGGAATGCCCGGACCTGTTTTACCTGGATGGAAAATGGGTTCTGACCTGTTCGCCGATGAAGCAGTCCACAAACATTAAAGCTTTGTATTGCGTTGGAGAAATTGACTTTGAAAAATGTGAGTTTCATGTTGAAAGGACAGGAAACATGGACTGGGGATTTGATTATTATGCACCGCAGTCTTTTCTGGACAAACATGGAAACCGTATTATTTTTGCATGGGAAAACGAATGGGCATGGATGCCGTGGTTTCATGGATGGGGACCTACGGATAAAGAGAATTGGCGCGGTACGCTGAGTATTCCGAGAAAAGCAAAACTGGATGAAGAGTTAAATCTGATTCTTTCCCCGGTTGATGAGTTTTATTCTTTGCAAAAAGAATCTGTTGTCTATGAAAACTGTCTGATTGAAAAAAGCAAGAAAACAATACAATTAAACAACCCTTATTGTTATAGTCTGCATATAAGCTGTGCTGTTTCAACGGAGGAACCCGGTGGAATAGAGATAGGTATCTTTGCAAAAGAAGAGAAATGTGCAGAAGTATGCGTTGACTGCAGCAATATGATGCTGACATTTAACGGGGAAAATGCGGATTGCTATGATTCCGGAAAATTAAGTACAGAGATATCTGCTGTTAACGGGAAAATAGATATCGTGCTGCTGGTTGATCACAGCATCATAGAGATTTACATAAATGGCGGAAGGCAGTGTATCAGCTGCAATGTTTATCCGGAAAAAGCACAGACAGGATTGTGGGTGAGGTCACTCCAAAAGGAAATGAAACTGGAAAAGCTGGAGATTGCCTGTGCTGTTTAGAGCGGAGAGGGCATTTCTGTGAGCGGTGCAATGGAGGCTGCTTCAATGCAGAAGGACAGACCTTCAAAGACATCCTCCAGTGTGTCGGTGAGGGTATCCAGTGTAGCAAGCAGGGCAGAGTATTCTTTTGCAGTTTCTGTTTCTTTCCAGCAGGGCACAAGCAGGAGTACATGGTTGCCCATTACAGGACCGGTGACTGCCTGGGGCAGATTTTCTAATATTGTTTCGCGAAATTTCATATAGTCTTTCTGAAGATGCACGGCGGAACCGACTGGATTCTGCAGGGCATCTTTTTTTTGCAGCAGCAGGGTATGTGAGACAGCACGGGAACGGCTGCCGGAAACCGGGCTCTGTGAGGGAGAAGCTGAATGGCAGGCTGTATCTGCAGCTGCCAAAGAAACGGAGCCAGGAGACGTTCCGGCATCCGCTGAAATATCCGGATTGTCTGCGGATGGCGGCAGCTCACCGAAGGTTATGGTGACAATACGCCCGTAATTCTGGGAAATCCCCAGAAGAGTTTTATATTGCTTCAGTGATTTTGCGTAGCCGTCAGGGAAAAATAACTGGTTGATCAGACCATGCTCTACTACCGGAACGGCAGCATCAAATTTTTCCTGGACCATACGGTTCTGCTGCTGGCGTTTTTGGGAATGGGCGACCATGGAAAATGCTGTATCCAGAACCGGCAGCACTTTTTCACGAAACAGTGGTTTCGTAAGGTGCGCAAGGATGTTCAGATTTTTGGATTCTGTATGGTAGAATGCTTTGTCGGAGGCAGACACAGTTATAAAAATGCATTTTAGATGAAAGGAGCGGATTTCACGCACTATTTCAAAGCCCCGCATGCCGGGCATCTGAATATTGATGATCGCAATATCCGGGACAAACCTGCGCGCAAGTGTCCGTGTATAAAGTGTCGTTTTCGACACGCGGATATCACAATTTTCATGAAAATGGCTGTGAATCATATTAATAAGAGCATTTAAAACAACGCCCTCGTTGTCTGCAAGAAGAATTTTGTACATCTGGTGCCTCCATTTTTTCTGTTACATCAATTGGTAACATTTCAGCCAAGCTGCTCTGTTACCTGCAAAAATCCATTTAAAATCGCTTCGCGATGGGATTTTTGCACTTTTGTATCATTTCCTTACGGTCTTTGCAGCAAGTGCAAAGACCTGGCTGAACTGTTACATCAATTGCTTTATTTGCAAATATGTTCGCAATCAGTTATTGCTATCTTATCAAATATTATGCGGCAAGGCAAGCAGAGGAAAGCAACTGGAACAGATTTCCCGGCAATCTGTTAAAAGCTGGATACGAAGCTTTGGAGAGGAGGGAAAATCCGATTGCGCTTTTTCATGAAATAGTCTATAGTTAATAGTAATGAGTTGCCCGGCAAATTGTCCCTTGGCTCATAATAAACATTGTGGATTAGGAGAAGATAACGTGGAGGATAATAGAGTAACGGCGCGGAATGTTGGGGATGTGTACCGCCATATTTACAGAAACGGGACAAGCTCGCGGCAGATGATTGCGGCAGATCTTGGCATCAGCCTTCCGACGGTGACGCAGAATCTGAACTATCTGAAGGACTGCGGGCTGATTTTCAATGCCGGGGAATTTGAATCCACTGGCGGGCGCAAGGCAAATATGCTTAGCATCATGCCGGATGCCAGGCTGGCGGTGGGCATGGACGTTACGCAGACGCATGTCTCAGTAGTTCTGACAGATCTGAAGCTGAACATTCTGGATTCGGCAAAAACGCATGTATTATTTCGCGGTGCAGATGATTACTATGAAATGCTGGCGGAGCATGTGGAAATGATATTAGCAAAAAACGGAGTTGATCCGGAAAGATTTCTGGGCGTAGGTATTTCTTTGCCGGCAATTGTCAACGAGCTGGAAAATACCATTTCCGATTCAAAAGTAATCGATATACCCGATGATTTTTACGGTCAGATGCAAAAAAAGTTTCCTTATCCGGTACGTCTCTTTAATGATGCAAATGCGGCGGGCTGGACGGAGCTGCAGGCGCGTGGAAAGCAGCAGCCGATGGTATATCTTTCTCTGAGCAACAGTGTGGGCGGCGCCGTTTTGATGAACCGGGTTTATACCGGGAGAAACTGGCGGGGCGGGGAGTTTGGCCATATGACAATTGTGCCTGACGGGAAAGCGTGCTACTGTGGCCGGCATGGCTGCCTGAATGCATATTGTTCTGCGAGGGTACTGTCCGATTTCACGGATGGGGATATCCGGCAGTTCTTCTATGAGATGAAGACAAACGGCAATCGTGGGTATCGCCGGGTGTTTGATGAATATATGCAGTATCTTGCCCGGGCGGTCAATAATCTGCGTATGTGTTTCGACTGCGACGTTGTGCTTGGCGGTATGGTCGGTGCATGTATGGAAGAATATATTGGGGAGTTCAGGGATATTGTAAAAGAGCTGGCACCTTTTGAGAGTGATGCGGATTATGTAAAAATATGCTCTTTCCGCACCGAACCGTCGGCGGTGGGGGCAGCACTTTATTTTGTTGATGATTTTGTGCGGCAGATATAAAACAGTCAAAAAAATTTTCGAAACAATAGGACAGATATGCATGTTGCATATCTGTTTTGCTAACTTAAACAAAATGATTTTCTAAAGTTTGGTTTTGAAAAACGTGATAATAAAGAAAATGACGAAAAAACATCCAAAATCAGGAGGCTAAATTTGTCATATCCTTACAAACTTAAGTAAAATGGTTAATAAATGGTTGACTACGGTAAAAAAAAGGGATATAAATAGATTATCAGATAAGGCAGGTATTAGCCTGCCGGGCAATACATTTTACGGACAAAATTATAGAAAGGAATCATAGAATATGAAAATGAGAGCAGCTTTTATGAATGGCATCGACAAAATGATTATTAAGGAAGTTGACAAGCCGACAGCAGGAGCGGGACAGGTAGTGGTAAAAATGGAATATGTCGGAATCTGCGGTTCTGATGTGCATTATTTCCATTCCGGAAGATGCGGTTCTTATGTGGTAGAAGATGACGAATTCATGCTTGGACATGAGTGCGCGGGAACCGTTGTGGAGGTTGGCGAAGGATGCAAAGAACTGAAGGTAGGCGACCGTGTTGCGCTGGAGCCGGGTATCACCTGCGGCGAGTGCGAATTCTGCAAATCGGGACGATACAACCTCTGCCCGGATGTTGTATTTCTGGCAACACCGCCGGTGCAGGGATGCTATGAGGACTTCATTGCGTTCCCGGAGAATATGTGCTTCAAACTGCCGGATAACGTATCCACGAAAGAGGGCGCGCTGGTTGAACCGCTTTCCGTTGGTATGCATGCTGCAAACCAGGGCGGGGTTACGCTGGGCGACACCGTTCTCATTCTTGGCAGCGGCTGCATTGGTCTGGTAACAATGATGTGCTGCAAGGCGCACGGCGCAAGCAGGATTATCGTGGCGGATCTTGTGGATGCACGTCTGGAAAAGGCAAAAGAGCTGGGCGCAACTGATGTGATCAACAGCGGAAAACAGGATGTATTTGAGGAAGTGAAGAAGCTCACAGGCGGCAAGGGCGCTGATAAGGTATTTGAGACGGCAGGATCGCCGGTGACGATTGCGCAGACTCCGTTCTTTGTAAAACGCGGCGGCACCATTGTACTGGTAGGTATCTCCGCAAAAGAAGAGATTACATACAATTTCGCGCAGATTATGGACAAGGAAGCAACCATCAAATCTGTATTCCGCTACAGAAACGTATACCCGCAGGCAATCGCAGCGATTTCCAGCGGTGCGATCCCGGTAGCAAAGATTGCAACACATGAGTTTGATCTTGATCATATTCAGGAAGCATTTGAGGAAGCCATCAACAACAAGACAGACCTGGTAAAAGCGATTATAAAAGTAAACTAAACGTTGCTTTTCATGCCAGATATAAACACCTCAAAACAAAAGATAAAATGCCGCACAGAGAAATCTGTGCGGCATTTTATGTTGCAATCGATTTGCAACGAAAAGAAAATCGTTGCAAATTATTTGCGACGATTTTATACTATTAGGTAGGAGGTGAACGGGAACATGAGAGAATGTAAGAATCTGGAATATAAAGGGAATACTGGATCCAATACTTTTATGAAAACGATAAGTGCGTATGCCAACTATGGGGATGGGAAAATTGTTTTTGGAGTTTCGGATGATGGAAAAGTGGTGGGAATTTCTAACCCGGTTGAGGAATGTTTGAATCTGGAAAATAAAATCAATGACAGTATAAAGCCGGTGCCGGAGTATTTTCTGGAAATACAAGATGATTCCACGATTTTTCTTACTGTCTATGAGGGAAGATATAAACCATACCTATATAAAGGAAAAGCTTATAAAAGAAATGATCCTGCGACAGTAGAAGTAGAGAGAATGGAATACAACCGGCTTATTCTTGAAGGAAGAAATCAATCTTTTGAGGAGCTTCCGTCAGTCGAACAGAAGCTGACATTTTCGGAACTGGAAGAGGAGCTGGTCCGGACACTGGGAATCAGAGAAATGAGTACTGACATACTTAAAACATTGGAATTATATTCGGAACGGGATGGCTTTAATAATGCTGCTGCACTTCTTGCTGACTGCAATTCTTTTAAAGGAGTAGATATTGTCCGTTTCGGAGAGAACATAGATGAAATTATGGATCGTGAATCTTATGAAAGGGTTTCTATATTGATTCAGTTAAAAAAGAGTATGGAGATGTTCCGGAAATATTACCAATACGAAAAAATAGAGGGAATAGAGAGAAAGGTGCTGGATAAGGTACCGGAGAGGGCATTCCGTGAAGCAATGGCAAATGCGCTGGTGCATCGCATGTGGGATACACCGGCATCTGTAAAAGTCAGTATGTTTGAAGATAGAATTGAAATTAGCTCACCGGGAGGGCTTCCGGCAGGAATCAGTGAGGACGAATACCTGAATGGACAGATATCGATTCTCAGGAATCCAATTATAGGAAATATATTTTTCAGATTGAGATATATAGAAAAATTTGGTACAGGAATTATGAGAATTAACAATGCATATGCCAATGCTTTAAAAAAGCCTTCATATAAGATATATGAAAATTCAATACGGGTGGTATTGCCGGTTATGGCGACAGATAATATATTGACAGATTTTGAGAAGGCTATTGTAGATATTCTGGTACACGACGATGCTGTGACCAGAGCAGAGATTGAAAAAATGACCGGGGCGGGAAAAGATAAAACAATCCGGGCATTAAATGCTTTGCTGGAAAAAAATATAATTGGCAGAAAAGGCGCGGGAAGAGGAACCCGATACAGAATACTTTAGAGAAGTGCCGGATAGTTATGTGGATACTTATTTTGAAATAAGGGGAATATAGCGGTTTCGTTGCAAATGCTGTGCAACGAAAAGAAAATCGTCGCAAATTATTTGCGACGATTTTCTGCAATCAGGTACTAAATCCGGTTCGGATACAGGAAGCTTTCACGGATAAGATATACGCCGCCCAGAAGCACAGCAGTGTCCTGCAGGGTGGAGGGAACCAGACGGCAGTAGCCTTTCATATTGTTGTGGAGCTGCGCCGTGATGTCGGCGCACAGTCCGGCGTGACACATGGAGAGGGAGCTGTTGAGCACAATAATGTCCGGGTTGAAGGTGTTCAGCAGGTTGTTGATGCCGATGGACATGTATTTGATAAATTGCTGCATGGCATGCAGAGCCTCGGGATCGCCCTGGCGGTACAGCCTGCCGTAGACTTCCGCGTTTACGGGAAAGCCTTTTTTGGCGGACAGCTCCGCGAACAGCGCACGCTCTGAGGCATACTGCTCCAGACAGCCGCGATTACCGCAGGGGCAGGGGCGTCCGTCTGCTTCTATAATGGTATGACCGAACTCACCGGCGTAGCCGTTTTTGCCTTTGACGAGCTGGTTTTTCATGATGATGCCTACGCCGATGCCGGAGTGTACGCTGATATAGAGCATTTCGTTGGTATCGTGGCAGTGCGCCCACTCGCCGAGCGCGGAGAGGTTCGCTTCATTTTCCATCACGACAGGGACACCGTAAATGTCGCCGAGCCGGGTCACGAAATCAATATCTCCGAAGGAAGAGTAAGGGAGAAAAATGATCTGGTTGTGATGGACAACGCCGTGAATACCGAGGGCAATTCCCAGAAGTCCGTAGCGTGTCTGTGGGAGAGCCTGCACGGCCCGGTCAATTTGCTCTTTTAAGAGCGGGAGCAGGTGCTGCGCATTCTCCGGGGTGGGAAATTGTGTCAGACGGCAGTTTTCGCCGAGCAGGTTTGCCGTCATCAGTGTGATATTTTCTGTGGCGAGGTCGATGGAGACGATATAGCCGCATTCCTTGTTTACCTGGAGAAAAATTGGTTTCCGGCCTTTTCTGCCCTCCGGCGAGGTGTTGCTGCTCTCCGCTTCAAATACAATGCCGCGGTCGAGGAGCACCTGCACGATGGCGGAGACCGTTGCCTTGGTCAGCCCGAGCTCGGAAGCGATCGAGGCACGGGAAATGGCACCGTGAGTAATGATAGTGCGGAGAACCGACTGTGTGTTGATGTCGCGTATGAGTTCCTGGTTGCCGGTAAGCATAATTTTTTCTCCTTTTTCTAAAATAGTTCTTGCAAAAACATGTTATTCGCGTTATGATAAGTATACCACAATTAGTTTAGCAAGTAAACTAAATATTTGGGAAATAAAAGGGAGGGTTTATACATGCAGATTAAAAGTGTAACAGACAGCGCTTTTCGCAAGTACGGAAGGGTATTAAGCCTTGAAGTTCCGGATCTTCTGAAGCGTCTGGCAGACACACCGCTTCCGCAGGATGTTGTTTATGTTGCATCTGCACCGGAGCTGGAAGCCTGTGCAGAATATGAGACAATCCGTGACAGTGTGTACGGTGGTATGCCGATCCAGATCGGTTACTGCAACGGTAACAATCACAAATTAAATGCGGTAGAGTATCATCGGGATTCCGAGATTAACATTCCGCTGGAAGGTGCGATTTTTATTCTCGGTTCCGAGCAGGATGTGGAGGATGATTTTACATACGATACAGCAAAAATGGAAGCATTTGAGGCGCCGGCAGGCGCAGTGCTGGAGTTTTACGGCACCACGCTTCATTATGCTCCGTGCAATGCGGTAGAAAAAGGCTTCCAGGTAGTAGTTGTGCTCCCGAAGGGAACGAATACTGAGCCGCCGGTTCTTTCCGGAAAGCTGCCGGAGGACAAGCTCCTCACCGCAAGAAATAAATGGCTGATAGCACATGCAGAGGGCGGCGTTGACGGCGCATTTATCGGTTTAAAGGGTGAAAACCTGGAAGTATAGAATCTTGCAGTACAGGAAAATGGAAACAAAAATATTAATATAAACAGGAGGATACTTAAAATGAACAACATGCCAGAAGTAAAAATCGGAATCGTTGCGGTGAGCCGTGACTGTTTCCCGGAATCTCTGTCCGTAAACAGAAGAAAAGCACTTGTAGAAGCATACAAAGCAAAATACGATGAGAAAAACATTTATGAATGTCCGATCTGTATCGTTGAGAGCGAGATTCATATGGTACAGGCTTTAGAGGATGTTAAGGCAGCAGGCTGTAATGCACTGGTTGTTTACCTTGGCAACTTTGGACCGGAAATCTCCGAGACACTGCTTGCAAAACACTTCGAGGGACCGAAGATGTTCATTGCAGCAGCAGAAGAGACGCAGGAAGACCTGGTTGGCGGCCGCGGCGATGCTTACTGTGGTATGCTCAATGCAAGCTACAACCTGCAGCTTCGCAACGTAGAAGGCTACTACATTCCGGAATATCCGGTTGGCGATGCTGAGGACTGCGCAGACATGATCGCTGAGTTTGTTCCGATCGCACGCGCATATGTTGCAGTAAAAGATCTGAAGATCATCAGCTTTGGTCCGCGTCCGCTCAATTTCCTTGCATGTAACGCACCGATCAAGCAGCTTTTCAACCTGGGTGTTGAAATCGAGGAGAACTCCGAGCTTGACCTGTTCGAAGCTTTCAACAAGCACGCAGGCGACCCGCGTATTCCGGAGGTTGTAAAGGATATGGAAGCGGAGCTTGGCGAGGGCAATATGAAGCCGGAGGTTCTGCCGAAGCTGGCTCAGTACGAGATCACGCTGCTCGACTGGATCGAAGCACACAGAGGCTACAGAAAATATGTTGCACTGACCACAAAATGCTGGCCGGCATTCCAGACACAGTTCGGATTCGTTCCGTGCTATGTAAACAGCCGTCTGACAGGCCGCGGAATCCCGGTATCCTGCGAGGTAGATATCTACGGAACACTGTCCGAGTTCATCGGTACTGCAGTAAGCGATGACATCGTTACCCTGCTTGATATCAACAATACAGTTCCAAAGGATATGTACAAGGAATCTATCGAGGGCAAATATAATTATACACTGAATGATACATTCATGGGCTTCCACTGTGGAAATACCTGCTCCAAGAAGCTGTCCGCATGCTCCATGAAGTATCAGATGATCATGGCAAGAACTCTTCCGGAAGAGGTTACCCAGGGTACTCTTGAGGGAGACATCGAGCCGGGTGAAATCACCTTCTATCGTCTGCAGAGCACCGCAGACAATAAGCTGCGCGCTTACATCGCAGAGGGAGAAATCCTTCCGGTGGCAACACGCTCCTTTGGCGGTATCGGTGTATTCGCTATTCCGGAAATGGGCAGATTCTATCGTCATGTACTGATCCAGGGCGGATATCCGCATCATGGCGCAGTTGCATTCGGACATCACGGAAAAGCACTTTTTGAGGTATTCAAGCTGCTCGGCGTAGACGTAAACGAAATCGGCTACAATCAGCCGGCAGGAGTAAGATATCCTACTGAAAATCCGTGGGGCTAACGAGCCACGGCACGAAAATCAGAAAAAGAGCGGAGGAAAGCTTGCTTTCCTCCGTGAGATTTTCTGATTTTTCGTATCTGGCGACAGCCAGCGAACGAGCAAAGGCGCAGCATTTGCGAGTGCTGTGGCTCGCAGAGTAATATAGGGCGAACGAGCAGACACGAAGTGTATGCGAGTGCCGCAGCACGGCGTCTATAAGCGAACGAGCAAAGGCGCAGCATTTGCGAGTGCCGCAGCTCGCAGAGGTAATAGATATAAGGAGGACAAACATGTTATATATTGGCGTTGACCTTGGCACATCCGCAGTGAAGCTGCTTCTGATGGATGGACAGGGTAAGATTCACAATATTGTTTCAAAGGAATATCCGCTGTACTTTCCGCATCCGGGCTGGTCGGAGCAGAAGCCGGAGGACTGGTATGAGCAGACGATGGCGGGCATCCGGGA
>DKTR01000129.1:0-5194 GCA_002473385.1 Lachnospiraceae bacterium UBA7225
CTGTGGCGTGCATGGCGTGTATGGCATGTATGGCGTGCAGACCGTGCAAGGCCGGGCAGTTACATAATTTCCGCTGCATCTGCCCATACTTGTACCATGAAAAACTTTTTGAAATGCGGCGTATCCGGCTGGTGTCTGGAAATCCTCTGGACCAGTCTGAACTCCCTCCGCCGCGGGGAATTCAAGCTGATGGGACAGTCCTCGATCTGGATGTTCCCCATTTACGGCATGGCAGCCATCATCCGTCCGCTCTCAGTACTATTCCGTCCGCTTGGCGCAATAAAGCGCGGACTGATTTATATGAGCGGCATTTTCAGCATGGAGTATCTGACAGGCTCCTTCCTGCAGAAGAGGGGTATCTGTCCCTGGGATTACAGTGACGCAAAGCTTAATTATCACGGACTGATCCGCCTGGATTATGCTCCCCTATGGTTCCTCACCGGACTTTTCTACGAAAAGATCCTTGAAAAATCCTAAATTTCTGCTTTTCTTCCGGGGCATTATGGTGTATACTAGAAAATCAGCAGGTCTGCGTATTCACTGCGCAGACCATGAGAAAATCAAGGAAAAGGAGATGCAATTTATGAGACACTTAATGAGCCCTCTGGATCTTTCTGTTGAGGAGCTGAATGACATTCTGGATCTGGCAAGCGATATTGAAGCCAATCCAAAAGCCTACGCTCACAAATGTGATGGTTTAAAATTAGCTACATTGTTTTATGAACCAAGTACAAGAACGCGACTCAGTTTTGAATCTGCAATGATGAATCTGGGTGGCAGTGTACTTGGTTTTTCTTCGGCCGCCAGTTCCTCCGCCGCAAAGGGAGAGAGTGTTTCCGATACCATCCGCATGGTATCCTGCTATGCCGATATCTGCGCAATGCGCCACCCAAAGGAGGGCGCGCCGCTGGTTGCCTCCACAAAATCCTCCATTCCGGTCATCAATGCCGGTGACGGCGGTCATCAGCACCCCACACAGACTCTGACAGACCTGATGACGATCCGCTCCCTGAAGGGACGCCTCGACAACCTCACCATCGGTCTGTGCGGCGATCTTAAATTCGGGCGCACCGTTCACTCTCTGATTAATGCAATGATCCGCTACCCGAATATAAAATTCGTTCTGATTTCTCCGGAGGAACTGCGCATTCCAAGCTACATCCGCGAGGACGTCCTTCAGAAAAACAATATTGCATTTGAAGAAGTGGTCCGTCTGGAGGATGCACTGCCAGTGCTCGACCTGCTCTACATGACACGCGTACAGCGCGAGCGCTTCTTTAACGAGGAAGACTATGTGCGCATGAAGGATTTCTATATTCTGGACAAAAAGAAAATGGCGCTCGCCGGACCGGACATGCTTGTTCTCCACCCGCTCCCGCGCGTCAACGAAATCTCTGTGGAAGTGGACGACGATCCGCGCGCAGTTTATTTTAAACAGGTACAATACGGTGTCTATGTAAGAATGGCACTGATTCTCACACTGCTGAAATGGAGGGATACCACATGTTAAATGTAGGCGCACTGAACGAAGGCTTCGTGCTCGACCATATCGAAGCCGGAAAAAGCATGACGATCTACCACTATCTGCATCTGGACAAGCTCGACTGCACCGTGGCGATCATCAAAAACGCGGTCAGCAATAAAATGGGCCGCAAGGATATCATCAAGGTAGAATGCCCGATCGATATGCTGAACCTGGATATTCTCGGCTTCATCGACCACAATATCACCGTCAACATCATCCAGCACGGCGAGATCGTGGAGAAAAAAGAGCTTACTCTGCCGAAAAAGATCGTCAATGTCATCAAATGCAAAAATCCCCGCTGCATCACCTCCATTGAGCAGGAGCTGGATCATATCTTCCTTCTAACCGATCCGGAAAAAGAGGTTTACCGCTGCAAATACTGCGAAGAGAAATATCGCGGAAAATAAAAAGGATCCCACTCTATGGGATCCTGCGCCCGGGGCGCGAAAAATCTGTCTTTTTATATGTGAGCAGAGCGGTAAGCCGGGTTATGTCGTGAATGGTCATCTATCCAGACCTGGCGTTGCCGCCAGGTTCGAGCGACCTACCTAAAGCTGACGGGCCGCCATATGCTTTGATTCGGTCTTGCTTCGGATGAGGTTTACATATGCTCCGTCCGTTACCGGACGGACGGTAGTCTCTTACACTGCCCTTCCACCCTTACCCGGCATATGCCCCCTGAGGTGTATATGCCGGGCGGTTCATTTCTGTTGCACTATCTCTGGAGTCGCCTCCGCCGGACGTTATCCGGCATCCTGCCCTGTGAAGCCCGGACTTTCCTCGTCTGGCACCTTTCGGACAGCCAGCCGCGACCATTTGCTCTACTCACTTCTTTATCATATATCGGAATTGCTTTGCTGTCAATTGCTACAATCACAGCAATATTTTTTCCCAACCAGCTGCATACCTGGATTTTCCCGGTATAACTGCCCCTCCGGCACCTCCTGCCTGCTATACCCCGAAGCAGCCTCCGCCGATAAATTCACGCAGCAGTGAATTCTGCGGGATACTTTCTCCGGGAATTGCCACAAAGTAATCCAGGAATTTGAGCAGACGCTTCGCCTCCACATACTCCGGTGCCGTCCGCTCAATGCCAAACAGCAGCGGCTGCGCATAGGTCTTCAGCACGGCAAGCTCATAAATAAGAGCAGAATTGAACATCACATCCGCCTCTTCCTGATTTGGGAAGATGTAATGTTCCTCCCCACGGCGCACCGAGGGCCACATGGCAATCGTATTTTTCGCAGAAGTTCCCCGTGTCCTCGCATCACGAATAATGCGGCGCAGGAGACGCCCGTCGGTTGTCGGAATGCGATTATGCTCATCAACATTGAGCTGCGTCAGCGCGCTGATGTAAATTTTAAACTTATTCTCACGCGGAAGGCTGTGGGAAAGCTGATCGTTCAGCGCATGAATGCCCTCGATCACCAGCACATCTTTCTCCCCAAGCTGCAGACGGTTGCCCGTATACTGGCGCTTGCCGAGACGGAAATCAAAGCCCGGCAGCTCTACCTCTTTCCCGGCAAGCAGATCCGTCATATTCTGGTTAAACAGCTCGACGTCCAGCGCCTCGACGCACTCAAAATTATAATTACCATTTTCATCAAGCGGTGTTTTCTCACGATCCAGGAAATAATTATCCATCGGAATCGGATGCGGTTTGATCCCGTTAACAGCAAGCTGGATCGACAGCCGGTGAGAAAAGGTCGTTTTCCCGGAAGAAGACGGTCCGGCAATCATAATCAGCTTCCGTTTTGGATCTGCTGCGATCTGGCTGGCAATCTGCGCAATCTTTTTTTCCTGCAGTGCTTCCTGTATCAGGATCAGATCGCTGATCTTCCCGGTAACAACCTGCTCGTTTAAATCGCCTGCTGTTGTCACCTCCATCAGCTCACTCCACTCCATTGACTCCTTCTGGATAGCAAACAGCTTCGGCTCCGGCGCAAACGGAGCCACCGTCTCCGGCTGCTCCATCGTCGGAATCTGCAGGACAAAACCATCATCGTATGGATATAGTTCAAAATATTTCAGGTACCCGCTGCCCGGAACCATATATCCGTAAAAATAGTCGCAAAAGCCATCCAGGCTGTAGGTATTTACTTTGGAAGCCATGCGATAATGGAACAGCTTTTCCTTATCTTCCATACCGAGCCTTCCAAACAAAGCGATCGCCTTGTCGGTATCCAATGCTTCCTTGCCGATCACAATATCACGCTTCACCAGTTCCTTCATGGCTGATTTCACGTCATTCAGGAATTTAACGCTCACGCCCTTCTGGCCGCGCATGGTAATGTAAAGCCCTTCGCTGACCGCAAAGTGGATCCATACGCGATCCGCCTGCTCATCACCGCCTACCTGGCGTATTGCCCTCATCATCAGCAGCACCATACTCCGGCGATACGCGGAAAAGCCCATCGGATCGGCAACCGTCACAAATGTAATGCTCTCCCCATTTCCCATGCGCTTGTTAAGCTCCTTCAGCTTTCCATCCACTATAGCCAGCACAATATCATGCGCATATTCCTTCTGGTATTCTTTGGCGGCTGCCAGATAAGAGGTTCCGTCCATGTAGCTTTTTTCTTTCCCATTAATGATTACAGTAATCTGGTCATTCATCTTCTTTCCCTCCCATCCTTCTATATAACAGTAAACGGACTCTGATCCTTTGCTTTTATGATTTCCAGTCCCTTGCAGTGTTTCTGCAGATATTTTTCCATCTGAGCGATGAAAATATGCTCCAGCCCATAATGTCCGGCATCAATGATTGCCATGCCCTCATCGATGGCATCCAGTCCCTCGTGATGCCCGATATCACCGGTGATCAGCACCTGTGCTTTCGCGTGCACGGCAGGCGCTACCATACTCTTCCCGGAGCCGGGAGAGATTGCCACGCGCTGTACGACCTGTTCCAGGTCCCCGAACACTCTGACATTTTTCAGCCTGAAAATGGTCTTCACCAGCTCCGCGCACTCACGCAGTGTGACCGGGCGCACCAGCGAACCGACTCTGCCAAACCCCATGTACTGCCCGGTCTGCCCGTCAATCCCGCTGATCATCAGAATATCCGGCTTCTGCAGTTTCATCATGCTGCCTGCGAGTTCCGCCATCTCCACTACGTCATAAGTAGTATGGGAGGCATAACAGCAAATATCATTCTGAAGCAGTGTCAGAATCTTTTTTCCTTTTAATGTCTCCGAGGTGACGCTTTTTATTCCATCCATCGTCAGCGGATGATGGGTAAGCAGCATATCCGCGCCGCACTCCAGCGCCTGCGCGATCACCTCATCCGTCGCATCCAGAGCGATCAGCACCTTCTTTATTTCCTTCTGGCGCCTGCCCGCCTGAAAGCCGGAATTATCCCAGTCTGCCGCCTTATCGAGCGGAAACTGTTCTTCTATTTTCTGTATAAACTCTTTTGCTGTCATACTTCCCCTCCTTTGTAAAACTGCATATCCCTTATTTCCGGGTTTTCGTTCATATCCACATACCTCAGGGACAATACAGGTCTGAATAGTATCATTTTATGTTCAGATGCCCGTATGTGTCAAGCATTTCTGGACTTTTTTCCAGACTTCTGCTATAATATTTAAATTATCGTCCGGTCATTTACTTCTCTGCTGGTATTTTCATCACAGTACACAACAGAGCGTGATACAGACAGGAATTTTC
>DKTR01000129.1:5444-18392 GCA_002473385.1 Lachnospiraceae bacterium UBA7225
CAGATCGTGATACAGACAGGAATTTTCAAGGAGAACTATATTATGCGGAAAATAAAACTTACAAAAATATTTGATATATTACTGCTTTTTCTGTTTGCTGCTCTCTTTATATATTGTTTATTCCATCCGGAATATTATACAAAAGGCAGCGCCGAAAAGGGTACCTTAGCGCTGCGGCCGCTTCTGCTTGCCGCCGAGATTCTGGTATTTCTTGCCGGAACCCTGCTGCTGCTTTTTCGCAGCCGCATCACAGAACTGCTGAAAAAGTATGCCCGCGTGCTCAGCATCGCAGTAACTGCACTGACACCCTGCATTGCCTTTGTCTTTACCTATTTTATTACACATTCCATACCCAAAAATTATTCACCGAAAAATTACCGGAATCTTGCACATTCCCCGGAAATTATTTTCTGGAATATATTCACGGCGGCGATGATACTGCTGCTATTTCTGATCATCACCAACAGCATGAAGGCAGCCTGCAATCTTCTTATTTTTATAAGCATTATTTTCTGCATCGCCAATTTTTACGTGTGCCGGTTTCGTGACATTCCAATCCTGGCATCCGACTTTTACTCCCTGCGGACAGCCGCCGCAGTGGCGCGAGATTACTCCTATAAGCCCAATTTCTCTTGTCTGCTTGCACTGCAGACCGGGCTTGTGTACCTGTTTTTCTTCCGCTGCCTCGGAAATACGCGTCTGTTTTCCCGAAAACGCAGACTAATTTTTGCAGGAGCAGGCTGCCTTGTACTTGGCATTTTCGCAAAAGGCTTTCTGTTCTCCGATTTTCTGCAGAGCCGCGGTGTCTCTTTAAGTATGTTTAAGCCGCTGGTTGCCTACAATTCCAATGGCACCTACCTTGCCATCATCCGCAGCTTCCAATATCTGAAGATCGACAAACCGGAGGGATACAGCTCCGATGAGGCGGCGCAGATTGCCGGCAGCTATACAAGCGATAAGGCAGCCGTCTCGGATAACTATCCGAATATCATCGTGATCATTGACGAGGCATTTTCGGATCTCAAAGCAGTTGGCGATCTGGAAACAAATACCGATTACATGCCATTTATCCACAGCCTGCAGGAAAATACCATTCACGGTTACGCCTATGCCTCCGTGCTCGGCGGCGGCACGGCAAACTCAGAATTTGAGGTACTGACCGGAAACAGTATCGCGCTGTTCCCGCAGAATTGCATTGCATTCCAGGTCTATCTGAAAAACAAAATGTCTTCGCTGGTTTCCGTCTGTGCTGATCTCGGCTACCAGGGACTGATCGCCATGCACCCCTATTACGCCAGCAATTACGGCCGTCTGACTGCCTACCCGCTGCTTGGCTTCCAGATCTATTTAAGTCAGTCTGATTTTCCGAAGGATGCGCCGCGTATACGGAATTATATCTCAAACCAGGCGGTAAACGGCATGATCATCCAGCAATATGAAGAGGCGAAGGCTTCCTCCAACCAGCCTTTCTTCCTCTACACAATGACAATGCAGAATCACAGCAGCTACAAGAAAAATCCGGTCAATCTGCAGGATACCGTCAAGCTGTCCGGGCATTCTGACGCTGAGGCAGAGCAGTATCTGAATCTCATCAAACACTCGGATGAAGCATTTGAGGAGCTGACCGGCTATTTCTCGCAGGTGGACGACCCAACTGTCATTTTGTATCTTGGCGACCATCAGCCAAATATGAACACAGATTTTCTGAACAGTATTACCGATGGAACTTATCAGAACTGGGATGAGGAAGAAATGATGAAGCGCTACGCCATTCCATTTATTCTCTGGTCAAATTATGATCTGCCGGCAAAAGAATACGAAAAAACCAGCATGAATTTCCTGCAGAGCATTCTGTTTGAGAACTGTAACCTTCCTATGACAGGCTATCAGAAATACCTGCTGGACTTTGCCGAAGAGGTACCGGTATTTACAGCAAATGGCTACTGGGGAGCCAACGGCAGTTTCTACACAAAGGATGACGCTTCCTCCCCGTACTATAAGACAGTGCAGGATTACTGCAGTCTCATTTACAACAATATGAAGGACATCAAAAATCGTCCGGAAGGCTTCTACGAGCTTTTGAAATGACAAAGCTAATATCAAAAAGACTGACAGATTGTGGCGAATT
Organism: Lachnospiraceae bacterium UBA7225; assembly: GCA_002473385.1. Taxonomy (GTDB): domain Bacteria; phylum Bacillota; class Clostridia; order Lachnospirales; family Lachnospiraceae; genus Marvinbryantia. The sequence goes on from DKTR01000129.1 coordinate 7,573, forward strand.
TCCATTCCACTGTCTGTCAGTCTTTTTTATACTATTCTAATGCCACTTACATTCAATATTAAGTACTGATATAGGCATACCAATAAACTGCACATCAAATTTAAGACTCGTCTCAACCCTTGTATCGGCATTATGAATTCTAAAACTTAACTGCCATCCATTATCAAGGTACATCTCTACAGTATTACTACTCCCTGGTTTAAACTCCAATGCGACAAGTCTAGACGGTAGTTCAACGATCGGGACTGTGATAGCAGAAATCTTATTTTTACCCGGTTTGTTCAATGTATCATGCATATTAAATGTATGAATCATTGTAAGACGTTTATTATCCCTGCTTACTATTTTATAATAATCCTCCAGCCCAATAAGATATTCTATCATCTTCCTTGGCATTAATTTATTTTCTTTATACGCTCTATTGACTTCATCCATAAATGCCTGAAGCAGTGGAATATACACTTTCTGATCTTTGTCTGCAATTTCTGACCATCTTGATCCATTTTCCTTTTCCTCATCCAGCATTTCAAAAATAGGATCTATAGCATCCCAGTAAGCTTCACTACAAGGTATATCAAACCACTCTTTTCCAAAATCCAGCTTATGGCTTAATCTGCTGTGTTTAATAGCATCGTGATTGTGCTTGATGCTTAAGCCAATTTCCCAATCAATATCATCTCGTTTAATAACAATATCTCTAACATCCCCTTTTCTGCCTTTATCATCCTTTTGAAATTCAAGTGTAAGTTCATCATCACCCTTTTCTGACAACCTTGGTTCAAGCTCAAGAACCGTATCGAGAGCAGCACTTGCTGATATCATAAATATTTCTTTCATGTCATCATCCATAGTCGCCCACGCTCTTTCATTAGCTGCCAAACTTGAATTCTCTACTATTCTTGTTTTTCTTAATTTATGCAACGCCTCATACAATGTCTTTATCCACGCATATTCGTATGCCCGCCCTTGATCATTACTCTTTGTACTCACTTTTTTTTCATTAACCTCCTTTGCATCTATTACCTCGTTGTCTATCTCCACTTCAGCAGCATTTCCTTCAAGGTATTTCTTAATTGCATCTGCTATTTCATATGCTAAATTAACTGGTACAGCATTTCCTATCATCTTATATGCAGTATTAGTATCCTCATAAATAAATTTAAAATCATCCGGAAATCCTTGAACTCTTGCAACTTCTCTAATAGTCATTCGCCTATACAGATTTTCTTTACCTTCTACAAAACGGCAATCATTCTTACCAGCTTTGACCATTTTAGGTGCCTGAGGATGCAATTGGCATTGCCTTCCCGATGCTTGTACTGTAAATGCTTGCTCATCCCATGATTTCACCCTGTTCCGACTCATAAAAATTGGTGAAAATGCTCCCGTATAGTATTCATTATTATTTATAGCATCTGGATTATGATGATTCTTAGGTCCCGACGGAACTGCTGTATCTTGCAAATCCCAAATAATATCTCTTAAAGTTAGCTTTTTATTATCATCCTTAGTAGATCCTTTCGGAAATCCAAATTCTATATTTAAGTCCTTTCTAAATCCAATATAAAATACACGTTTTCTCTCTTCTGCCACACCATAATCTTTCGCGTTTACTAAAGTAAATGACACATCATAGCCAACTTCATCAAACATTTTCAATATATTCTGAACAGCTTCAGAATGTCTGTTTGCAAGCATGCCGCTTACATTTTCTGCCAAGAAGAACTTTGGTCTGAATTCCTTTAAAATTCTAATGTAATCAAAGAACAGCTGCCCTCTTGCATCTTTTATTCCTTTTAGTGAACCTGCTTCTGACCACGATTGACATGGTGGTCCTCCAATTATACCATCAACTTCCCCATCTATAAATTGCTCTATATCCTCTCTGGATATCTGCCTTACATCTCTCTCTATCAAATGTGTATTAGGATGATTCGCTTTAAACGTAGCCCATATAGTTTTATCAAATTCATTTGCAACCGGAATATGAAATCCAGCTTTTTCAAATCCTAAATCAAGACCACCGCATCCACTAAACAAGCTAATTATGTTCACTGGTCTTTTGCTCCTTTTCCTCTTCGTAATTCTTAAAAAACCTTACTGATTACTCTCTCCAACTTTGAAAGCAACTAATCAGTAAGGTTATTTTGGCAAAATCCTATTTCGAATCAAATTATTACTATTTATTTAATCTGACTCTCCAGCACTTCGGCAGCCTTTGCCAGCGCATCGTCCACGCCTGCCGGATTTTTTCCGCCTGCCTGTGCCATATTCGGACGGCCTCCACCGCCGCCGCCAACCAATGCGGCAATTCCTTTAATAAGGTTTCCGGCATGTGCTCCCTGCTTCTGGGCACCATCCGTTGCCATGGAAAGCAGGCTCACCTTTCCTTCGTTAACGCTTGCAAGAACAATGACACCTTCGCCAAGCTTTTCCTTTAACTGGTCGCCAAGATCACGCAGACCATTCATATCCACACCCTCAAGCTTTGCAGCGAGAAGCCTGATGCCCTTTACTTCTTTCACGTCATTCATAACATCACCAAGAGCGTCCTTTGCCAGTCTGCTCTTTAAGGATTCTGCCTCGCTCTGCGCTGCCTTCAGCTCCTCCGTGAGGTGATGCAGACGGTCAAGCAATGTCGCGGGAGTAGCTTTTACTGCCTTCGCCGCCTCAGCAAGCTGCTGCTCCAGATTATGATAGTATGCAAATACACCGTCGCCTGTCAGCGCCTCGATACGGCGCACACCAGCCGCAATACCGGATTCCGAAACAATTTTAAAGGTTGTGATCACGCCCGTGTTGGAGACATGCGTACCGCCGCACAGCTCTTTTGAGAAATCTCCCATAGAAACCACGCGCACATCCTCCGCATATTTCTCTCCGAAAAGCGCCATCGCACCGGTTTTCTTCGCCTCTTCCAGATTCATCACCTGTGTGACAACCGGAAGCGCTGCCGCGATCTGTTCATTCACGAGCGCCTCCGTCTTTGCAATTTCCTCCGCCGTCATCGGGGCAAAATGTGCAAAGTCAAAGCGCAGTCTGTCCGGTGTAACAAGGGAGCCCTTCTGCTCTACGTGCGCACCGAGCACTGTTTTCAGTGCTTTCTGCAGCAGATGCGTCGCACTGTGGTTTTTGCAGGTATCCGAGCGCTTCTTCGAAGCGACCGACAGCATAACAGTATCACCCACTTTGAACATGCCCTTTGTCACTTTTCCAACATGACCCACTTTTCCGCCGAGCAGCCTGATAGTATCCTCTACCTCAAATTCAGCGTCCGCTGTGCGGATCACACCGGTATCGCCCTCCTGACCGCCCATTGTCGCGTAGAACGGCGTCCGCTCCACAAAAATCGTGGCATTTTCGCCGTCAGACACCGCCTCAGTAATCTCTTTCTCTGTCGTCAGAACGGTAATCTTTGAAGTACATTCCAGTCCGTCATAACCGGTAAACTCTGTCGTCACAGACGGGTCGATTTCATCATAAACGGTAGCATCCGCACCCATGTAATTCGTCACCTCACGGGCATTTCTTGCCTTGGTGCGCTGCTCCTCCATCGCCGCCTTAAAGCCTTCTTCGTCGATCGCATAACCCTTCTCTTCAAGGATTTCCCTCGTCAGATCCAGCGGGAAACCATAGGTATCATACAGAGTAAATGCTTCTCTGCCGGACAGTGTCTTTGTCCCCTCTGCTTCCATTCTGCTCTCCATGCCTGCCAGAATGCTTAAGCCCTGATCAATCGTTTTATTGAATTTATCCTCTTCCTGCGTCAGCACCTTGAAAATAAAGTCTTTCTTTTCCTCCAGCTCCGGATAACCGTCTTTTGAGCCCTCGATCACAGTCGCACTCAGCTCAGACAGGAACTTGCCGGAAATGCCAAGCAGCCTTCCGTGGCGCGCTGCACGGCGGATCAGACGGCGGAGCACATAGCCTCTGCCTTCGTTCGTCGGCATGATGCCGTCGGAAATCATGAAAGTAGCGGAACGGATATGATCCGTAATCAGACGGATAGAAACATCCTTATTTTCGTCCGTCTTATATTCGGTATGAGCGAACTCGCAAACCTTGTTGCGCAGTGCCTCAATCGTGTCTACATCAAAAATAGAATCTACATCCTGCACAACAACAGCAAGACGCTCCAGCCCCATGCCGGTATCAATGTTTTTCTGCTGCAGTTCCTCGTAATTGCCGTTTCCGTCATTCTCAAACTGGGTGAATACGTTGTTCCACACCTCGATGTAGCGGTCGCAGTCGCAGCCTACCGTACAGCCCGGCTTGCCGCAGCCGTACTTCTCTCCACGGTCATAATAAATCTCCGAACACGGACCGCAGGGACCTGCGCCGTGCTCCCAGAAATTGTCCTCTTTTCCAAAACGGAAAATGCGCTCCGCCGGAATGCCGATTTCCTTATTCCAGATATCAAATGCCTCATCGTCCTTCAGATAAACCGACGGATACAGACGGTCTGCATCAAGTCCTACAACCTCCGTGAGAAATTCCCAGGACCATGCAATCGCCTCATGCTTGAAATAATCCCCAAAAGAAAAGTTTCCAAGCATCTCGAAAAACGTACCGTGCCGCGCCGTCTTGCCAACATTCTCAATATCGCCGGTGCGGATACATTTCTGACAGGTTGTCACCCTTCTGCGCGGCGGAATTTCCGCCCCGGTAAAATACGGCTTTAAAGGAGCCATACCAGAATTAATGAGCAGAAGGCTCTTGTCATTATGCGGTACCAGAGAAAAGCTCTTCATTGCCAGATGGCCTTTGCTCTGGAAAAAATCCAAAAACATTTTTCTAAGTTCGTTCACACCGTATTGCTTCACAATCTTTCCTCCTCAAAATTACATCGTAACCATTCAATTTCTTTCGAATTACATCACATCGTTATTTCTGCGCAGTCTCTATTCCTTTTCCGCAGCTGATTTTGCGTCCTTGCGGTCGCGCAGATACTTTCCAAGCCGGATGCCGCAAAGCGCCACTGCACCCACCAGAATCATTTTCACGATCATCTGTATCAGATATGTTATAAAAGCCATGAGAATACCTCCTATTCTGCTTTGATCTGATGATACCCCTTTTTGCCTTTTTTAATCAGCAGCACGCCGTCTGCATCCAGATCCGCCGTCGTAAAGATGCGATCAAGTGCCGCAACCTTTACGTCGTTCACCGTAACGCCTCCCTGCTGCACCAGTCTTCTCGCCTCAGAACGGCTCGCGGAAAGCTTCGTTTCCACCAGAAGACTTAAAATATCCTTCCCGGCATCCAGATCCGCCTTCGGATATACAGTGGTCGGCACGTTTTCACTCCTGCCGCCGCCCGCAAACAGTGCCTTTGCTGCCTCATCTGCCTTTTTTGCCTCATCCTCGCCATGTACCAGCTTTGTCAGCTCATACGCCAGAATCTCTTTCGCCCTGTTGAGCTGGCTGCCCTCCCATTTGTCCATTGCATCAATCTCCTCAAGCGGAAGGAAGGTGAGCATACGGATGCATTTCAGGACATCGGCATCCGCCACATTTCTCCAGTACTGATAAAACTCATACGGAGAGGTCTTTTCGGGATCGAGCCAGACTGCGCCAGACTGCGTCTTACCCATCTTTTTACCCTCGGAATTTAACAGCAGCGTGATCGTCATGGCATGGGCATCCTTGCCAAGCTTGCGCCGGATCAGCTCCGTGCCTCCAAGCATATTGCTCCACTGGTCGTCTCCGCCAAACTGCATATTGCAGCCATAGCGCCTGTACAGTTCCAGAAAGTCATAGCTCTGCATAATCATGTAGTTAAATTCCAGAAAGCTTAAGCCTTTTTCCATTCTCTGCTTATAGCATTCCGCACGCAGCATATTATTAACCGAAAAATGCGGTCCTACCTCACGCAAAAATTCTATATAATTCAGATTTGTCAGCCAGTCGGCGTTATTTACCATCATTGCCTTGCCCTCACCGAATTCAATGAAGCGGCTCATCTGCTTTTTAAAACACTCAATATTGTGATTGATGGTCTCTGTCGTCATCATCTTGCGCATATCCGTTCTTCCGGAGGGATCACCCACCATGCCGGTTCCGCCGCCAAGCAGTGCAATCGGCCGGTTTCCTGCCATCTGCAGACGCTTCATCAGACAGAGCGCCATAAAATGACCGACATGCAGACTGTCCGCTGTCGGATCAAAGCCGATGTAAAAAGTCGCCTTGCCCTCATTAACCATCTTTTTGATTTCTTCTTCATTTGTCACCTGCGCGATCAGGCCGCGGGCAACCAGTTCCTCGTAAATTCCCATAAATATTCTCCTCAGATTTTCCTGTTTTAGGCTATCCTTAACTATATCATGCCGGGCGGCAGAATGCAACACTTCCGCAGATTTTTCTCATATGCATGGCAACACAAAATGCGCTTTCACCGCATTTTGGCGCTGCTGCCTTCGGGATTCAGGTGCAATTCTGCACCTGAACGTCTCGCAAAACAGTGGCATTTGAACAGTAACCTCCGTCGTCCACGGCGAGTTCCCCGCCGTCTGCCGCCGAAGTGGCAAGCATATCGCAGCGCTCATTTAGCTCATGCCCGTCATGGCCCTTTACCCAGATGAAAGAAACCTTATGCGGCTCCATTGCCGCCAGAAGACGCTTCCAGAGTTCTGCATTTTTCACCGGTTCATTTTTTCCGCGTTTCCAGCCCTTTCTCTGCCAGCCCTCGATCCAGTGCTGATTGAAGGCATCCGTAAGATATTTTGAGTCCGAATAAAGCTCCACCTGACAGGGTTTTGTGAGCGCCTCCAGAGCGACGATCGCCGCCATCAGCTCCATGCGGTTATTTGTTGTCTTCTGATACCCGCGGCTGAAGGTACGCTCATGCAGCACACCCTTCGTATCCGTATAATGCAAAATAGCGCCGTATCCGCCCGGTCCGTCGGGATTTCCGCGTGCGGCACCGTCTGTATATATTTTCACTAACATTTCTGCAGCATCTCCCCAATCTGTTCTGTCACGGCTTTTGCCCGCTTGTGATTTGCTCCGTTTGCCGTCACACCGACCACAACGTCCTCTCTGGTAACCAGCCCCGGAAAATAAAAGTCACATTTGTTCTTGTCACTGCAGACATTCACCAGTATCCCCCGCTCCCGGCAGACACGGTAGATGTCTTCATTGATCTTATGGTCATTGGTCGCCGCAATCACCAGCTCGGCATCATAAATATCGCTGCTCTCATATTTCTTCCGCAGGATCCGTATTTTCCCTGCTTTTTCCAGCTTATTCAGCTCCGGATTCACCTCCGGCGCGATTACCGTTACACAGTCCACGAAATCACAGAGCGAACGGATGCGCCGTTTTGCGATGGTTCCTGCTCCGACCACAAACACACGCTTCTTACTCAAATCCACAAACATCGGGAAATATGGTTTTTTGATATTCGACACGCTACACACCTCTGTAAAATATAAATTCTATGTGTCCAGTATACAAAATCTTCTTATTTTCATCAAGCAAAATTTAATGCTGGTTTTTTATATACTTTTCGTATATAATGATGCCAGGGTCAAAAGGTCTTAACTCACGTGAGCCTGCTCACATGGGGGTGAAAGCCCCTGGGCCCCGCCCCAACATCATATCTGTACCAACGGGAGGAAATTATGAGCTTCACATTTATAAAAAAGCTGCCGATTCCGGCAGAAATTAAAAAGCAGTTCCCGGTCTCCGAAAGAGCTGCTTCCATAAAAGTACAGCGCGACACCGCAATCAAAGAAGTATTCACCGGCGCCTCGAAAAAATTTCTGGTAATCATCGGACCCTGCTCTGCAGACAATGAGGAATCTGTCATGGATTATGTAAACCGTCTTGCTGCCGTGCAGGAAAAGGTTGCCGACCGGCTGATTCTGATTCCGCGCATTTATACAAACAAACCCCGCACCACCGGTGAGGGCTACAAAGGCATGGTACACCAGCCGGATCCTGAAAAAAAACCGGATATGCTTGCCGGGCTGATTGCTATCCGCAAGCTTCACCTGCGCGTTATCGAAGAGACCGGGCTTACCTCCGCCGATGAGATGCTCTACCCGGAAAACTACTGGTATCTCGCCGATCTGCTCTCCTACGTTGCTATCGGAGCACGCTCTGTGGAGGATCAGCATCACCGCATGACGACCAGCGGCATGGACGTGCCGGCCGGTATGAAAAACCCCACCAGCGGCGACTTTTCTGTTATGCTGAACTCTGTCGTTGCCGCCCAGGCTTCGCACGACTTTATTTACCGCGGATGGGAGGTCTCCACACACGGAAATCCGCTCGCACACGTTATCCTGCGCGGTGCGACAAATAAGCACGGAAATTCCATTCCAAACTACCATTATGAGGATCTGATCCGTCTGCTGCATATGTACGACGAGCGTGAGCTTGCCAACCCGGCAGCTATCATTGACGCAAACCACTCCAATTCCAACAAGCAGTACCAGGAACAGGTGCGCATTGTGAAGGAAGTTATGAGCAACCGCAGTTTAAACCCACGCCTGAAGGAGCTGATTAAAGGTGTCATGATCGAGAGTTATCTTGAGCCAGGCAACCAGAAAATCGGCTGCGGCGAACACATTTACGGAAAATCCATCACCGATGCCTGCCTTGGCTGGAAAGAATCCGAGGAGCTGATCTACGACATCTACCGCATGTGTTAAAGACATCGCCAAGCAAAATGCCGGAAGGTTTTCAAAAACCCTCCGGCTGCTTTTTGTCTGATAACCCGCTATCCTCTCGGATGTGCCTTTGCATAAATCTCGCGCACTCTTCTGACGTTCATATCCATATAAATCTGCGTGGTGGAAATATCAGAATGCCCCATCATTTCCTGCACTGCTCTCAGATCGGCACCGTTCTGCACCAGATGCGCACCAAAAGAATGCCGCAGGGTGTGCGGCGTGATATCCTTCGTGATGCCCGCCCGTGCTGAATAAAATTTGATAATCTTCCAGAAGCCCTGGCGGCTCATGGATTTTCCGGAACAGTTCACAAAAAGATATTCGCTCTCTTTCCCTTTGAGCAGCACATTACGGCTCTCTTCCATATACCGCTTCAATGCCTTCTCTGCCTCTGTTCCGAATGGAATCACGCGCTCCTTTTCGTGATCACGGCACAGCACATATTCCATTGCCATATTGACCTCCGGCATCTTCAGCGAGATCAGCTCAGAAACACGCATGCCGGTAGCGTAAAGCAACTCCAGCATCGCTTTATCACGGATGCCTTTCGCTGAATCTGTCTCCGGCTGGTCCAAAAGCTGCACCATCTCCTCCAGCGTCAGGATCTCCGGCGTTTTTTTCTCCACATGCGGTGCCTTCAGGTACTCGCTCGGATCCTCTGTTATCACCTTCATTTTCAGAAGATAATGAAAAAAAGCGCGGATGGACGCGATTGTGCGCGACACGGAAGACGTCGAAAATCCTTCCTTCTCCATCTGCAAAATGTAAGAATTCAAACTGGTAGCTGTAATATCCTGTACGTTTTCCACACCTTTTTCGCACAGATACTGAAATAATTTTTTCAAATCCCTCTGGTAGGACATCACCGTACTGTTCGACGCATTTTTTTCCTCTGCCAGATAGCGTGCAAACTGGCTCATATTCTGCTGTAATTGAGGAGCCAGATCTCTAGTCATACCCATATTTCATAATCTCATCTTTCTTTTGTGTTACATCCGCGGCTCCCGGCATACCTACAGGATCTGCCACTGGCATCTCCCTCCGGATACCTGGGCAGCGAAAAACGCCCGCCGGACGTTTTTATCATACCTCTGGCCGCAAAAAAATAAGAGTCACGCTCCCCTTATAATTCTCCCCAGAATCGTTATTTATGTAAACATTATATGTGGTTTTTCCGAGAAAATCAATGCCTTTTTTTGCTCATTTTTCCTTTGAATATGCGATTTTCTGCGGTTTCCACAAAATATCGGAGCCGGAAATTATGTATACCACTATATCTGGTAAAATCCGTCTGAAATTTCTAAAAAAAATAATTTACGGCCTGCTGCAGAAGCCATGGACCGGCGCTGCTCTCCAGCAAAGCACCCACCAGAAGCAGCGCCACGCAAAGTCCCATTGTCTGCATATAAGGCTTCTCCTCACCCCACGCTTCCAGTACCTTTCTGCTGCGAAACCGTCTTATACCGCGTTCCAGAATTGCCTGCGCCATCATCCAGACAAGCGGCACATAGACAAATGCCTGCGGCAGAATAGATGCCAGAAAAAGCAGAATTCCCAGCAGATTCATGCGTATCACAAAAATGCTCAGAAACATCCCAGCCGCAAATCCACCCCAGCAGAGAGCGGCTGCAAGCACCGGAATGCCCACTGCGGTGTGACCAAGCAGTGCAAGAATCAGAAACGCCTTTCCCCTCAGCAGCAGAATGTGGACAAAGAGCGCCTGTTTATCAATCTCAGTATTTTTCAGGGAGGTCAGCATTGATTCATTAAGAATGTCATTTTCTTTCAGATAGGTGTTTCCCCACAGATTTACAAATAAGATTCCCAGAAGAAATCCCAGGAAGAAAATTCCGGCGATTACCAGCTCCTTTGAAGAACTATGCTTTTTCATATAAAAACCCCTGCACCGTCTTTTTACAGCGTATGCAGGGGTATGTCCGTTTATGCTTCGCTAAAGTCTTCTTTGCCTACACCGCAGAGCGGGCATGCAAAATCCTCCGGAAGATCCTCCCACTTCGTTCCCGGTTCAATTCCCTCATCCGGGCATCCTGCTTCTTCGTCGTATTCCCATCCGCATACGTTGCATACATATTTCATTGTTTTGTCCTCCTTTTCAGAATAATAACTTCTCGGAATCTTCAGC
>DKTR01000033.1:0-32320 GCA_002473385.1 Lachnospiraceae bacterium UBA7225
GATCGTCTATGAAGGAAAATGGTTCACACCGCTGCGCGAGGCAATCCAGGCTTTCGTGGACAGCACCCAGAAATATGTGACCGGCGAAGTAAAATTCAAGCTGTACAAGGGCAACATCATTAAGGCAGGCACTACCTCCCCGTACAGCCTGTACAACGAATCTCTCGCTTCCTTCACAACCGGAGATCTCTACGACCACCACGACGCAAGCGGCTTTATCACCCTGTTTGGTCTGCCGCTGAAAGTGCGCGCTATGAAAATGGCGGAAGCAGAAAAAAATAAATAATGAGCATACAAAAAAGTCCCGGGGATGCTTTATGCATCCTCAAGACTTTTCACTTTCCATCTCATCAATATCTGAGCGGATCCGCATCATTTCCCTGTCAAGAGCAAATGCCTTATCCGCGCATTCCTTCAGTCTGGCAGCAGCGTCTGTCGCCTCACTGATATCCTTCTTATATTTCAGCTTATGCTCCAGACTTGCCCAGAAATCCATCGCCATTGTCCGGAATTGTACCTCCACCGGAATTTCCTTCGGACCACTGGTCAGAAAAATCGGCACTGACACAACCAGATGCAGGCTCCGGTAACCATTTGGCTTCGGCTCTTCGATGTAATCCTTCCGGCGGATAACTGTAATATCATTCTGACTGCACAGATGCTGCTCAAGCTTATAAATATCATCTATGAAATCACAGATAACCCGCACTCCGGCAATATCCAGCAGATTTGTCCGCATACTCTCTATCGTCAGAGGATAATTTTTGCGCCTCATTTTCTCCAGAATACTTTCCGGGCTTTTCAGGCGGGTATGTATTGTTTCAATCGGATTTTTGTCCCGGTCAATAGAAAGCTCATTGTCCAGCACACGCAGCTTTGTTTCAATCTCCATAATCGCACTGCGGTATTCCGTAAACAGCAGCCGGTAATTCTCGCTCTTATCCAGAATTTCCATAACTTCTACTACATCCAACTCTTTTTTACCTGCCATATGCTCTGCTTTCCTTCTATAATCCTATAATCTGTATAATTCTCTGCCGCATCCGTATCACACATCCTACTGCTGCTCTTTTCTTCTCAGCAGATCATACTGCTGCGCCGTCTCAGACAGGCGCACCTTCAGCTTTTGCTGCGGATGCGGAGCACTTTCCATGGAAGTACCCTCTTCATCGGTGATAGAAACGACAGATGCCAATACATTTGCCCCATCCGGCTTCATGATTTCAATTTCCTCACCGACGGAGAATTTGTTCCGCTGCTCAATACAGCAGGCACCGTCCTGCACTGCCTCCACGATGCCAAGGTAGGTATATTCCTTCACATAAGTATTGCTGTCGTAAATCTGAGCGCTCTCATCCGGCTTTCCATAGAAAAAGCCCGTTGTAAACTGGCGATAGGTGCAGCTTGCTATCTGCTGCCGGTACCATGGCATATTTTCCGTATATTTCGCCGGAGATTCCAGATAATCGTCAATCGCCTTCCGGTAAGTGCGCGCCACAGTCGCCACATAGAGCGCTGTCTTCATACGCCCCTCTATCTTAAAGCTGTCTATCCCGGCATCAAAAAGATCCGGTATATGCTCAATCATACAAAGATCCTTAGAATTAAAGATAAAGGTTCCACGCTCATTTTCGTATACCGGAAGATACTGTCCGGGGCGCGTCTCCTCTACAACGGCATATTTCCAGCGGCACGGGTGCGTGCAGGCACCCTGATTGGCATCCCTTCCGGTAAAATAATTGCTCAGAAGGCATCTTCCCGAATACGAAATACACATTGCGCCGTGTACAAAAGTCTCTATTTCCAGATTCTCCGGAATATTCGCACGCAGCTCCTTAATTTCTGAAAGAGACAGCTCACGTGCAGACACTACCCGCTTCGCTCCCAGTTCATGCCAGAAACGGTACGTCTCATAATTTGTATTGTTTGCCTGGGTGCTGATGTGAATCTCGATTTCCGGACAAATCCGCTTAGCGATCCGGAAAACACCCGGATCAGCAATGATCAGCGCATCCGGGCGTATATCTTTCAACTCCCGGAAATAATCCTCCACCCCGGCAAGATCGTCATTATGCGCCAGAATATTCGCCGTCACATACACCTTTACGCCGTATGCATGTGCAAATGCAATTCCCGCGCGCATCTCTTCCATAGAAAAGTTTTTCGCCTTCGCGCGAAGCCCAAAAGCCTCTCCGCCGATGTATACGGCATCCGCCCCAAAAATAACAGCTGTTTTCAGTACCTCAAGGCTGCTTGCCGGTATCAAAAGTTCTGGTTTTTTCATGATAATCCTTTCTTCACGCTCACTGCCGCCCCATCCCCGACCGGGACAATCGTTGTCAGCAGCTGTTCATTGTGCTTCAGCTCATACAGATACTCCCGCATCCGTTTATAGATTGTCCGGTTCCGGCGCTCTACCGCAAAGTGCGACTCAATCAGATCTCCTTCCTGGAGCACGTTATCTGACACCAGAATTCCCTCAGGCTCCAGAAGGCGCAAAATCTCCGGCAGAAAATAAATATACTGTCCCTTTGCAGCGTCCATAAAAATAAAATCAAAAGAGCCTTCCAGCTCTTTTAATCGTTCCATAGCATCTCCCTCCAGCAGAGTAATGCGCCCTGACATGCGCGCCCGCGCAAAATTCTCCTTAGCCTGGGGAATCCGCTTTTCATATTTTTCAATTGTCGTAACAGTTGTACCCGGCGGTGTATTTTCACACATCAGAATCGCAGAAAACCCGACCGCCGTGCCTACCTCCAGAATGCGCCGGGGGCGCTTCATCCGCAGGAGTACCTTCAGAAAGCTCTGCATCTGACGCCGGATAACCGGCACGCCATCCTTTTTTGCCTGCTGCTCCAGCTCATCCAGAAATTCACCGTTTCCAGTGTCCAGTGAATCCAGATACGCTGTCATTCGTTCTTCTACAATCATTCATCGTCCTCATTCTCTGACAAGTCTTCTTCATTTCCGGATAAAACAGCCAGCATTTCCGCGGCATTCTGCGACGTATTCAGCACGTAGTCTCCCGCCTTCATCTGCCCATGATATCTGGAAAGGCGCTCCTGTACGCAAAAAACCTTTGCATCCCTGATCAGCCCTCTTGCCTCCAGAAGCTCTGCCACCTGACCGACACTGCTGCCCTCCGGAATCACCACTGCGGCATCCCTGCCCGGCGGATCGGATACGCTCACATTATCATAAAGACTATGTCCAAAATAATAGGCATACTCCCCGAGATGATAAATTCCCACTGCGATGACCGCCGCGAAAAGAAGCTTTATCAGAAACATCAATATACCTGTCAGTATCCGTCTGGTCTGCATAAGCATCCCCCTTCTTTAAGAACGGATTTCCTGTGCCACTTCATCCAGATCCAGGTCCAGCGCCTCCGAAAGCCCCGCCGCCACCTTCTGAAGCATTCTGCAGACCGCAAGCTCACTGCTCAGATATTCATTTACCAGCGGATCCTTACGGAACTGCGCATGCTGCATATTAAATTCCTGCACTCTGTCATACAGTGTTTCCGTATCGCCCTCATGCTGCAGGCGGTAAGCCTGCGCCCGGTAAGCGTCAATCTGCTTTTTCAGCTCCGGCATACCGGACAGCTTGTTTTTCGCCCGGCAGAAAGCGCGGTATTCCCGGCTGTCCTGAATGACACGTATCAGTGCCTTTGTATAAATTTCTACATTATCCTGCATAACTGCTCTCCGTTAAACTTCCATGATAATCGGCAGGATCATCGGACTTCTTTTTGTCTTTTTCCAGATAAAATTGTTAAGCTCATCGCGAATGGTATTCTTAATCTTGCTCCAGTCGGAAATGTGCTTTGTCTCACAGTAAACAAGCGCCTCTTCAATCACCTGGCGTGCCTCTCCCATCAGATCCTCCGATTCGCGCACATAAACAAATCCGCGCGATACAATATCCGGTCCCGCAAGCACTTGATTGGTGTAGCGCTCCAGTGTGAGAACCACGATCACAATGCCGTCCTCAGCAAGATGCTGCCGATCCCGGAGTACAATATTTCCGACATCTCCGACACCAAGTCCGTCCACCAGAATCGCGCCTGTCTGCACCTGCCCGTTTAATTTTGCCGGCTCCGTTTCATCCAGTTCCAGAACCTGTCCGCTCTTCATGATAAAAATATGCTCCTTCGGAATGCCCAGGCTCTGTGCGAGCTGTGCCTGCGCCTTTAAATGGCGGTATTCGCCGTGCACCGGAATGGCATACTTCGGATGTACCAGGGAGTAAATCAGCTTGATCTCCTCCTGGCAGGCGTGTCCGGAAACATGGGCATCCTGGAAAATTACATCGGCACCCTTTGCCGACAGCTCATTGATCACCTTCGAAACCGCCTTCTCGTTACCCGGAATCGGATGTGAGCTGAAAATGACCGTATCGCCCGGCTTGATAGAAACCTTGCGGTGCATATCCGATGCCATCCGTGAAAGAGCAGCCATCGACTCGCCCTGGCTTCCGGTGGTAATCAGAACCATCTGTTCATCCGGATAATTTTTCATCTGCTCAATATCGATCAGCGTATAGTCCGGAATATTCAGATAGCCAAGCTCCGCAGCCGTAGAAATAATGCTGACCATGCTTCTTCCCTCAACAACAACCTTTCTGCCGTACTTATAAGCAGAATTGATGATCTGCTGCACACGGTCCACATTGGAAGCAAACGTTGCAATGATAATACGGGTGTTACGGTGCTCAGCAAAAATATTGTCAAATGTCCTGCCTACGGTGCGCTCAGACATGGTAAAGCCCTGCCGCTCCGCATTTGTGCTGTCGCACATCAGCGCGAGCACACCCTTCTTTCCAATCTCCGCAAAACGCTGCAGATCAATGGCATCACCGAACACCGGCGTATAATCCACCTTGAAGTCGCCGGTATGGACAACGATTCCCGCCGGAGAATAAATGGCAAGAGCTGCCGCATCTGCGATACTGTGGTTCGTTTTGATAAACTCAATGCGGAACATGCCCAGATTAATGGACTGTCCGTGCTTTACAATTTTGCGCTTGGTTGTTTTTAACAGATTGTGCTCGGTAAATTTATTTTCAATAATTCCCATCGTCAGCTTGGTGGCATAAATCGGCACGTTAATATCTTTGATGATGTACGGAAGTGCACCGATATGATCCTCATGACCGTGTGTAATGACAAAGCCCTTTACCTTGTCGATATTTTCTTTCAGATAAGTGACATCAGGAATGACCAGGTCGATGCCGAGCATGTCATCCTCCGGGAAAGACAGTCCGCAGTCCACCACAACAATACTGTCTTCGAACTCAAAGGCAGTTATGTTCATTCCGATCTGCTCCAGACCGCCGAGCGGAATGATCCTCAATTTGGAATTGTTAATATTTTTCAAAAAATTCTCCTTTCTTTAATCAGAGCGAAATATCAATATCCTCCAGCATTTCACTGAATACCCTGGATATTGCCGCTAATTCATTATTATCTTCTACGATCTCATAAATTGCTTCCTGCTCGCCGTCTTCCGACAAATCCTTCAGAATGAGCGCTTCTGCATCGTCTTCCTCGGAATCGGTGACCAGTATATAGTTTGTTCCATTTATTCTCGTCTGTTCCAGCACAAAAAATTCTACAGATTCCCCGGAATCTGCCATCTCAAATAAAATTTTTTCCATTTTACTTCTCCGTTCTCTGAGATATGGCAAGATAATCTAAATAGCCCTGCAAAATATACACGGCTGCCAGCTTATCTACATAATTCTTCCGCTCTTCGCGGCGCACCCTTCCCTCCATCAAAGTACGGTTTGCCTCCACGGTCGTTAGGCGTTCGTCCCACATAATGACAGAAAGACCGGTTCTTCTCTCCAGCATCTCTTTGAATGCCAGAGATTTCTCTGCACGTTCTCCAATCGTATTATTCATATTCTTCGGAAAGCCAAGCACAATCTTTCCTACATTGTATTCCCCGATCAGCGTTTCAATTCTCGCACAGGTCTGCCGGAGTTTATTTTCAGACGTTCTTCGGATAATCTCAATTCCCTGCGCGGTAATCAGCAGCTCGTCGCTGATTGCCACGCCCACGGTCTTAGAGCCAAAATCCAGCCCCATGATCCGGTATCTGTTTTCTGCTGTCATGACCGGTTTTTGATATACTCGCGCAGAAGCTCCTCCACCAGCTCGTCGCGCTCTACCTTCATGATCATAGCGCGCGCATTGTTGTGGCTGGTAATATAGGTAGGATCCCCCGACATGATATAGCCGACAATCTGATTGACCGGATTGTAGCCCTTTTCCACCATGGCATTGTAAACGGCGTCCAGAATATCCTTTACCCGCACTTCTGTGTCCATATTCATTCGAAAATATTGTGTGTTACTGATTTTTCCCATTTCTCCACGTCCTTAACAAACATCCTTTTGCTCTATTTTACATCAGAGTTTCATAAAATACAATCACAAATTTTATTTCTGAGTTTTCTGCCCTCTGCCGGCACCGTTACGGAAATATACTCCCGCGTGTGTCCGCTGTAATATTCTCTGCCGTCTATAACTGTTTTTTCCTCAAACAGAACCTCCACCTGCCTGCCATGAAAATATGCCTCGTACTCCGCCATATTCTTCCGGTTCAGCTCCTGCAGCACCTTACTGCGCTCCGTTTTGATCTCCTCCGTAATCTGATGATCCATCCCGGCGGCTTTCGTGCCCCTGCGCCTGGAATATTTAAAGATATGTGTCTCATAAAATTTCACTTTTTCCAGGAAAGCACAGGTTTCGGCAAATTCCTCTTCCGTTTCCCCGGGAAAACCGACAATCACATCCGTCGTCAACGCGGGATGATCAAAATATCTGCGCAGCAGCAGACATTTTTCATAATATTCCTCCGCCGTATAATGACGGTTCATACGCTTTAATGTTTCATTGCATCCGCTCTGCAAAGATAGATGAAAATGCTGGCAGATTTTCGGCAGAGCGCTGATTTTCTCCGCAAATTCCTCAGTAATAATACGCGGCTCCAGAGAGCCAAGCCGGATGCGCCGGATTCCCTCCACCTCGTGTACCGCCTCAATAAGCTGTAAAAGACCGATACCGTCCTTTTTTTCCTTCCCGTAGGAACTTAAGTGAATGCCGGTAAGCACAATTTCCTGGTAACCGTTTTTTGCCAGCGTACCCACCTCTTTTAACACATCCGGCAGTGCACGGCTGCGGATGCGCCCCCTGGCATACGGAATAATACAATAGCTGCAAAACTGATTGCAGCCGTCCTGCACCTTAATATAGGCACGGGTATGCTCCGCCGTCCCCGTGATAGAGAGCGTCTCATACTCCGGCGCATGAGCGACATCCAGCAGATGACATGCTTCGTGCGACTGTACGTACTCCTCCAGGATATCTGCAATATCCTTCTTGCGGTTGTTTCCGACAACAATATCCACCGCTCCGTCTGCGGCAAGTTTCTCGCCTGCCGCCTGCGCATAGCAGCCCGCTGCCACTACAATCGCCTGTGGATTCATTTTCTTCGCACGGTGCAGCATCTGCCTCGACTTCCGGTCGGCAATATTTGTAACTGTGCAGGTATTGATGATATAGACATCCGCGGGCTCGTCAAATGAAACAATTTCGTAGCCGCGCGCCTGCAGCATCTGCTGCATCGCCTCTGTCTCGTATGCGTTCACTTTGCATCCCAGATTATGAAATGCCACTTTTTTCTTTTTCATCTTGACTTTTTCCTTTCCAAACGGTAAGATAAAAGTAACTGTACAAAGCAGTTACAGATAAAATTGATTAAACAATTAAGGGAGGTCTTTCGCAATGAAGACAGTACAAATTTCTTTAAACTCGATCGACAAGGTAAAATCCTTTGTAAACGACATTACAAAATTTGATTATGATTTCGACCTTGTATCCGGCAGGTACGTTATCGATGCGAAGTCCATCATGGGCATCTTTAGTCTTGACTTATCAAAGCCGATCGAATTAAACATCCATGCAGAAGACGACATCGAAACCGTTCTGACTGCCCTGAAGCCCTACATCATCAGTTAATTTCTGGTTCGCCGGACAAATGCCGACCTCCCTCTCGCGGGAGGTTTTCTTGTTATGAAAGCCCGGTCTCCATGCGGGAGTGCGGTGTGAGCCTGCTCACACAAGCACTCATGCATGAGAGACGCTAACCCACATGAGCAAAAAAGGTTGCGAGCCAGCGGCGAGAAACCGATTTGCGAATGCGGGAAGGATTGCGGAAGTCCATCGGACGAAGCAATCCGTGGGCTTTCATTATGAGGAATCTGACTGCTTATGTCTGTCGCGGACACGTTGCTTTTTTGATTTTGCTGCGCCGCCTATCTGACAGCTTTCTGCGCAAACTCGCCTGCTATGCAGGCTCAGACAAGCTCCGAAAGCTGTCGCTATGCTCGCAAAATCTGCAAAATCTGCCTATTGTCCGCTTACAGACACACGACAGCCAGATTCCCGCAAATTCTCTCCTCACACCCCGCGCCATCCTCTCACTTCACCCAGAGCTTCCTTGTTTTCCACTCCCAGACACATGACAGCCGGATTTCTGCGAAAACTCTCCTAACAGCTCGTATGCCGCTCACTTCTTACTCCACCCAGATTTTCTCGGTCGTCTCAATCGCAGTCTTTACGAGATCATCAATTTTTTCCGCAAGCTTTCCCTCTGACCGCCGGATGATATTGAGATTCGGCTTGGTGACAGGATGTTTTGCCACAAAAATGGTGCAGCAATCCTCAAACGGCTGGATAGAGGTCTCATAGGCGCCGATTTTCAAAGACACATCCACAATTTCCTGCTTGTCGAAGCCAATAAGCGGACGATAAACCGGCATAGAACATACCTCGTTTGTCGCCGCAAGACTCTGCATGGTCTGGCTCGCCACCTGACCGATGCTCTCACCGGTAATCAGTCCGAGAGAGCCTGTCTCCTGTGCAAAATGCTCGGCAATACGCATCATATAGCGGCGCATAATAATCGTCAGCTCCTCATGCGGACACTGTTCATAAATATAAAGCTGGATGTCTGTAAAGTTCACTACATGGAGCATGATCGGACCGCTGTAATGTGAGACAATCCGGGCAAGATCGATGACCTTCTGTTTTGCGCGTTCGCTTGTGTAGGGCGGCGCATGAAAATAAACCGCGTCAATTTTTACTCCCCGCTTGGAGATCATATAACCGGCAACCGGGCTGTCAATGCCGCCGGAAAGCAGCAGCATTGCTTTTCCGTTCGTTCCCACCGGCATTCCGCCGGCACCCGGAATAATGCGGGAATAAATATAGATTTTTTCACGTATTTCCACAGACAGCATAATCTGAGGCGTATGAACATCCACATGCATACCCGGGAACGCCTCCAGAATCCGTTCGCCAAGATCGGCATTGATTTCCATGGAAGTGCGCGGATAATTCTTACGCGCCCGTCTGGCATCGACCTTAAAGGTCTGGTTTTTCTGCGGGTACATTTCCCCGATATAGGAAATAACCGTTTCCGCCAGCGCGTCAAAGCCCTCGTCCTCCGTCACAACAACCGGACAGATGCCGACCACGCCAAACACATGCTTCAGCGCGTCCACCGTCTCTTCAAAATCATATGCGCCCAGGCAGTCCACATAAATACGTCCCTGCTCCCTGCGCACGTCAAAGTCGCCCTCCGCCTTCTTTAAGGCATGGCGGATCTGCTTTACCAGCGCCTCCTCGAAAAGATAGCGGTTCTTGCCCTTAATACCGATCTCGCCATATTTGATTAAAAATGTTTTAAATGTCATGGTCTCCTCCTGCACCCATATGTTTCTAATGCCTTGTAAACCTTCGCAGCATCGGCAGAAGCTCCTCAAGCTGTTCCAGACAATAATCAATTTCTTTTTCTGTTGTAAATACGCTGAAGCTGAAGCGCACGGTCGATTCCAGCAGACTGCTCTCAAGCTTCATCTCTTTTAATACCGTGCTCACAGGCAGCTTTTTATTTGACGAACACGCCGAACCGGACGACACATAGATGCCGCGTTCCTCAAGCGCATGCAGTAGTACCTCGCTGCGCACACCGAGAAAGCTCACGCTGACAATATGGGGTGCACCTCCGCCATCTGCCGCCTGTCCCTGTACAACCGTATCCGGCAGCTCTGCGACCCGGCGAAGAAAACGCTCCTTTATGGCAGCAAGATGGCTGAGCTTTTCCTCAAAACTGCTGTACGCTTCCCGGGCGGCAAGCCCCAGACCGGCAGCCCCCGGCACATTATCCGTCCCGGACCGCATACCTTTCTGCTGTCCGCCGCCCAGAATCAGCGGCTTTATCTTCACCTTTTCACCAATATATAAAAAGCCGGTTCCCTTTGGTCCGTGTATCTTGTGACCGCTCACCGAAAGCAGATCGATACCGGTTCTTTTCGGATAAATACGATACTTTCCGTATGCCTGGATGGCATCCACATGAAACAATATCTGCGGATTATACTCCTTCACGATTTTTGCCGCCTCTTCTACCGGCTCTTTTGTTCCCACTTCATTGTTAATATACATCATTGAGACGAGAATCGTCTCTTTCTTCAATGCTGCCTGCAGATCCTCCAGACGGACGCAGCCCTGCCTGTCCACCGGAAGATATGTCACCTCAAAGCCCTGCTCCTTCAGATACGCCATTGGCTGAAGAACAGCAGCATGTTCCACAGCGGTGGTGATAATATGATTGCCGGCGCGTCTGTTCGCGAGCGCCGCACCGATGAGGGCCCAGTTATCCGATTCTGTCCCGCCGGATGTAAAATAAATCTCTTTTTCCGATACCTTTAATGTGCGCGCAATTTCTTCGCGCGCCTCCCGCAGATACCGCTCCGCCTGTACACCTTTTGCATGCTTCGAGGACGGATTACCAAAATCCTCTGTCATTGCTTTCACGACAATATCCTTCACGCTGTCCATACACCTTGTTGTCGCCGAATTATCCAGATATGCTTCCATATATTCTCCTAACGTAACTGTAAAGTACTTTCACAGTTACCATATTTCATTGTTCCAGCACGTAACCGAGCATGGCAAGTACTGCAAGCGGCGCTGTCTCCGTGCGTAAAATGCGTTTTCCAAGCGTGATGCGCGCAAAGCCCGCCTGTTCTGCCTGCAAAACCTCAGACTCCTCAAAACCGCCCTCCGGACCGATGAATACCGCCACAGACTGTCCCGGCACAAGCTCCGAAAACATTCTGCGCGTCCTGTCCATTCCTTCTGCAAGCTCATAAGGAATCAGCTTTACCTGCATATCCTGCGCATATTGCAGCGCCTGCACAAAGCTTACCGGCTCCTTCACCTGCGGCACGATCATGCGTCCCGACTGCTTCGCCGCCCCCTCCGCGATGCTCCTCCATCGCGCACACCTTGCCTTCTCTTTTTTCGCGTCCAGCTTTACTACCGTGCGCTTTGTCACCACCGGAACAATTTCACAGACGCCCAGTTCCACCGCTTTCTGCACAATCCAGTCCATTTTATCACTTTTAGGCAGTCCCTGAAAGAGACAGATTCTGGACGGAAGCTCCGTTCCCGAATCGCCGGCACTTTCAATGGCTGCCCATATTTTATCTTTTTCCGCGGACGTAATGCGACAGGTATATAAGCGGCTGCTCTGCCCGTCGCTCACGGTAAGCTGATCGCCCACGTCCATGCGGAGCACATTTCTGATATGATTTACGTCACTGCCTGTCAGGCAGACCGTATTCCCCGCAATCTGCGAGGGCTCTGCAAAAAAATGATGCATTATTCTCCGTTCTTTCTCGCTGTTACCGACACCCACTCTCCCTGGCGCGTCACTTCCACCAGAGACAGACCGGCTTCCTTCACAGCCTGCACAACCACGTCTTCCTTCACATCCAGAATACCGGAAGTGATATACACTGCCCCCGGCTTCATCTGTGCCGTGATCACCGGTGTCAGCGCCACCAGCACATCCGCCAGGATATTGGCAACCACAATATCATACTTTTCATAGCCTGCCGTATCCTGCACCGTCTTATCGTCAATAATATTGCCCAGCACCATATCCATCGCTCCCGCAGAAATCTGGTTCGCCTCCAGGTTCTCGGCAACTGCCGATGCCGCACACGGATCCAGGTCAGTTCCCAGCGCATGCTTCGCACCAAGCTTCAGGGCAGCAATAGATAAAATACCGCTGCCGGTGCCTACATCCAGAAGCTCTGTATCCGGTGTCACATATTTTTTAAGCTGCCGCAGACAAAGCTGTGTCGTCTCATGCATTCCGGTGCCAAACGCCGTACCCGGATCAATGTGGATAATCATCTTATCCCTGTCCTCTTCCTTTACTTCTTCCCAGGAAGGGATAATAAGAATATCGTCCACGTAAAACTGATGGAAATACTGCTTCCAGTTATTGATCCAGTCCTTATCTTCTGTCTCACTCTCGGTAATCGTACCCTCTCCGATATCCATAAACATGCGCAGATCATCCAGCTCTTCCTTTACTCTCGCCAGAAGCGCCTCCCGGTCTGCGCCCTCTTCTACATAAAAACTCAGATAAGCAACACCGTCATCCGGCGCACCCTCCGGCAGAATATCCACAAACATCTGCTCTTTGTCTGCTTCCGTCAGGGGTACCTTATCTTCTATCTCCACGCCCTCAACACCCGCGTCCGCCAGGAAGGAAATCACAATCTCCTCCACCTCGGAACGCGTTTTCAGAGTATATTTATAATACTTCATCGCTTAATCCTCAAATGTTTCCTTTAATTTGTCCATAAAGCCCTTCTTTTTCGGCTTTTCTGCCTCCGGCTTGCTCTCCGGCTGTCCGAGTGAGCGGTCTGTCGCCGCGTCAAACGCCCTCAGCGCCTCCTTTGCTTCGCCGCTCAGCTTCGTCGGCACCTGCACCACCAGGGTGACATACTGGTCGCCGCGCACAGCCTTATTCCGCAGGGACGGCACACCCTTGCCCTTCAGGCGGATCTTGGTATCTGTCTGTGTTCCCGGCTTGACATTGTAAAGGACATCTCCGTCAATCGTGCTGATTTTGACATCTCCTCCGAGTGCTGCCTGCGCAAAGGTAATCGGGGCTGTAGAGAAAATATTCATGTCCTGTCTCTGGAAAATCGGATGGCGCTGCACAACAACCTCCACCAGAAGGTCGCCCCGCGGACCGCCGTTTCTTCCCGGCTCTCCTCTGCCTGCAATGCGCACACTCTGTCCATCATCAATACCGGCCGGGATCGTAACCTTGATGGTCTTCCTGCTGGAAGTATAACCGGTGCCGGAGCATGCCGTACATTTTTCCCGGATAATTTTTCCGGTGCCGCCGCAATCCGGACAGGTCGTCACATTCTGCACCATGCCGAACAGAGACTGCTGTGTCATGACTACCTGCCCTCTTCCGCCGCATTTCGGGCAGGTCTCCGGGCTGGTTCCCGGCTTCGCGCCGGTGCCGTGACAGGTCGTACATTCATCCTTCAGACTCAGCTCCAGCTGCTTCTCGCAGCCAAAAACAGCTTCCTGGAAGGTGATGCGCACAGAAGCACGAAGATTCGCACCGCGCATCGGTCCGTTGCTTGCACGCCGCCTGCTGCCGCCGCCAAACAAATCCCCGAAAATATCCCCAAAGATATCTCCCATATCCGCGCTGTTGAAGTCAAATCCGCCGAATCCGCCTGCTCCGCCGCCCTGTTCAAATGCTGCATGACCAAACTGATCGTACTGACGGCGCTTATCTGGATCGGACAGCACGGCATATGCTTCCGATGCCTCTTTAAATTTCTTTTCCGCCTCCGCATCTCCCGGATTCATATCGGGGTGATACTTCTTCGCAAGCTGTCTGTATGCTTTTTTTAACGCTGCCTCGTCCGCATTTTTATCCACACCGAGGACTTCATAATAATCTCTCTTTGTCTCTGCCATTTTTCCTCACCTGCTTCTATCATTACCAAATTCCAGAATTCCTGTACCGCAAGATACCCGGATCCGCTTTGCCGCCCGGCAGAGGACTCTCTGCCGGTAATCGGTGCCGCGGGAACCGGGCGTTTCTTACTATTTGAGCATCATTCATTTTACACTTCTTTGTAGTCCGCGTCAATGACATCATCATCCGGCTGCGAATATTCTGCCTGCTGTGCACCGCCCATATCCGGACCTGCACCTGCCGCACCGGCTGCGCCCTGTGCCTGCTCATAAACCTTTGCAAACACCTTCTGTGCACTCTCCATCAGCTTTTCCTTTGCCGCCTTGATCTCTGCTACCTGCGCATCCGTCATATCCTCCGGATTTGAATTTTCAATCAGACCTTTCAGTGCCGCAAGGTCTGCCTGCACAGCTGTCTTGTCTGCGCCGTCCAGCTTGTCGCCAACCTCTTCCAGTGCCTTCTCGGTCTGGAATACCATCGCGTCTGCATCATTTCTGGTATCAATTGCTTCCTTGCGCTTCTTATCCTGTGCTTCGAATTCAGCAGCTTCTTTTACAGCCTTCTCGATATCCGCATCCGACATGTTGGAACCGGAGGTAATCGTGATGTGCTGCTCCTTGCCAGTGCCAAGATCCTTTGCCGATACATTTACAATACCATTTGCATCAATATCAAAGGTAACTTCAATCTGCGGAACACCACGTCTTGCAGGCGGGATTCCGTCCAGACGGAACTGTCCGAGAGACTTGTTATCCTTCGCGAACTGTCTTTCACCCTGTACAACGTGGATGTCTACTGCAGTCTGGTTATCCGCTGCTGTGGAGAACACCTGGCTCTTCTTCGTCGGGATCGTTGTATTACGCTCAATCAGTCTGGTTGCCACGCCGCCCATGGTCTCAATGGAAAGAGACAGCGGAGTAACATCAAGCAGAAGGATATCGCCTGCGCCTGCATCGCCTGCCAGCTTACCGCCCTGGATAGCTGCGCCAATTGCAACGCATTCATCCGGATTCAGTGTCTTGCTCGCCTCATGTCCGGTCAGCGCCTTCACCTTATCCTGCACTGCCGGAATACGTGTGGAACCGCCTACCAGCAGCACCTTGCCAAGCTCGGAAGCCGTAATGCCGGCATCTCTCAGCGCGTTCTGTACCGGAATGGTTGTTCTCTCTACCAGTTCGTGTGTCAGTTCATCAAATTTTGCGCGGGACAGCGTCATATCAAAATGCTTCGGTCCCTCTGCGGTCGCCGTGATAAACGGAAGGTTAATATTTGTCGTAGTTGCGGAGGACAGCTCTTTCTTTGCCTTCTCTGCCGCTTCCTTCAGTCTCTGGAGCGCCATCTTGTCAACAGAAAGATCCACACCCTCTGCTTTCTTGAATTCAGCGATCATGTAGTCAGTGATCTTCTGGTCGAAGTCGTCGCCGCCCAGACGGTTGTCGCCGTTTGTCGCAAGTACTTCGATAACACCCTCACCGATTTCGATAATAGATACATCGAAGGTACCGCCGCCCAGGTCATATACCATGATCTTCTGCTCTTTTTCATTATCCAGACCATATGCCAGTGCTGCCGCTGTCGGCTCGTTGATGATTCGCTTTACTTCCAGACCGGCAATCTTGCCCGCATCCTTTGTTGCCTGACGCTGTGCGTCATTGAAGTATGCCGGAACCGTGATAACTGCCTCGGTTACCTTCTCGCCAAGGTAGTTCTCTGCATCACCTTTCAGCTTCTGCAGGATCATTGCGGAAATCTCCTGCGGCGTATAATTTTTGCCGTCAATGCCTACTTTATAATCGGTTCCCATATGTCTCTTAATAGAAGAGATCGTCTTGTCCGCGTTGGTAACTGCCTGACGCTTTGCCGGCTCTCCTACCAGACGCTCACCTGTCTTGGAAAATGCCACAACAGACGGTGTTGTTCTTGCGCCCTCTGTATTTGTAATAACGGTCGGTTTCCCGCCCTCCATAACTGCTACACAGCTATTTGTTGTACCTAAGTCAATACCGATAATTTTACTCATAATAAATTCCTCCTGCTCATATAACATTTAATCTTGTAACTGTTTCGTTTCTTTATGGTGTTGCTTAATTTGCTACTTTTACCATGCTGTGTCTTACAACCTGGTCTTTGTAGGTATAGCCCTTTAAAAATTCCCCTGTGATGGTGTTCTCTGCAGTTTCTTCCTCCTCCACATGCATCACCGCATTGTGGAAATCGGGATTGAACTCACAGCCTACTGCCTCGATCGGCTTAACACCAAGCTTACCGAGCATTTCTGTCATCTGCCGGTAAACCTTATCCATCCCGTCCACAAACGCATCCGCCCTTGCTTCCTCCGGGACTGCCGCCAGCCCGCGTTCAAAGTTATCTACAATAGGCAAAAGCTGCTCAATCACACTCTTTGCGCCCATCTCGAACATCTTTGATTTTTCTTTTTCGGAGCGCTTGCGGAAGTTGTCAAATTCTGCCATCTGACGCTTCACGCGATCCTGCAGCTCCTCAATCTGCGTGTCTTTTTTGTCCTTTTTACTTTCTTTCTGCGATGTCTTTGCATCTGCTTCCTCTGCCGGTTCCGAAGCTTCCTGCTGCGAGAGATTTTCGTCCGTTTCCGGCGCTTCCTTCTCCTGCGCTTCGTTTTCTATCGCTTCGTCCATGTCTTTTTCCATGTTTTCTTCTGCCAATGCAACCGCCTGCCTTTCTGTCCTTTTCTAATCTATGGTCATTCCCTGCCGAATATTGTATCCAGCTGGGACTTTAAGGTTTTCAGCGAATCAACCACCTTTTCGTAGTCCATCCGCTTCGGTCCGATAATACCTATCGTCCCCTGAACACCCTCGCCCAATTCATAGGTCGCAGTAACGACGCTGCAGTCACGCATCGTCCGTATAGGTGCCTCATTTCCGATATATACCTGGATGCCGGTGCCGTTTTCCTCTTCCATCGATTCATTGATCAGATTTGCCAGCTCCTTCTTTTCTTCAAAGGTACTGATCAGCTCGCTTGCGCGCCCGCTGTCGCTCAGCTCCGGATATTTGAAGATATTTGTCGCACCGCTTGTATAGATTTCCACATCCTCGTCCATCTGGATGGCTTCTGCAACTGCATCCAGCACCTGGCTTACAACCTCACTGTGGATACCTGCCTGCTCCTTCAGCCTGGTGATCATCCCAAGGTTAATTTCCTCCAGCGCAAGCCCGTTGAGACTTGTATTCAGCAGAATATTCAGTTTCAGCACCATCTCACTGTCCAGTCCATGCCGGAAATGAAGCATTTTATTTTTTACAATGTTTCCTTCCGTCACGACCACCGCCAGAAGCTGATCCTCGCTGATAGCGGAAAGCTGAATAAATTTCAGCTTTGTCGTGTGGTAGTGCGGTGTGGTAATCATGGTCGCATAGTTGGTATTGTTTGCCAGCACCCGGACCACCTGTTTGAGCATCAGCTCCATCTTATCCTGCTTCTGGATCAGCAGCTCCTGCTGTTCTTTTACCTCCCGCTCTTTCTGCTCCATCAGATAATCGACATATACGCGGTATCCTTTATCCGAGGGAATTCTGCCTGCCGAGGTGTGCGGCTGAATGATCAGCCCCATCTCCTCCAGATCTGCCATTTCATTCCGAATGGTAGCGGAACTGAGGTTCAGGTCTGCATATTTGGAGATCGTCCTGGAGCCTACCGGCTCTCCCGTTTCCAGATACGTCTGAATGATAGCATAAAAGATTTTCCATTTTCTATCATCTAGCTGCATCCTGCATCCTCCTTTCCATTTTGTTAGCACTCTTTCGTATCGAGTGCTAACATCTACGGTTTTAAGATACCACTGCTGTCTGCGATTGTCAATAGCTATTTTGAATAATTTCTATTAACTTTTCTGTCGAATCGCATCGACCTGTTATATTTGACATTTTTTGCGTTTTAAGATACACTTATGGAAAACATTTATAAAGCATGCTGCCGGCGGACGCAGTGTCCGGCAGCAATACGAAAGGAATCCGCAATGAAGATACGAAATGTTCTTACGATTCTATTTGCCGTTCTGGCGATTCTGGCACTCGTCGCACTTGCCGGTTTTGCAACTATTTATGTAGCAGACGATTCCAACCAGCTGCGCAGACCGCTTATGCAGCTGCTCCATCTGGAGGAGGACAGTAATACTGCCCCCGCACCGGCTCCGGAAACAGAAAGCCCGGTCACGGAAGCTGTAAAAGCACACTCCCTCATCTTCGTCGGCGATTCCCGCACCATCGGGATGCGCGATGCCGTGAATGACAGCTGCACTTACATAGGAAAAGAAGGGGAGGGTTATATGTGGTTTTCCGCCGAGGGCATACAGGAGCTTGACGCTGTCATCGCCGGAAACTCCGGACAATCCGTAATTTTCAACTTCGGGGTAAACGATCCGGCAAACATCAGTCTCTACATTGATCTTTACCGGTCCCTGCAAGAAACATATCCCGACACAGTCTTTTATTATCTGTCCGTGAACCCGCTGATAGACAGCGAAGGCTTTAATACCACAAACGAAATGATTTCTATATTTAATGCAACCCTGCAAAGCGCCTTCCCGGACCATTATCTGGACAGCAATACCTACCTCACCGAAAACGGCTTTGAGACCGTGGACGGTCTGCATTACACCGATGATTCCTACAAAATGATCCACAATTTTGTGGTTGATAAGGTCGCTTAAGATCCGGCAATACCCCCGTAAAACGCACATCAGCCAGACTTCCCCGTAAGGCGGAATGCCTGGCTGATATTTTAAAATCTTTCTCTTATTTTCTGCTCTTTTCCGGCTTCACGCTGACTCCGCGGTTCATATCTCCCTGCGGATTCACACCGAATTCATAATCATTACCCGGAAGGATAATATTGAGCACAATGCCTGCGATCGATGCAATGGCAAGTGCGGTCAGCGTAATCGATGCAGAACCGATCTGGAAAGTAAGACCATTTCCAAATCCAAGCCCGCATACAAAGATGACACCGACAATAATCAGATTACGTGATTTTGTTAAATCCACCTTGTTTTCCACCACATTGCGGACACCAATCGCAGAAATCATACCGTAAAGCATAAAGCTGATACCGCCGATGATCGAAGCCGGCATGGTACTGATAACCGCAGATACCTTCGGAATGAAGCTGATAATAATGGCAAACACGGCTGCAATGCGGATTACCAGCGGATCGTAGACATGGCTGAGCTCCAGCACTCCGGTGTTTTCACCGTAAGTGGTATTCGCCGGACCGCCGATCAGTCCTGCAAATGCTGTTGCAAGTCCGTCACCCATCAGAGTGCGGTGCAGTCCCGGTTCCGCGAGAAAGTTCTCCCCGACAGTTGCCGAAATAGCAGACATATCACCGATGTGCTCCATCATCGTCGCAATCGCAATCGGCGCCATGACAAGAACCGCCGTCAGATCAAATTTACAAAGCTGGAACGGCGGCAGCCCCACAAAGCTTGCGGACGCGATCGCTGAAAAATCAATAATCGCAGAACCGTCCGGATTCGTAATGCCGCAGGCATTCATAATCATCGCTACCACGTAGGAAATCACCACTCCCATCAGAATCGGAATGATCTTAAACATTCCTTTTCCCCAGATATTAAAGACAATAATGACCGCAAGCGCTACTAACGCCAGAAACCAGTTCGTCGACGCATTGCTGATTGCAGAAGATGCCAGACTTAAGCCGATGCAGATAATCACCGGTCCGGTCACAACAGGCGGCAGAAAACGCATCACACGCTTCACACCTGCCAGCCGGATAATCAGCGCAAGTACCAGATACAAGAGTCCCGCTACCACAACGCCTCCGCAGGCGTAAGCCGCCTTCTCATTTACCGCCATTCCCGCATAAATTCCGCTGTTTAAATTTGCCACGGTAGAAAAGCCGCCGAGAAAGGCAAAGGATGATCCAAGAAATGCCGGAACCTTCATCTTCGAACATACATGAAAGAAAAGCGTTCCGAATCCGGCACAGAATAAGGTCACTGATACGGTCAGTCCCCTGGTCAGAGGCTCCCCACAGGCACTCTGGAAATAGCTGTTCACAAGAATCGGCACCAGTATCGTCGCACCAAACATCGCAAACATATGCTGCAATCCCAGAATTAACATTTTCGGCACACCCAGTTGTTTCGCATCGCGAATTGCTTCCGTTGAGTTTTTCATAATCTCCTCCTCATTTTGTAATATATCCGCAGTTAATGCAGAATAACTGCAGACGTCTAAAATTCACCTCCCTCATTATATCTTCTTATCATGGAATAATCAATCATATTCTTTCCATAAATTACATTCAAATCACAATTATCCCCGCAATTGTTTCAAAAATCATCTTTCCGACGATCGCCCCGCCATCAATTAACCCTATTCCCTTGTCACTATAGTAGGCAGCTCTTCCGTGCACTGCCGGCATAGCCGCTGTACTTTTGGCACCTTCTGCTGCCGCCTCTGCCGCAGCAAGAAGCGCCGTCTCTTTCCCTCTGTCCGCATTATTGCGGATTGCTTCCGCCGCAGGAACAATTGCATCAAGAATTGTCTTCTCACCTGTTTTCGAACCCGCTTTTTCGGTAATTTTTGCCGTACCTGCCATCAGCGCTTCGCCTGCCAGACTAATATCCGCTTCCGTATGTCCTTTCAGTATGCGCGCCATTCCCATCAGACAGATAGCTGTAATCGTTCCAAGTGAAGAGGGTGCAGCCTCATTAAATGCTTTGCCCGCACATATACACAGCCTGCCAAAATCCTGTTCACTGCTGGCATCCAGCGCTGCACTTGCCGCAGCATAGCCATCAGACATAGAAATTCCGAGATCGCCGTCTCCATTCCTTTGGTCAAGCTCCACCAGATATTCTCTTTCTTCTGACATCTTAATTGAAATTGCACGGAAAATATCACGAAATCTTTCAGATGTAAGCATAGTTTTCCTCCCGCATATGTGTCTCAGATAATATTTGCATTCGTGTAAAACGGCGATGCAGCCGGGGCGCGGAGCAGTTCTTCCAGTTCCCCGTCCAATTTCATAATTGTAACCGATAATCCCGCCATTTCCATAGAAGTCGCATACTCACCGATATGCGGCAATATTGGTATCACGCCTCGTCCTGTGAGAATCTGGTACACTCTGCGATATACGATCAGCAGTTCTTCTTTCGGCGTTGCTCCAAGCCCATTTATCATCACAGACACTTTTGTACCGCTCTCCACCGGCATATCCTCCAGAAGCTTTGCCACAATCAGATCCGCGATTTCATCCGCAGTCATCATCTTTCGCACCTCAATGCCCTTTTCTCCGTGGATTCCCATGCCGATCTCAATTTTATCCTCGTCAATAAAAAATGTCGGTTTTCCAACCTCCGGAACGATACACGAAGAAAGCGCAACTCCCATCGTGCGAATACGTTCAAGCGCCTTTTGTGTAATCTTTGCAACCTCATCCAGGTTCAGTCCTTTATCTGCCGCCGCCCCGGCAACCTTAAAAGCATATACCATACCGGCAACGCCCCGGCGTTTATCAGACGCTTCCCGGGGCGCAGACGCAACATCATCACTTACAAATATTTTTCGTGTCTCAATGTCATCCTCCATCTCCACTGTATCGCAGGCAAGCTCCAGATTCATCTTATCCCCGCCATAATTGCCATAGATACAGAGTACGCCGCTGCCGCGGTCACATGCCCGTATCATATCCGCCATTTTTCCGGCAGACGGAGACGCAAATACGTTTCCCACCGTGCATCCGTCCAAAAGACCACTGCCAACGTAACCAAGAAATACCGGCAAATGACCGCTGCCGCCTGCCGTTACGATACCCACCTTGCCCTTTCTTGCAGGATAATTGGAAAGCAGAATTCTTTTATCTCCATCACAGAATTTCAAGCGGTCGCCATAAGCTGCAGCAATTCCCTCCATTGTTTCGTCAACAAAATTTTCTGGTTTATTAATTATCTTTTTCATCTGTCCACCTCTCCTGTCTGCATACACAATTACTCCAGATTGGCATGACGCCTCATAATCGCCGCGTCATCCATTACTATATTTTCCCGCACTGCCAACCGCATAATCAATGCATCTCCCAGAATCAACAGGCACTGTTCAAAACAGTTTCCGCCGATCTGAATGGACGAATTTTTATTATTGCCCGTGTTTTTTGCTGTTACACCTGGAATTTTCACAAAAATATCTGCATTTTCCACTATTGGTGCATCTGCAAAAATTGAAAACACAGCCAGCTTTGCTCCGACTTTTTTCGCTTTTTCTGAAAATCGAACTACGGAGGACGTCTTACCGGAACCGGAGCCAATAATCAGAAGATCCTTTTCCTGGATAGCGGGCGTTGTCGTTTCTCCAACCACATGTACTTTATATCCAAGATGCATCAGACGCATCGCAAAACATCGCATAACAAGAAGTGACCTCCCCGAACCGGCAATAAAGATTTCTTTCGCTTCACATATCGCATCCAGCAGCGCTTCACACTGCTTTGCACTCACCTGTCCCATTGCCCCGGTCAGTTCCTCCAGCACCATGAATGCAATAGAAGGCGCCATCTCCATTCCCGGAACACTCATCTCCCACATGCCTCCTTAAACTTAACTGCCGTTTCACGGATATTTTCCGACCCAACCAGCGCATTTCCAACAATAGCAATGTCGGCACCGAGTTCCCCCGCTCTGTGGATAGTGTCCAGCTTTATCCCACCTGCCACTGCCACCTGCGCGTTTTTGCAGTTTGCCTTTAAAACTGCAAGATCATTAAACGGAGTGCGCCCTGTTTTCTGCACATCAAATGCTGTATGCACACCGATAATATCTACATCCAGAGCATCCAGTTCCCGTGACCGTTCTGCCAGATTTTCTACCGACAGCATATCTACATATACCATTTTCCCGGCTTCCCGTGCCGCACGGCGGACGCCGAGGATAGTCTCATCTGCCGATATTCCAAGTACCGTTACGATATCCGCCCCCTCATCAAATGCGAATTTTGCTTCTACATAACCGCCGTCTGCAATTTTCATATCCGCCAGAATCAGAACATCTGGAAAGCGTTTCTTCATTTCCGCCACTGCACGTGTTCCTTCCTTAAGCATAAGCGGTGTGCCAAGCTCAATAATATCTACAAGGTCATGAATCCTTTCTCCAATTTCCTGCGCTTTCTCAAGGCTGTCCAGGTCAAGAGCGATCTGCAGTTTCATAATAGTCCTCCTTCTCTATTTCTCTGCGGAAAACAACACATGCGTCTTCAATCTGTATGTCTGGTTTAAAAATGCCTGCCGTCCCAAGCACATAGGCATCTGCCCCATTCTGTTTCGCAATCCGTGCATTTCTTATTGATATATTTCCATCTACCTCCAGCAATGCATCTCGTTTTCCCGCCCGGTCCAGAATCTGCCGTGTTCTGCGGATACGCGCCGCAAACGCATCGTCAAAATCCGGTCGCGGACCGGTTACTCCCGCAACAACATTTACCAGCAAAACCATGTCGATATACGGAGCCATTGTCTCTACGTATGTAAGCGGCGTATATCCGTTTAAAGCCAGTCCCGGATGCACGCCAGCCCTGCGAATCTCAGATATTACGTAGGGGATTTCATGTGTGGATTCTGCATGTACACTCACGTATCCATCCCGGCAGTACGGCAATACCTGTTCCAGATAAAGCTGCGGTGTCTTCGACATAATATGTACATCCAGCGGAAGCTGCGTACATTTCGTTAGCTGTCCGAGCATATACGGCGGAAGCATGGTACTGGTAGTAAAAGTCGTGTCCATAATATCATAATGAAGCATATCTGCCCCTCCGCGCTCCAGTGCAGAAATATCACGTTCCATATGCATCATGTCACAGCACATCAGGGAAGGGGACATCATATCTTTTCTCAACTTATCTTCTCCTTTCGGATATATTATCTCTATTCGAGATTTGCATGAAAGCTCCACAGTGAATTAATTTCCAGATTCCTACGTTCTATAATTTCCATTGCAATTGCATCTCCATACAGGAGCAGTGTCTGTTCAAATAAAGATGTCATAGGTTGTCTGGAAATCATTTCTCCCTGGCAGTTCAATTTTGTCTGAACAGGAATCCTTACCTGGATAGCAGACAGCTTTGCAATTGAGCTTTCCGTATTAGAACCAATCCATGCAATTTTGACATGCAATTTTTTTGCCTTCTCCGCAATAGATTTTGGATAGACGCTCTCCCCACTGCCCGATGCAACAATCAGAAGATCCCGCTCTGTAATCGCAGGTTCCGTAATCTCTCCGACGTAATGTGCGTCAATACCCAGATGACCCAACCGCTTACAAACTTCCTGCAGGGAAAGAAGGACACGACCTATCCCGCAAAAATAAACTTTCTCAGCGCTTAAAATTGCATCAATCAGTTGTTCGCTCTGGGATTCATCAATCCGGTTAAGCGCTTCTGTACATTCTTTGATGATTAAACGTCCAGATTCCTTTAAAGACATATTCTTTACTCCTTATGCTCCTAAAAAATTTCTGTAAATCCAGAATATTTCTTCATATCTATATAACCATCCGTAAATAATGCCGATGTACCAAGGACGAACTGATTTGCTCCATTTTTCTTCATTTTCTTCACATGTTGCGTGCTGACATTTCCATCAACTTGAATTTTCAGTCTGTAAAGCCCACGCCGCGCTGCCTCATCCCTAATATCCGCAATTTTCCGGAATACTTTTTCTTGTGCAATCTGCTTGCCATATCCCGGTTCGATCATCATTACATTAACACCGTCAATGTCCTCCCAGAGATATTCCAGCACCGAAAGCGGTGTAGCAGGCTTCAGCGCCAGCAGAACATCCGCTCCTTTATCATGCAGTTTCCGTATCAGAACCGAAGGCGCTGTCAGTGTCTCGATCTGGATGGATACCTGATCTCCTGAACGGATTTCAAACAGCGGAATAATCTTCTCCGGCTCCGTGGTCATAAAATGATAGTCCATCTGCATCGGCGCAATTTTCCGCAGTGCATTTGCGATATCCGGACCAGCTGCAATATTCGGGCAAAAATGACCGTCACATACATCAATGTGCAAATAAGAAAAATGTTCTTGATAAAATACCATATCCATTTCCAATGACCGCATATTGGAACACATTACGGACGGCATAAATCCATTCTGCTTTAACACAGGCTATTCTCCAATCTTCTTTATCATCCACTCTACAGACTGACGCATCGCTTCCTCCGGTATACGCTCGTATGGTGTCATCAGCTCCAGCGAAAGGTATCCATCATATCCATATTCATCCAATCTCTTCATAATATAATCCATATCGAGCACACCGGTTCCCGGAATCACATGAGCGGAAAGGCCTTCATACTGCGCATCGCTAAAATGAACATGATACACTTCTCCCTTCAGATTCTCCAGCGCATCATCAATCGTTTCATCACAAACCCCCAGACAATACAGGTCAATCATACCGTGCAGATTCGGGGAATGAACATCCTCCAGCATCTTCTTCAGTCTTTCTGTATTCGTCAGCACCGTCACCAGCGGATCTGCCGCCTCAATGGTCAAATTAATGCCATAGCCATGTGCGATATCCGCAAGATAAGAAAGCGAATCTACAGAATATTTCCACGTATCGTCGTAATTGCGGTCCAGCATGTTCCATCCTGCAAAAAACTGTACAGTGGGGCTTTCAAGAACACTTGCAAATTGCAGGCTCTTTACGTAATACTCAATACTCCTCTTTCGGCAGTACGCATTCGGCGAAGCAATATTAACCGGATATTTTACCTGCTCCGGGCACCAGTTAATTACCCTCAGACCATGATCCTTTAATTTCCGTTTCAGCGCCAGAGCCTGCACATAACTATTGTCATCCACATTAAAATGAGGATCATTCGCATAAAATTCAATTGGTCCTGCTCCAAGTCTTTCCAGTGAATCCAGCGTATACTCCAGCGAATATCTGAAATACGGAAAATTGGACATTGCAATCTGATCAACCTTTAAATTCTTCATTTTATTCTCCTTTCTCATCATACATATTTTTTATTTGAAGCTCAATTTCTTCCCGGTCCGGTATTGAGCTTATTCCTCCTCTGCGGGAGACACAGATTCCAGCAGCAACCGTAGCATACCGAATCGCTTTTTCCATATCATCACCATTACACAGACGTATCATCAATGCTGTTGTAAACGTATCGCCAGCACCTGTAGTGTCCACAAAATCCACCTTGCATGCCGGAAATATCCTGCCGGCTTTCCCATCATAAAAATACGAACCCTTTCCGCCTAGCTTTAGCAATACGTATTCCGCGCGGGCATGCTCTCTGATATACTCCGCCGCCTTTTGCGCCGTTTCCTCATTCTTTACTTCTATCCCGGTAAGTGCCTCCGTTTCCGCTTCATTAGGAGATACCATAAAAATGCCATCCAGACGCTCCAGCGGTATTTTCATCGCAGGACCGGCATCCAGAATCACCGGTATTTTCCGTTCCGTCGCAAGCTCATATGTACGGTACACTGTTTCCAGGGGCATTTCCATCTGCATCAAAACCATATCAAATGCTTCTGCATCCAATGCACGCTCTACCATTTCCGGCGTAATACTATCGTTTGCTCCCCGGACATTCGTTCCGACATAAGAGCCGTCCCTCATCATAAAAATTCCCGAAAGCCCTGTCTGCACATCATCCAGCGCCGGTATGAAGTCCAGATGAACGTTTCCGCTGTGAAGCAGTTCCTGTATTCTGGCGCCATTCGCATCATTCCCAACCGCACTTACCAGATATACTTCCGCACCAAGCCTTGCTGCTGCTACCGCCTGGTTTGCACCCTTTCCGCCGCAATAATAGCCTACAGAATCAAAATTCAGGCAGCCGTTCGGTTTCATTTCATCTCCGTGCGGTCCATAAAAGATCATATCCATGTTAATACTGCCTACGATAAGAACCTTTGGTTGTTTCATACCAGTCACCTCATCTTCTGGTCACATGACGATTATCTATAATATAATTAACGATCAACATAATCAGCAGCAGTGCTCCCCATACGATATCGCGGTAGAACGAACTGATATTGTGGAACATGTTCATCATTGTCGCAACCATCTGAAGGACAATGGTTGCCAGAACAATACCCACTACATTTCCCTGTCCGCCGTTTGGATTTGTCCCGCCAAATACGCAGATCAGAATGGAAAACATGATGTAACTGGTCCCATAATCAGGTTTTGCAGAGCTCATCCGCATTACGCTGATAATTCCGGAAACCGAAGCTAGAAAACCGGAAATCATATATGCCTTCAGTAAATCCAGATTATTCTGGATACCGGAAAATACGGCCGCCCTGGAATTACTTCCGATCAGAAATGTCCGTATGCCGAAAGTGGTTCTGGTCATAATGATATACATTACAACCGCACATACAGCGAACACGAAAAAATTCAGTGGAAAAATCCAAAACCTGATGCCTGCCAGCTTTGTAAATTCTGACGGTACTCCGGTAATTGCCTGTCCCTTGGTGATAACCGTGCTGATGCCCAGAATGAGCTGACCGCTTCCAAGCGTCGCCAGCATCGCCGGAACTCTCAGCCTGCCCACCAGCAGCCCATTCAAAGCGCCGCAAATACATCCGATTACAAAAACACTCAAGCATGCCACTGCAATCATCAGTGCCGGTGAACCGGCATAATTCCCGCTTCCGATTGTTTTAGACAGAAATGTACCCATAACGATTGCGCATAGATTCGCGATATAAACAACAGAAAGATCAATTCCTCCGCTGACCATACAGATAAACACTGCCAGTGCGAGAATACCGTATTCTGAGAGCTGTTTAAAAATAGATGCAAAATTTGCTTCTGTCAGAAATTTCCCCGGCATGACAACCGAACCGATAATGCCCACAGCAATCATTAGAACGGCGATTCGGAAGACCGGATTATTCATTGATTTTTTCAGATTAATACCTGCTTTTCCTGTCATAATTACACATTCCTCTCTTTCGATCAGCCGAGTCTCTTTATTCCACTGTGTGAACGCAGCGAGTTTACGGAGACAACTGTTCCGATTAATATAATCGCACCGGTAAAGACATCCTGATAATAAAGCGGGATGCCAAGCATCAGCAGATTATTCTGGATCATAATCAGCAGGACAACACCTATGATTACATTAAACAGGCCGCCAAGACCTGCACCCGGCCGGATACCGCCAAGTGTGCACGCAGCGATAATAATCATTTCACCGCCCATCAGATCTGACGGGGAAATCGCACCTACATTACAGGTGTACATAAATCCGCCAATTGCCGCAATTGCACCGCCAAGTGTGTAAGACAGGAAGGTGATCTGTGCTGTCTTAAAGCCGGAGCGCTCCGCCGCAACTTTATCTGACCCGATAGCGTAAAGTCCCCGTCCAAATATGGTGTACCTCAGCAGAAAGAATACAATCAGATAAAGAATAATCACGATCAGAAACTGCAAAGGCAGATCTGCTTTTAATCCACTGCCCGGATTTGTTACCGAAAACAGCTTTGCGCTCCCAAACTGTGCCATTGTTCCATGCAAAACTGTATTTGAAGCTTTCAGCGGACCATACATGATCCCGCTGAAGATGGAAGATGTGCCAAGCGTTACGATCAAGGATGGGAAATTAAATTTCGCCATAATGAATCCGTTAATCATGCCTCCCACAGCGCCGATTGCCATGCAGACAAGAAACGGAATGAATATACTTCCGCCGTAGGAATCCCCGCCAAAGATTTTTGCTGTAATAAATGCCGACAGGCTTGCAAGCGCCGGATAAGAAACATCCGGTCCTGCACAGGTCAGGGACAGCATTTCTGTCAGCCCGAATACCAGATAGACCATTGATGCGCGCGCCAGATTAACCATTCCGGTATTGCTGAAAAACTGGCCAGAAACTGTCTCAACCGCGATACCGAACAAAAGAGCAATCAGGATAACATATGTTTCTGTCCGATTAAATATTTTCTTAATACTTATCATCCTTTTTCTATCTCCCTTCTGCCGCTAAACCGAGGCTTCCACTAATGCTTTTTCTGTGATTTCTTCTCCACAGAGTACGGCGTTGATCCTGCCGCCCTTCATGATAATGACACGATTGCATATCTTTTTTATTTCCAGAATATCATCCGAAGCGATAATGACAGACATTCCCTCTGATGCATATTTGTTCAAAAGATCATAAATATCCTGCTTCGCTCCAATATCCACACCTACGGTCGGTCCATTGAGAATCAAAATAGCCGGATTGCATGCCAGCCATTTTGCCAGCACCACTTTCTGCTGATTGCCTCCGGAAAGTTTTTGCGCCAGATTATTTCGATTATCCGGTGAGATTGAAAGTGTATCAATCCAGTGCTGCGTTTCTTCTGCAGCAACTCTTTTATTATAAAAACCAAACTTTGAACTTAATTTTCCCAAATGTGTTACCGCTACGTTTTGAATCAGAGATTGCTCCAAAAATAATCCTTCCGTAAGACGGTCTTCCGGAACATAGCCGATACCAAGCTGTTTTGCTTTCGTCACGCTTGAGATGTTGACTGTTTTTCCCTCTACCAATATCTCCCCATCTTTAATCGTCGCCATTCCAAACAGAGCCATCGCAAGTTCTGTACGGCCTGATCCAAGCTGTCCGGCGATGCCCAGGATTTCTCCCTTATATAACTGCATGCTTACATCCTCAAAAGCGCCTTCCACAGTCAGATTTCTTGTTTCCATCATAATCCTGGCCGGATCTCCAACCAGCGGCTTTTCCTGCTTTGCCTGTATTTCGCGCCCTGTCATATAAAATGAAAACCGCTCTTCATCCATTTCAGATGCCTTACAGGAAATTACATTCCTGCCATTGCGGAAAATGGTAATAGAATCAGAAATTTCAAAGACTTCATCCAATTTATGCGAGACAAATACAATCGCAACACCTTCTTCTTTTAGCTGATGAATAACACGAAACAGGGAATTTACCTCATTTCGCGTCAGTGATGCAGTCGCTTCATCCATAATAATTACTTTTGCCTCATGTACCAGCGCACGCGCTATTGCAATCATCTGTTTATCTGCGACAGAAAGATCTGCAACTTTTGCCTTCATATCCACTTTTAAATTAATTTTTTTTACAGCCTGCTGTGCTGTCTCACGCATTCGTTTATAGTTAATGATTTTACTCCCGCGTGCGACCTCCGCATTAATAGATAGATTTTCCATTACAGAAAGATTGGGAAATAGCGAAAAGTCCTGATAAATAACCTGGATTCCATGATTAATGGATTCGGAAGGACTCATTTCTGAATACTCTTTTCCGTCAATGCATATTTTTCCGGAATCCGGCTTGTAATAACCGGAAATTATTTTAATAATTGTCGACTTTCCCGAACCATTTTCTCCGGACAGACAGTGAATTTCGCCTGCCCGGATTTCCATAGAGACATTGTCTAATGCTTGTACTCCGCCAAATGATTTGCTAATATTTTCGACCGACAAGATTTTTTCGTTCATGTCATTGTCCTCTCCTTAAAAATCAAGGGCTGCTACAAAACAGATTCATTGTATCTATCTGACAACAGCCCTCCTTTTGCCTGCAAGCAGAGCGAATTTACAACATTCGATTAAAAATCATAATCATCCACGTTGTTTTCATCAATAATCAACCAGCCACTGCCCGTCAGTACAAGCCCTTCCTCATCATAGAACTTCATGTCATCCCATCCTTCTACGCCAAGATCCACGCCGTCTTCGACTGCTTCGCCTGCCAGAATCTTAGCTGCCAGAGTTTCCATGGCATAGCATGCTGCTGCCGGATCCCATGTACAGATATATGACATTGTTCCATCCTTTACCAGGTCACGAAGATCGTTCGGGGTACCTGTTCCGACAATCGTTACCTTACCCTTCAGTCCCAGTTCCTCGATTGCCTTTGCGACACCGGTCGGTTCCAGTGAAGAACAGGTGCGGAAGCAGGTGATTTCCGGATATTTAGTCAGAAGTTCTTTTGCCGTATTATATGCACCCTCATAAGTGTCATCCGAAGTTCCGTTCGGCCATTCATCATTCAGAAGTTTGATATCTGGGCAATTTTCTGATAAATAGTTAACCGTACCTTCTACCCATGCCATGTGGGATGCTTTGGTAAGCTGTCCAACCAAAGTTGCGTAAGTTCCTTCTCCGCCGAGGCATTCCACCATCAGTTCACCCTGCTTTGCACCAAAGTCTTCATTTACGAATGCTTCAATATCATACAGGCAGTTCTTTGCAATTCCATTTCCTTCATGTGTGATGACTACGATACCGGCAGAAAGCGCTTCTTCAAAAACAGTTTCCATAGCAGACGGATCAATCGGGCAAATACAAATTGCATCTACGCCCTGCGCAATTAAGTCCTCTACCGTCTGAATCTGGGAAGCTACATCCTGTACTGCCGGGCTTGCTTCGAATGCATTTATACCGGTATCCTCTGCGAATTTCTTTGTTCCCTCATTTCCGCGTACCCACCAGGAAGCCGGCCCATACTGCGGAACCAGAGCAATCTTCCATTCGGATGAATCTTTTTCCGACTTAAAATCCGCCGCATCCCATAATTTTTCCGTGCTCTCTGTGCTTGCAAATGCGGAAGAAACCATACTGAGTGAAAGGACTGCGGCTACAAGTAAACTAACTAATTTTTTTGACATATTACTCTCTCTCCTTACATTTAAAATTTTTATGATTGAACATCCCCGATCAGCTGATCCCGTCCGGCGCCAGAAAGCGGGCCCATCTGACAATAGGAAATGCCAATTTCGCTACTCAAAGCATGCATGTCTGCGCATCATATCAGATTCATCAAATTTCATTTCCTGAAATACCATCATACAAAGTGCCTCCGTACAGAGAAGCATACAAAGCTCAATGCATGAACCGAGAAGCATCTTTGTCCCACAGTTTTTTGTATCATAAACAATCATGGAGCCATCCGCGTTTTTATGAAGCTCCTCCTGCACCGGCAGTACAACCGTAACATCCGCTTCTCTGCCAAGCGTACTCTCCGGATGTCCGGTGAGCACAAGCACCCTGCATTTTAATTGCTTTGCTTTTTTTACATAGCCCTTCAGGCTTGCCGTCTCTCCGGAACCGGATCCGATAATCAACAGATCTCCTTCCTGCGCAGATGGCGTAGCCATATCGCCAATCATAAAGGCGGTCAGTCCCATCTGCATCAATCGCATTCCGAAGCACCGCATCATATATCCGCTTCGTCCCATGCCGGCCACAAAAATCCGCTTTGCCGAACATATCGCGCAGACCGCTGCTTTCATCTGGGTCTGATCCATTCGTCCCATAACCGGTTCTACTTCATCGAATATTTCCTTAAAAATCGTTTCTATGTTCTGCATGTTTTCCCTTTCTTCACTTTTAATCCTCTTCATAAGCTTTTTGCAGATCCTT
>DKTR01000033.1:32582-33253 GCA_002473385.1 Lachnospiraceae bacterium UBA7225
CATAAGCTTTTTGCAGATCCTTTATCATTTTACGCGGATCATCAGCATGAACAATTGCATTTCCGACCACCAGAATCTCAGGTACAAACTGTCTTAGTTGCCCGATCGTATCCGGATTAATTCCACCCGCAATTGCAAGGTGTCCAACCGGAACTGCTTTTGCAGCCTTTTTTGTTTCCCGCACTGTACGGTCCATATCCAACACGTCTGTTGCATTATGTATGCAGATATAATCAAATCCGGCTTCCAGAAGATGTGCGGCACGTTCTTCCAGATTAGAAACATTCATCATATCTGCCAGAAGTCTCCTGTTCCACTCCCCTGCACTCTGTACTGCTCCCCGGAAGGTTCCCTCATTTGCCAATGCCATCACTGTCACAAT
The DNA here is from genome assembly GCA_002473385.1 of Lachnospiraceae bacterium UBA7225. Lineage (GTDB taxonomy): Bacteria > Bacillota > Clostridia > Lachnospirales > Lachnospiraceae > Marvinbryantia. The sequence continues at coordinate 32,965 of DKTR01000033.1, forward strand.
GTCTGCACCTGCTTCATAGCACCAATCTGCCTCACATTTTGCACCGTCCATAATCTTTGCATCTGCCAAAACCTCTTTTTCCGGAAATTCTTTTTTGATCTCTCTTACCGCCTGGAGTCCAAATCGCAGAAGCATGGGGGTTCCTATCTCAACAATATCTATCAGATCATATATCTGTCCCAGCTTTTTTTTCGCTTCCGATAAATCAAAAATATCCATCGCAAACTGTAATTTCATTTTCTTATCACATCCTTTTTATCGAATCAGTAATTTTTTCATCGTTTTATGA
>DKTR01000126.1:0-12732 GCA_002473385.1 Lachnospiraceae bacterium UBA7225
TTACTATTTTTTTTTACAGATTTTTTATGATTTTGCCGTAGACGAAAAAAAATGACAAGTTTATAATAGTTAAGGTGTGGAAAGAGAGAGGAAACTATTATGAACTTAAAATCGGAAGAGTATACTGAAAAAAAACAGAAGCAGGATATGGGAAGTGACAGCATCAGTAAGCTGCTCATGCAGCTTGCCGTTCCGGCGGTGGTGGCGCAGGTTATCAATCTGCTGTATAATATTGTGGACAGAATTTACATCGGGCATATCCCGGAAATCGGGGCATCTGCGCTCACGGGTGTCGGGTTGTTTATGCCGATTCTGATGCTGATTAATGCATTTGCAATGCTCTGCGGCTCCGGCGGTGCGCCGCGCGCTGCGATTGCCATGGGGCAGCAGGATAACGAGACGGCAGAGAAAATCGTCGGCAATTGCTTTGCACTGCTGATTGCAATTGCCGTTGTGCTGACAGCGGCATTTTATGCCGGTGCGCCTTCATTGCTGCGGCTATTTGGTGCCAGCGACATCACCTTGCCGTATGCTGTCAGCTATGCGAGAATTTACATACTGGGCAGCGTCTTTGTACTGATCGTGATGGGGATGAATCCATTTATCACAACACAGGGATTTGCGAAAATCAGTATGNNGCTGTACAACATTGTGGACAGAATCTATATAGGGCATATACCGGAGGCCGGAGCGTCCGCGCTTACCGGTGTGGGGCTGTTTCTTCCTATATTAATGATGATTAACGCCTTTGCCATGCTGACCGGTTCCGGCGGCGCGCCCAGGGCGGCCATTGCCATGGGAAGAAATGACAAGGAAAATGCGCGGAAGATACTGGGAAACTGTTTTTCCGTATTGATGATTTTTGCCGTTATATTGACATTTTTGTTTTATACTTTTGCACCTCAGCTTTTACGGCTTTTCGGGGCAAGCGACGTGACATTGCCGTATGCCCTGTCTTACGCCCGTATTTATATTCTGGGAACAGTTTTCGTGATGATAGTGATGGGGATGAATCCCTTTATCACCACGCAGGGATTTGCGAAAATCAGTATGATGACGACGGTCATCGGCGCTGTGATTAATATTATCCTGGATCCGGTTTTTATTTTTATTTTCGGAATGGGAGTGAGGGGCGCTGCTCTTGCCACAGTTCTGAGCCAGGCGGTCGGAGCGGTGTGGATTCTGCGTTTTCTGACAGGAAACCAGACTACGCTTCATTTGAGGAAATGCAATATGAAGCTGATGCCGGGCATTATTGGTCCGTGCCTTGCCCTGGGAATCTCTACTTTTGTCATGCTGTCCACGGAAAGTCTGCTGTCTGTCAGCTTTACCTCCAGCCTGTCGCGCTACGGCGGCGATCTGGCAGTTGGGGCAATGACGATCATCAATAGCGTAAGCCAGCTTGTCAGCATGCCGGTGCAGGGCATCTGCCAGGGTGGACAGCCGATCATCAGCTACAACTTTGGAGCGGGAAAGACAGAGCGCGTGAAGAAAGCGTTCTTCCTGCAGTTCCGTGTCTGTGTAACATTTACAATTGTATTCTGGGCGGCGCTGATGCTGGCACCCCAGATTTTTGCCGGAATTTTTACCGGGGACGCTGAACTGGTATCCTATGCTACCTGGGCAATGCGTATTTATATGGCAGGCATTTTTTCCAATGGCTTTCAGATGTGCTGTCAGCAGAGCTTCATGGCGCTTGGACAGGCAAAAATCAGCCTGCTGCTTGCCTGTCTGCGAAAGCTGATTCTGCTGATCCCGCTCATTTTCATCCTGCCCCTGCTTTTCGCGGACAAGGTATTTGCTGTGTTTCTCGCTGAACCGGTCAGTGATATCCTGGCGGCGACTGTCACAACAATTGCCTTTATGACACGGTTTAATAAAATACTCCGGCATGGCGCGGGGCGTGTAGCAAAATAGAATATATATGCAGAAAAAGAGTCACCCGGTGGTGGCTCTTTTAGAATTTCTGAATCAGTTCTAAAATCAGTTTTCTTTTGTCAGGCTCCATTGTCTGCAGCTTTTTAGCTGCATCCAGTATATCTTTACTTTGAATCTCCTCTGTATGGAAAAATTCTCCCGGTGTAATGTCAAAATAATCGCAGATGTAAAAAAATGCGGTCATGGATGGCATCATTTTCCGGTTTTCTATCCTATTAATATAAGATTCATTTTGACCGATCGACAAACTCATGTCTCTTGCTGAGACACCTTTTTCCATCCGAAGTTCTGTCAGCCTTTTGCAAAAGCTTTCTTCATACATTAAAATACCTCCTTGTTAGATAGTATTGTAATGCTTTACTGTGCGAAAAATGAGACTTAATAAATCGTATTAAAAGTTATAATATAGATTTAAAAGTCTTACATGAAATTAGTATGTCAAAAAAAGAAAAATTGGAAAGGGATTGTAGATGAAACAGGACTTGATTGCAAAAGAACAGCAGGAATTGCTCGTTGATGGGCTTGCCTATGCAGACCGTTTCATTAACAGACAATATCTTTCAAACATTGACGTTCACATGGTAAAGAAACCGGAAGAGGATTACCGCCAGATCCGCCTGTACCATATTACCAAGCTTATTTTTGATATGGAGGAAAATACAAACGACAAGCTTATCAGTGTATATGGGGCGCTTAACAGTATTCAGTCAGCGGTACTGCTTCTGGTGCATTCTATGAAAGACCGGGTGAATATATATATTGGAACGAGATGTGAACAGAGTTCCACAGCAGGCAGCATTCTCGGCGAAGCATTGAAGGGGAATTTTGGCGGAAGTGAGCTGCGAAATCTTACCAATACGGAGATTCAGTCGACACTTTCTGAGATGTTATCCGGCAATTCCGAAAAAAATAATGTTTCATCTGTGACGCTTGTTCCGTCTCTGCGTGATAATGAAAAGGAGCAATTTGTGCAGGGTCTGGAAAAGCTGATTGATTCCATGAGTGGAAGGGACTACACAGCGGTTTTTATTGCAGAACCGTTAAGCCATCAGGTGATAGAAGAAAAAAAGCGTGGTTTAGAAGAACTGTACGCGACAATTTCTCCGTTTTCGGAAACCACTCTTGCATATGGAAATAATGCCAGCCATGCGGTGGCAAACGGAACCTTCCGCTCTTTTGCAGATTCAATTAATCACAGTGTGACAAACAGTACCAGTGAAAGTGAATCACATACACATACGTCGGGGACAAACGTATCATTTAATTCCGGAAGTCACGACAGCGATTCTTCTTCGGGCTCCAGTGCAGGGTTTTCCAGCAGCGATTCTTATGGAACCAGCACCACTTTTTCCAATGCTGTAACGAGCGGCAGTACGAAAACCAATACACAGGGAGAAAATGAGACGATTACCGATACCATTGGAGAGAGCCGTACCCTGACAATTAAGCATATCAATAAATCGGTGGTGGAGCTGATGGAGCATATTGACCGTCAGCTTGAACGGATACGGGAATGCGAGTCCTTCGGACTATGGCTGGCAGCGGCATATTTTGTCTCACCCGATATCCAGACAACTGTGATTGGGGCAAGTACACTGCGGGCACTGCTTGCAGGGGATGATACACAGATCGACCGTGCTTTTATCAATACATGGGATGGTGCAAACTGCCCGCATGTGGGAGATATTCTAAAAAGTATCTCAAATGGAAAGCACCCGGTAATCCAGCTTCCGCGTGCAAATCAGTATGATGCTCAGAATGTAAAGCCTGCTGTGCTTGTGAGCGGCAAAGAACTGCCACTTTTTTTAAGCCTGCCGCATCACTCTGTCCCGGGACTGGTAGTGGATCACATGGCATCCTTCGGGCGGGCTGTATTTAATCCAATGGAAGATGCGGACGCGGAAAAATTCCCGCTTGGAAATATTCTGCATAAGGGAACGGTGCAGCCAGTGAAGGTGGAGCTAAATCTGGAGGAATTCCGCTCACACTGTTTTATTACGGGCTCTACAGGCTCCGGAAAATCCAATACCTCGTATCATCTGCTGGAGTCTTTCATCAGACGGCATATTCCTTTTCTGGTAATTGAGCCGGCAAAGGGAGAGTACAAATTTGCTTTTGGAAACCTTTCAGGAATCAATATTTTCTGGACGAATCCGGCAATGTACCGGCTGCTGCGCTTAAATCCCTTCAGTTTTCCGGAAGAGATTCACGTTCTGGAGCATATGGACCGTCTGATCGAAATTTTTAATGCCTGCTGGCCGCTGTACTCTGCCATGCCGGCGATTCTGAAAGCGGGCGTAGAGCGTGCCTACATAAGCTGCGGATGGGATCTGGTACAGTCGCGGCGTTTTGGAACAGGAACAAAGATATTTCCTACTTTCGAAGACCTGCTGCGTGAGCTCCCGCGCGTTATCGGGGAGTCCAGTTATTCCGCAGATACCAAGGGAGATTATATCGGAGCGCTTGTCACACGCGTCAGCTCCCTTACAAATGGTATTATGGGCGGTATTTTCTGTTCACCGTCGGAAATTGCGGACAGTGTGCTGTTTGATGAGAATACGATTGTGGATCTGAGCCGCGTAGGAGCATCGGAAACGAAAGCGTTAATTATGGGTATTCTGGTGATGAAGCTAAATGAATATCGTATGAGCAAAAGCGGGGGAATGAATCTAAAGCTGCGGCATATTACGGTTCTGGAGGAAGCGCATAATCTTCTGCGCAGAACAGGTATGGGGCAGTCTGACGAGAGTGCGAATGTTGCTGGAAAGTCGGTGGAAATGATCAGCAATTCTATTGCAGAGATGCGTACTTACGGAGAAGGATTTATCATTATCGACCAGTCCCCGACAGCGGTAGATATCTCTGCCATCAAAAATACGAACACAAAGATCGTTATGCGTCTGCCGGAACGTGCCGATTTTGAGACGATTGGAAACGCGTTTGCGCTGGACGAGGAGCAGATCCGGGAGATTGCAAGATTGCGCAGAGGAGCGGCAATTGTCAGCCAGAGCGGCTGGCTGGAGCCGGTAATGGTGAGTGTCTGCCGCGCTGGAAATACCTATGAAACACCGGTTCAGAAGATGACTGTGCCCGGACGGGATGACGGAACAATAGAAAAGGTACTGGATGTGGTACTTGGACAATTTATGAACGCTTTTTTCAACGAGCGTCCGGTGCGAAAGCTATTGGAAGAAAGTAATCTTTCTGTAAATCGCAAGGACGATATTCTGACTGAATACCGGCGCATTACGGACAAGGCGGAGCGTGAGGGCGAGGTAATCTGGAGTGACCGTGTGACATTTATCGTCCGTGCATCCGGCTGCAGACCGCTTGCAGACATCCGGCCGATCAATATTACGAAGGTAGATGCAAACAATGTGATGAATTATCTGAAATGGAAAAAGGACATTATGGTGATGCTCGACCAGTATCTGCTGATTTCTGAAGAAGAGATGAAACAGACAATTGCCAAAGCTTTGTTTAATTATATGGCGAGAGTGGTGAAAAAACCCTCTTATGCCAGAGCATATCAAATATTAAATAAGAAGGATTAGCCATGGTACAGGTAACAATTACGTATAATGCATTCCGGGAAGCTATGGGGATTACGGCAGATGGAAAACCGCTTACAAATGTGAGCAGGCTGACGCGGTTCCAGTCGGCACCATTCAGAGTATGGTGCAGCGAAATTTTTCCGGCGGTGTATGAGGAAATGAATGATGATTACAGCCTGCTATATATAGGAAGAAACTGTGAGAGTCACATCCTGGGAAGGGCGGCGGCATCTTATGGTTCCTGCAGAAGTTTTCAGACGAAGCTGGCTGCAATTCCGGATACGGCGCTTAAACGGCTGCGGAAATTAAACACAATGTGTATGGGCGGGCTGAATTATCAGCGTTTTACAGTTTCGCTGCCGGTTTATACAAATCTTCCGGCAGCAGAAGCGGAGGAGTTGTTTCAGAAATGTCTTCCTAAGATATGTTTCTGCCGCATTGCGCTTTCGATCCATACGCTGCAGGAATGGAACAGCGCCAATCCGGCAAAATACAGCTTTGTGCTTCTGCAGCAGCCGGATGAGCGGCTGACCGGGCAGATCACAGAATATGCCAGAGAAGAAACCTATATTTTATCGGTGGCATCTGCAAATCGATTCCTTGGTGTGGAGAAAATGTGTTATCTGGAGGAAACGACGAAACCGGATCTTTCGGCTGTAATCAGAGAGTATCTGGAGCTTGGCTTTTTTGTGGATATTTTAAGGAGGGCACTGGCTGCTATCCAGATTGACGGGAGTCATCCGCAGTTCCCGGAGATTTCTGCGCTGGATAAAGTAGAGCCGGAGACAATGGCGATCCTGCCGCAGTCAATTGAGTATGGACAGAGCCTGCCGGTTACCTTAAAAACAATTCCGGAGGGTTATCCGGTAAAGCCGGTTATCTACCGGATCAGCAATGACAGTATTATTCAGATAAAGGATAACAGGATCACTGCCGTCGGCACAGGTGAGACAGTCGTTGAGGTGTATCAGGCAGGACAGTCTGTACGTATTGCCAGTGCAAAGATAGTTGCTTACCGGAGAAACAGGATTACAGCATTGTCCCTGGAAAAGACACAGCTGAAGCTTTGTGTGGGGGATACCTGGCGGCTGAAATTTTCCTGGCAGCCACAGGATGCGGATAATGTGTCGCAGGTACGTTTTCAGTCGGCGGATGGAACGATTGCGGCAGTAAGGGACGGTGTGTTACAAGCGCGCAAGGCGGGAAATACGATTGTTACGGCAGTGACAGATAATAATGTCAGTGCAAGATGCCGGGTAACGGTTTATCCGAAACTGGAACGGATCGACGTGAAGCCGGAGCGTGAGAACGTTGCTGTCGGGAAAATGCTTCCAGTTTCCGTGCAGCGTATTCCGGCGGACGCAGTGCTGGATAATCTTGTATTCCGGGTGGAACCGCCGTATATCGGGCATTATGATATGGGCTTATCTGTTATTGTGGCGGAAAATTCCGGAAAAGCAAAGCTGGTAGTGACAGATACGAGAAATTCTGTAAAAACGGAAGCAGATTTCACAGTAACCGGAGCCATTAATGGGGGCGGTATTGGGAAATGGATCGCTGTTCTGGTGGTAATTCTGGTCATGATAGGATTCATATCCAGATTTTTCTAAATATACATCAAGGAGGAGAAAAAAGTGATTGTTGGGATTGATTTAGGTACAACTTTTTCTGTGGCGGCGTATGTGGACGATAATGGCACACCGCATGTTATCACGAACCGTGACGGAAAAAATACGACGCCATCCGTTGTTATGTTTGATGATGGGGAAATTATTGTTGGACAGCAGGCGAAAAATAATGCGCAGCTTGATCCGATGAATGTTTCGCAGTTTGTAAAACGGCAGATGGGAAACAAGGACTATTATTTTGAGACTGACGATGGAGAGCGGTATTCAGCGGAGGACATCTCCGCGCGTATTCTAAAGCGCATCCGTGAAGACTGCGAGAGTGTACTGAACGCAAAGGTAGATCAGGCGGTTATTACCGTTCCGGCGTATTTCAATGATGCGCAGCGTCAGGCGACAATGGATGCGGGCAAAATTGCGGGACTGGATGTGATGGCGGTTATTAATGAGCCGACGGCTGCCGCGCTTGCCTACGGAGTAATGAAGGATGATCACCAGAAGGTGATGGTTTACGATCTGGGCGGCGGTACCTTTGATGTCACGATCATTGAGATCAACGAGGGAAAAGTACGGGTGCTTGCTACACACGGTAACCGTAATCTGGGTGGCTTTGATTTTGATAACCGCCTGATCAACTATGTCGCAGAGCAGTTTATGGAGCGGACTCAGATCGATATTGAAGATGATGACGAGGCAATGCAGGTTTTAAGAAGCCGCTGTGAGGAGGCGAAGATCGCACTTTCCAACAGTGAGAAATACCGTGTTTCTATTAGTGCGCAGCGCTGCAAGCCGGAGAAAATAGAAATTACAAGAGCGAAATTCGAGGAACTGATCCGTAGCCTGATTTTGGAAACAGAGGTCAGTGTTGACATTGCTCTGGAGGAAAGCGGTCTGTCTCCGAGGGATATTGATAAAGTGCTGCTGGTGGGCGGTTCTACGCGGATCCCTGCAGTGCGGGATTTTATTGCAGCGAAAATGAATACGAATCCATCAGGTGAGCTTAATCCTGATGAAGCAGTTGCGGTAGGTGCGGCAATTTACGCGAATGATCTGGTAAAGCAGAAGATGCATGGAAATGGAGCGGGCGGCACAGGAACCAGCAGTACAAAAGACAGGGAGATACCGATGCCGGTTATCCAGGACGTAAATTCCCATGGTCTGGGAGTGGTAATCAGCCGGGAAGACGGCACAAAGGGAAATTCTATTATTATTCCGCGTAACCAGCCGATACCGGCTACGGCTTCGGAGGTATATGCAACGGTTGTAGATAATCAGACGCAGATTCAGCTTCAGGTGACAGAGGGTGATGACGATGACCTTTCTTATGTCAATGTCATTGGAACGGCAGAAATTAAAATGAATCCGCACCCGGCAGGTTCACCGGTGCGTGTCGATCTGGGATATGATCAGAATGGAATCGTTATGGGACGGGTCTATGATCTGGTGGATAATGTTTTTGTAGGCGAAATTGTGATTAAGCGTGACGCTAACATGTCGGAGGAGGAACTGCAGTCGAAGGTTCAGCGCATCCAGAACGAGGAACTGCAATAACTCAAATATATGATGCCAGGGCGCTGGATGTCCGGTGGACATCTGCTTAGCACGGACCGCAGCGAAGCGCAGATGTGGAAGTGCGCAGCACGGAGCAATCCGCAGGCATCATAGTCGGGGGCTTTTGACCCCGACATCAATAAATTATACATGAGGAGGATAAATGTATGACCAATTACTATGTGGAACTCGGTCTGGACCGTGCAGCCAGCATTTCTCAGTTAGAGACAGAGCTGAAAGCGTTGCGCAAAAAATGGACCAGCCGGGCAAGTACCGCCACATCGACAGATAAAAGGCAGAAAGCTGAAAAAATGGTCGATCTGGTACGTGAGGCAACGGAGACGCTGCTGAATGAAGACAAGAAGGCGAAGTATGACAAGCAGTTAGACAAGAAGGGCGGAAAGAATCAGTCTGCTCCGGCTGCGCAAACGGACTATACTCCATCAACGAGCACAATGGATGATGCGGCCTTGCTCGATGCGTTGGAGGAATTTTATGAAAATGGAAAATATAACCAGGCAATATCGGCTGCAAACCGTCTGATTTCTAATGGAAGTGCAGATGTAGATGTTTACCGCTATCTTACCCTGTGTTATGCAGAAAAAGGAAATGAGAATAAAGCATATCAGACACTGATGGATCTGAAAGCGGCCTTTCCGGATGATCCGGATGCGCTTGTATTTATCGCAAGCATTCTGCTGAGGGTTCTGGCAGGGCGTGAAAAAGAAGCAAGACAGTATCTTGATAAACTGATCCAGGAAGGCTATGGTGACAATGGTGAGGTAGTAGCGCTGGATATAGAATATCAGATCGATACAGGAAATACAGTACTTGCAGATCAGAAAATCCAGGATTATCTTGCAAAAAATGGTTCTGATAATAATTTCCGCACGCGTGTTGCTAATGCGTATGTGCAGAGTGCAGACCGGTATCTGGTAGAGGTGGGCGGTGACTGCTATGTAGATTCTGAGGCAGATTTCAAGAATTTTTCTGCTCTGATTGAAAAAGCGGCTTCTATTTGTCCAAGTTCTGATAACGCAGAGTATCTGAAAACCATTAAGGATATGAAAAAGGGCAAATTTATTCCAGATAGCTGGATTGGCCTCCTGTGCTGTCTCTGCTATGCGATCATGGGCTTTTCTGTTTCTCCGTTTTTTGGTGTGATTGCGATAGCATGCGGCATCGTTCTTGGATATTTCAGCTATGTGCCGACCTGGATGTATGGACGTTTTTACTATAAAAAACATCTTTGCGGACTCTACGAGGTATTTCGCTACATTAATATTGTAATTTCTATCTGGTGGCGTGCCGGCTGGGCAATCTTTAAGTTTATTTTGGGCATAGTCTTTGCATTTGTATAGAAAGACATACGGGGACGCTGACACTTATGGGATCTAAGAGTGGCAGCGTCCTTTGGTATAAAAGAGGAAAAGCGTTATATGGAAAAATATGTTGCGGTGGGGATTCCGGTTGGACCGCTGACGGCGGACAAAAACTATTATGTGATGGCAAATGGGCTATTGTTTGGGATAGACCGTATTTCATACCGGATCTGGATTTCATTTCTGAGCGGGAAAAGAAAAACGCAGGTTCTGGAGCAGGAGGAGATCCGGGCAATTGCAGAATACGATAAAGCAGAAAACTGTATCCGTGAATTATGTTCTGCAGGATTGGTAGTTTCATTTGCGGAGATTATGCACTATATCCCACAGCGGCAGGGGATGGGACAGGGGTACCGGGAAACCTCCGGCGACTGTATTATTCACTGGAACCGTCCGGTACATGTGCCGTGGGATGCATACCTTTTATGGTGTTATTGTGATGGAATTCATACTTTTGCAGAAATAGCGGAAACATTGGAGAAACAGCATACAGGGATATCGGAAGAGGCGGTAAGGCAGATGGCAGAAATACTGTTTTGTGAGTGTGTGGTTCTTCTTGTGGCAGAAGGGTAAAAACGAATGTCGGTTAAGGATTTTATAATGAATCATTCGGCAGGAATCATTCTGGCGATGAATGTAATAGATTTGTTTAATGACAGCAGTCAGAATATTGCAGATCTCCGTGTAGATGCTATGAAGGATGCGAAAGAAACTCCGGATTCCAGTTATATACAGCATGAGGAGAATCTGGGAAATTCGGCTGTGGAAGATATTATAAAGGATTACGGGGCTGAACTTCCGGGCTGGGAGGATCTTGTGGATATACAGGAGGAGAAACACGACCAGGAGAAAGAGGATGCGGAGGCATTGCAGGATGCCGGAGAACAGCCTGGTGCGGGACCGGAGCCCGACGGTGGGCAAGAGGACACAGGCGATTCAAAAGGGGCAGAACCATCGCGTGATGGCGACTATATGTTTGAAGGGACAGCCGACGGTAATTCAGATTTCGGGAATGGCGGAGGACATCAGTGCTTTATTCCGGATGCCAATGCGATGAAGCAGGATGGACGGCTGCAGGAAATTGGAAGAGAATACGAAAAAACGGAGGAACGTACAGACAGACCGGATACACCGCCGGATAAGGTGACGGTGACAGATAACGGAGATTATAAAGTACATGTGGATGAACGCCCGCTTTCGGAGGAAGAAAAGCAGGAACTGGAACAGTTAGAGGAAAATACAGCAGAGAATCCGGAAGAACAGATATCTGCTGAAAAAGATGAAGATTCGCTGTCTGCGGAGGAAGTGCAGCAGCTTGATGATAATACGATTGATGAGCGTGGGCTGAACGAAGTCAGCAGCACGCAGAGCGTGGAGGATATTAAGGAACGGGATTATCATAATCCTCTCAGTAATCAGGAGGATTCTGATGGGGTATACCATCCGGACAGCTGGAGCAATCCGGTAGGAATGCAAAAAGAGGCTGTCTTTTATCAACTAAGCGTGGACGGAAATACACCAAGTTCTTATTTTACTGATGAACAGACAGTGGATTCCTGCAGAAGAGAGGACGGGACTGTTGATTTTGACCAGCTGAGAGACAAATTGCAGGTGGTGGACGGGAGCAGTAAGGTATGTCTGGTGGCATATCAGTATAAACCTGATGCGGAGAAAACAGAGTCTGGTGAGACCCAGCCTGAGCAGACACAGAAGGAAACCATGCAGCCCGATGAGCCGGATACAGAGAAAGAGCCGGAGCTGCCTGTGGATGGTGAGGATACCGAAAAAACCGAACGGGCAGATGGAGAAGATAGCACGGATGACGAGCGTGATCCGCAAGATCAGGACGATCCGGATGAATTAGATAAGGCATCAGAACCGGTAAGAAAAGAAGGGGACGACGAAGCAGAGCATGGCGATAAATCAGAAGAGCCGGAGAATGGAGAAAACTCAGAAGATGGCGAAGATGTAGAAGAAGCGGACGAGCCAGATGAAGCGGAAGAAGCAGAAGAACCGGAAGAAAGCGAAGAAGCAGAAGAAGCGGAAGAGCCGGGAGAAGTAGAAGAAGGCGAAGAAGCAGAAGAAATAGAAGAGCCGGACGAAAGCGAAGAGTCAGACGAAGCGGAAGAGCCAGACGAAGCAGAAGAACCGGAAGAGCCGGAAGAAGCGGAAGAGCCGGATGAAGCGGAAGAAGGCGAAGAAGCAGAAGAAGCGGACGAAGGCGAAGAGTCAGAAGAAGCAGAAGAAGCAGAAGAGCCGGAAGAAGCAGAAGAAACGGAAGAAACGGAAGAAAGCGAAGAAGCGGAAGAAGCGGAAGAGCCGGAAGAGTCGGATGAAGCGGAAGAAGGCGAAGAAGCAGAAGAAGCGGAAGAAGCAGAAGAAGCAGAAGAGCCGGAAGAAAGCGAAGATGTAGATGAAGCAGAAGAAATAGAAGAGCCAGAAGAAGCAGACGATTCAGCAGAAGAACCGGAAGAAGGCGAAGATGTAGAAGAAGCAGAAGATACAGAAGAACCGGAAGAAGGCGAAGATGTAGAAGAAGCAGAAGATACAGACGAAGCGGAAGAAAGCGAAGAAGCAGACGAAGCGGAAGAAGCAGAAGAAGCGGAAGAACCGGAAGAAGGCGAAGAGTCAGAAGAACCGGAAGAAGGCGAAGAGTCAGAAGAAGCAGAAGAGCCGGAAGAA
>DKTR01000126.1:13021-26896 GCA_002473385.1 Lachnospiraceae bacterium UBA7225
AGCAGAAGAGCCGGAAGAAGCAGACGAAGCGGAAGAAGCAGAAGAGCCGGAAGAAAGTGATGATACCGAGGAATTGGAGGATGTCGAAGAAGAGGATAGTGGAGAAGACTCCGAGGATGTGGAAGAAGGCAACGGTTCGGAAGAATTAGATGATGCGGAAGAAGACAATACGGAAGAAGACGATGCTTCAGAAGAATCTGATGAATCGGAAGAAAGCGATGCTTCAGAAGAAGCCGATGATGCGGAAGCGAGTGACGACTCAGCGGAGAGTGATGAATCGGATTGTACAGACGCGGGCGATGCCGGAGAGGGTTTCGACATCAATGAAGAATTTGGTGACGGAGACGACACAGATGGAGGAGACGCGGAAAGCGATGTAGACGCGGGCGATGCCGGAGAGGGTTTCGACATCAATGAAGAATTTGACGGCGGAGACGACACAGATGGAGATGCAGGTGAGGAATTTGACAGCAACGAAGAATTTGGCGACGGAGAGGAATCGGATGCAGGCGACGATATGGGAGATGCCGGAGACTCGGGCGATACCAGCGACTTCGGCGATGCTGGAGATGACTTCGGCGACGCGGGCGATAATTCAGATTTCGATAATGCAGGCTCTGATGTCGGAGACGATTTCGGAAGCGGTTCGGATGGCGAAGACTTTAGCGGCGGTGATCTTGGCGGTAGCACAGATTTCGGCGGTGGGGGAGATTTTGGTGGCGGCGGAGATTTCGGTGGCGGTGACATTTCATAGGCAGAAAGGAGCAGAAAATGCATATAGAAGAGCAGTATCAATCATTCTTACAGACATTGGACAGACCGTTGAATGCCAGTGAAATAGATTTTTTTGGCATTAACCTGTATGACCGTTCAAAGGACAGTGTTGCGTTCAAAATATATTATGCGCAGAAACACAGCTCTTGCAGTACACATCCGCTCGCCCGATATCTGCAGCAGCACGATATGCTCCGGTATCTGTCAGAAGTAAAAGATACGTTTCATAAAGAGGATATGCGCATTGATCTTGCCTTGAAAAACAGAACCGATGCGGGTATGGAAAATTTGTTTACTATGCTGCGCAGGGAAAATGAGTTATTTGCAGAATGCGAACAAACGGTAAGATGCCTGGCAGGAATGTGTGTCACGGATGAACCAGGGTGCAGTCTGGCATCGCTGTATCATCTTGGTTCTATAGAACATGGTGACAGAAAACAACTTTTAAAATTTCATTTTTTTACCCGATGGTGTCAGAACCATAATTATCCCGGAAAAAATTCGGAATACCGGGATGCATACTATCTGGAGTATCTGCGGAACACAGGAATTGCTGAATATCGTAGAGTTGCAGAAATTTCGGAGGTAATTCTCCAATGCTGCGGTGGACATCTTCTGACTGCAGGTATGGATGTGGGCACAGATGGGTATCGCAAATACAAACTATATGTAAAGCGCCCGGCAGAACTGTATCGGAAGCTGCTGGATTACACGGATATACAGTTCTCCCGGGACATTCAGGAAGTCATTGCGTGGAATGAAAAGTATCCGGAGTACAAAGTAGAAATTGTGGCGTTCTGTCTGGATACGGACGGGGTATTCTCTATAAATTTATACTATGGTCTGCGGTAAATACCTCCTTAGGAGGATATTTATAGAATACAGGAGCTGTAACATACACATACAGCCCGGAAAGGAGGACAATATGAGTGTAACCATTAAAAATAATCTTTCTTTATCACAGAACGCACTGAGCAGTATCGCACAGAGAATGGCGGAGCTGGCTGAAAGCGGCGTTAAAGTAAACGAAGCACATTCAGGGGAGCTGAATTTTGCCGGATGCGCTTCTGGTTATTGCCAGGCCTGGGATTAGCAGGTGATCCCGGTACGCGGTATAAAGCAGCCGGATATGAGGGCAGAAACAAACAACCTTTGTATCCGGCTGCTGCCGCATAAACTTTTAATGATAGTGTGTCTGCAGGACAGACATGGCAGTCCATGAAAAGGAGCAATCAATACATGAGAAAAAATTTAGATCAGTTTATGAATAAACCAGGAACAAAAATCGTAATCCTCACACTGACAAATCACTGCAACCTTTCCTGTACCTATTGTTATGAACACAATAAAGAGGTACAGAAAATGTCATGGGAGACGGCAAAACACATTGTGGACATGGAGATGAATGCGGATGATGGCTCTCAATTTGTCTGCCTGTATTATTTTGGCGGCGAGCCGTTTCTGCAGTTTGATCTGATAAAAAAAGTTCACCAATATATGCAGAGCCGGAAATGGAAAAAGGGCTGGTTTGGATTTTCCACCACCAACGGAACGCTTGTACATGGGGAAGTGCAGCAATGGCTGCGCGACAATGCCTCCAGTATGGAGGTATATCTTAGCCTGGATGGCGACCGGGATATGCATAATCAGAACCGTTCTAATTCATACGATAAGATGGATATAGACTTTTTCAGGAAGGAATACCCGTTTGCAAAAATGACGGTGACAGAGACAACATTGCCGAAGCTGGCACATGGAATCATCAGCCTGCATGAGGGCGGATTTGAGGTGTCCGCAAATTTGGGATATGGAATTCCATGGACAGATAATGCCCCGGAGATATTGAGCGGACAGCTTCAGCTATTGATGGAATACTATCTCGCGAATCCGGAAATAAAGCCGGCAACAATAATGAATCTGGCAATTATGGACATGACACCGGGCAGCAGGCAGCCGAAGCGCTTCTGTGGGGTTGGGCCCTATATGAAATCTTACGATGTAGATGGGCAGGCTTATCCTTGTCATGCCTTTGCTCCGCTGTGCCTCGGAAAAGAGCTTGCTGAGGAAGCGAAAAAGCTGGATTTCAGCTGCCCGCTTACACTGGACAAACTTGACGAAAAATGCCGGGAATGTCCTGTGGTCGGGGTATGCCCGACTTGCTACGGGATTAATTTTGGTGCATACAAAAATGTATACCATATTAACGATGATCATTGCCGGATGATGAAGGTACAGTTTCTTGCAAATGCAAAATTCAAATATGAGCAATATGTACGCGGCAGGCTGCAGCTTACTCCGGAAGAGGAGCTGAAGCTTTTGCGTAATATCAGTGCTGTCCAGCAACTGGCTCAATAGATAGCGGGGGAAAGACATGGATAGTGCGGTCAAAAGATTTGAGCCGCTTTGGGGAAGCTGGCAGGTAGAAGAATTTCTGGGAGAGGGTTCCTTCGGAAAGGTGTGGAGAGTGACAGATGGAATAAAGCATGCAGCGGTAAAGGAAATTATTATTCCGCGCTCCAAAGACACACTGGCGGGTGCAAGGGCGGAGGGGCTGGATATGGAAGGCGCGAAGCGCTATTTTGAGGAAACAGCAAAGGCAACGCTTACAGAGGCGCGTCTGATGCAGGAGCTTTCAGAATGCCCCTATATTGTCCGTTTTGAAGAAGCACAGCTTCAGAAACTTGAACAGGAAAATGAATTTGGCTGGGTTATATTCATCCGCATGGAGGAGCTTCAGTCGTTTAAAGAGATGGTGACGGTGGGAACGCTTACTGTGCCGGATGTGCTAAAGCTTGGAACTGATATCTGCAAGGCTCTGGAAAAATGCGAACAGGCAGGGGTTGTCCATCGGGATATTAAGCCGGATAATTTATTTTACAGCAAATCAGAGCATCGCTATAAGCTGGGAGATTTCGGAATTGCGCATTATCTTGCACGGCCAACGCAGGGCAAAGGGCGTGCAGGGACGCTTACGCATATGTCGCCGGAAATATACAGTGGTGCAGAATTTACAGCGGCGGGCGATCGCTATGCCCTTGGCATGATCCTCTACCGTTTGCTGAATGACAACCGGATACCATTTCTCCCACAGTATCCGGAACCGTTCACTCCCGCAATGCGTGATGAGGCAATGGTAAAGCGGCTGAAAGGAGCAGAAATCGGACCGCCCAGAACTGCAGCGCTGGCAGACAGATCCGCACAGGAAATGTCTGGTCTGGGCGTTACGGTGGATGAAAAATCGCGGAAACAGGCAGAGATGCTTGGACGCATTGCACAGCGTGCAATTTCCGCTGATCCTGGAAAGCGCTTTGCGTCTGCAGGAGAATTTCGGGAAGCGCTTGATCAATTATGCAACGGTATGGTTTTCTGAGACTATACCGTTATATTTTTCTGTAATTTATTGTGGTTGATTTCCTTTAAAGGATTTCGTATAATATGAGGTGTTAAATGAAATAAAGATTGCAGTAAGGAGGAAAAATAAATGGCATTTAAAGAAGTGAAGATAGAGGAGCTTTCTTTCAATCCGTTTACGAAAATCGGCAAAGAATGGATGCTGATTACGGCGGGAAATGAAGAAAAGTGTAATACCATGACGGCGAGCTGGGGCGGTGTCGGTGTGATGTGGGGAAAGAACGCGGTGACAGCATATATCCGTCCGCAGCGCTACACAAAGGAATTTGTGGATCGCGAGGATGCATTTACTATTTCTTTTTACGATGAGAAATACCGCAAGGCACTGAGTCTCTGCGGAACGGTTTCCGGCAAAGAGACAGATAAGATCAGCCAGGCGCATCTGACACCGTATTTTGTAGATGGTGTACCGGCATTTGCGGAGGCGGACATGATTATGGTCTGCAAAAAAATGTATCATGATGAGATAAAACCGGAAAATTTTATGGAAGCGGAGATTGACGGTAAATGGTATCCGGAAAAGGATTATCATACTATGTATATTGCAGAAGTATTGAAGGTTCTGGTAAGGGAGTAAACGGTGCCGACTATCGTAGAAAAGCTGCGCCGTGACCGTAACCTGCCGGAGACGGCGCTGAAGGAATTGATAGAGTGTGCGGATTATGACAGGGAGCTGTTTTATCATGCAGATGAGGTGCGGCGGCAGTATTACGGCACGGATGTGTATATCCGCGGCTTGATTGAGCTGACAAACTATTGTAAAAATGATTGCTATTACTGCGGGATCCGCAGAAGCAATGCGCAGGCAATCCGCTACCGGCTGGAACGGGAGGACATTCTGGAGTGCTGCCGTGAAGGATATACACTGGGATTTCGTACATTTGTGCTGCAGGGCGGGGAGGACGGTTATTACACGGATGGCAGGATCTGTGAAATAGTGAGCGCTATTCGCATGCAGTATCCCGATTGCGCGATTACACTGTCACTTGGGGAAAAGCCGTATGAGAGCTATCTTGCTTTTTTTAAGGCGGGAGCAGACCGCTATCTTTTACGGCATGAGACAGCGGATGAGGCACATTACCAGAAGCTGCATCCGCCCGGACAGAAGCTGTCTGTGCGGAAACAATGCCTGTGGGATCTGAAAAAAATCGGCTATCAGGTCGGTTCCGGGTTTATGGTGGGTTCCCCATACCAGACCACGGAAAATCTGATTGCAGATCTGCGTTTTCTGCAGGAGCTGATGCCGGCGATGATCGGTATCGGTCCATTTATTCCGCATCATCAGACACCGTTTCGGGAACACGCGGGCGGGACACTTGCGTTAAGCCTAAGGATGGTGGCGATTTTGCGGCTGATGTTTCCTTATGCGCTGATTCCTTCCACCACAGCACTTGGCACGATCCACCCGCAGGGGCGTGAACTGGGGCTGAAGGCAGGGGCAAACGTTCTGATGCCCAATCTGTCACCGGTGAAGGTGCGCAGGCTGTATGAATTATATGACAACAAAATCTGCACGGGAGAAGAGGCTGCCGAGTGCCGCGGATGCCTGGAGAAGCGCGTTGCGTCTGCCGGGTACCGTATTGTAACAGCACGCGGTGATGTTGCCTGCGATGGCAGGCGGGAAGGATAAGGTATGGCATTTTGTATAATTACGGATTCGGCATCAGACATTCCAAAGTCTGTGATTGCAGAATATGGATTGCATGTGATTCCGACTCCGGTTACGATAGATGAAAAGGATTATTTTGACGGAGATACGATTTTTCCGGATGAATTCTACCAGATTCAGAAGGCAAATAAATCAGAGATAAAGACCTACCATATCAGTCAGTATATGTTTGAACAGCATTTTGAGCCATATGCAAAAAGAGGTGATGAGGTGCTGTATATCTGCTTTTCCACGGGAATTGCGGGAACCTATCAGGCGGCGAATCTGGCAAAGGATGAAATTCTGGAAAAGTACCCGGACTTTAAAATAACGATCATTGATTCCAAATGCGCGTCTATTGGATTCGGGCTTGTGGTATATAAGCTCCTAAAAATGCAAAAGAATGGTGCACCAAAGGAGCTCCTGACCGAGGCGGCAGAGTTTTTCTGCGGACATATGGAGCATGTCGTTACGGTGACAACGCTGGAGTATCTGGCGCGCGGCGGCAGACTGAGCCGTTCCTCCGCAGCCATTGGAAGCGTGCTGGATATCAAACCGATCATTATTGTGGATGAGAAGGGCGCGCTGGTTGCAACTGAAAAGGTACGCGGAATGAAGAGGGCGGTGAAGCGCTGCCTGGAGCTGGTAGAGGAAAAAGGCGCAGAGCTTTCGCGCCAGACCGTGGGGATCTGTTATGGTGCGGATGAATCCATCTGCGGGGAGGCAGAGCGCGCGCTGCGGGAAGAATTCCATGTAAAAGAAATCTTAAAAACACAGGTCGGCTGTGCTATCGGAGCGCATACCGGTCCGGGCATCCTCGGTATAGTTTTTGAAAATGCCATCGAGGAAAAATTTGAGGAGTATCTGAGATAGATTGTATATGCAAAAAGATGGGGCGCTGCTTTCAGGCACGCCCTTTTATTATTTCTTTTGATGCGATTAACGCTTCCTTTTCACTCCGGGAAAGCTGCTTGATCTCATATTCACGCCGCATTGCCGCCTGCTTATCCTGAAATTCTTCAAAGTAAACAAGCGTCACAGGGGTACGGCTTCTGGTATATTTAGCGCCCCTTCCCTGGTTGTGGGCAAGAAGACGCTTGTCCAGATCGTTGGTCCAGCCTGTGTAAAGGGTGTTGTCGCTGCATTTGATAATGTATGTATAGTTCATAATGTTATTCCGGCTCCGTGGTATGTATGCAAGGGCATCTGCAAGTGATGCTGCAGCGCCCTTCCGTATGAAAACAGCCGGATGTGCGGTATTTTTCGAGGGGATCGCTCCCGGAAAAGAAGGTAAGAAAAAACCGGCTGGAATTCATACTAGTAGTATACGCCGGTTTTTGCTTTTTGTGCAACTATGAATTTAAGGCAGCGCAAGTTTAAAATGCAGGCGATGCCAGGAAAAAGTACATTACAATAAAGTGGCACGCACTTCCGCCCATGACAAATAAATGAAAAATTTCATGGGAGCCGAAATTTTTGTGGCGTGCGTTGAACAGCGGAAGCTTCAGCGCGTAAATAATACCGCCGATGGTGTAGATGATGCCGCCTGCAAGCAGCCATCCAAATGCAGCCGGGGAAAGAGAATTGATGAGCTGCGTGAAGGTAAGAACGCACAGCCATCCCATACCGATGTAAAGCAGCGAGGAAAACCATTTCGGGCAGGTAATCCAAAATGCTTTGATGAGGATACCGGCCAGGGCAATTCCCCAGACAAGTGCGCAGAGCATTGTGCCGGTTTTTCCTTTAAGCACAAGCAGACACACCGGGGTATAGCTTCCGGCGATCAGTACAAAAATCATCATGTGATCGATTTTGCGCAGGATACGGTTCGTGCGCTCTGAAATATCAAAGGAGTGATAAATAGTACTGGCGGCATAGAGTAAAATCATGCTCATAATAAAAACAGCCATAGAGATTACATAAACTGGTTCACGATGGCTGCAGGCACGGATAAGCAGCGGAGTTGCTGCAAAAATTGCCATTAGCATGCCGATAAAATGCGTAATGGCGCTTCCGGGATCTTTCAAATGATGTGTGTGCTGGGTCTGATTTGTCATAATAATACCTCCTATATTTAATACTAGCATATGTAGTTTTTAAAACTATATGATAAGATAATGAGATAATAACACGTAAAAAAAGAGATTGCAAGGGGTAGAATAAAATTTAATACAGTTTCCTTATGTACAAGTTTTCATTTTTGCGGTATGATGGGAACATATAAGAATTTGTGAAGGAGAAGGCAGGCATGGGGAATCAGGACTGGTCGAATATCGGAAATAACATCAGCGAGATGGTGCAGCAGGCGATCGACACCGGTGATTATAGTAAACTGAGCCAGACGATACAGAAAGCGGTAACTTCAGCAGTCAGCAGTGCGGCAGAGGGTGTTGCAGAGGGGATGAATGGAGCGGCAGATGGCGTCAGCCGTGGAATGAGCGGCGCGGCAGACGGAATCAATCGCGGTATGAATAGTGCGGCAGAGAGCTTCAGCAAAGGAATGAACCAGGCGGCTGAAGGCTTTGGCAGAGGTATGAGCAGCGCGGCGGACAGCATCAGCCGCAGCATGAGCAGTTTTGGGGATTCGCTCAACCGCGCAGCGGATAAGGTAGCGGGGAGGACGAAATACAGCCCGCAGAATCCGTGGCGAAGCAGCAGGCAGTATGAGAAAAAAGCAGTAACGTATATACGGACCGGAGATCTGCCGGACAATGAGTTATATTCAAAAGGAGGCGCTACGCGGGCGGCAGGCTATACACTCAGTATTTTGGGCGGAATCGGCTGTTTTGGCTTTGGAATCGGGATGCTTATTCCATGGATTGTTTCGCTGACGCTGGGTATTAACGTGAGTGTTGCGCTGGGAGTGCAGCTCCCATTCCTTCTTTTAAGCATTGTGGGGGTATGGAAGGGCACTTCAATGCTGGGAAAGATCCGCCGCTTTAAAAATTATGTGCGGGCACTTGGTACACGCACCTGTATCAGTATCAGTGAACTGGCGGCAGACGCGGGAAAGAATGAAAGTACAGTGCAAAAAGATGTCCGTAAAATGATTGCGGACGGAATGTTCCGTCAGGGGCATCTGGATCTGGGCGGGAAAAATCTTTTTGTGACGGATCAGGGGTATGAGGCGTATCTGGATACGCAGAAACGGATGGAACAGCGCAGGGCAGAGACGATCGCGCAGGCAAAGGTTAAAGAGGCATACAAGAGTAACGAGACGCTCTCGGACGATGTGAAGAAGACGATTTCGGAAGGGCAGCATTATATCAACCGGATTCATGAAATTAATGAAGCAATCCGGGACGAAACTGTGTCGCAGAAGCTGGACGGGCTGGAGACAGTGATTACAAAGATTTTTCAGTATGTGGAGCAGCATCCGGAAAGTGCGCCGGAAACGAAAAAGCTGATGAAATATTATCTCCCGACGACAATCAAGCTGCTGGAGTCGTATCAGAAGCTGAATGACCAGCCGGTACAGGGACCGAATATTTTCAAGTCGAAAAAAGAGATTGAGGATACGCTGGACACACTCAACCAGGCATTTGCCCGGCTGTTTGACAATCTCTACCAGGATGCATCAATGGATATCCAGTCGGATATTTCGGTTCTGAATACTCTGCTGGCGCAGGAAGGGCTGACAGGGGAGAAGCTTTAACAGGAAAGAGAAAATCAGTTACGATATGAAGGAGGACAGAAAATATGAATGACGAATTTGCAAAACTGGCAGGAGAGGTGCCGACACTCACACTGGATCCATTTGCGGAAGCAGCAAAGACAGCAGATGCTGTAAGTGAGACAGCGCGGACCGTGACGGAGGAAGTAAGGACAGCGGCAGCGGCACCCGTGCTGCAGATGCAGGAAAAACAGCAGATGCCGGCGGAAACTGCCCCGAAAAAGGCAGATGAGAATGCCATTGATGAGAGTATGTTCAGTGAGGAAGAGAAAAAGCAGATCGCTGCGTTTGCGGAAAAAATTAATATACAGGACAGCAATGTGATCCTGCAATATGGCGCGGCGGCACAGCAGAAGCTTGCCGATTTTTCCGAGAAAGCGCTGGAAAATGTGAAAACGCAGGATCTTGGACAGGTTGGCGATATGCTGGCAAGCGTGGTGACAGAGCTGAAAAACTTCAATGCCACGGAGCAGCCGAAGGGATTCTTTGGCTTCCTGAAAAAAAGCGAAAATAAGGTCGAGACCATGAAGGCGAAGTTTGACAAGACGGAGGTCAACGTGGACAAGATCTGTGACGCGCTGGAGGAGCATCAGGTACGCCTGCTGAAGGATACAGCAACGCTTGAGCAGATGTATCAGCTAAACACAACTTATTTCCGGGAACTGTCTATGTATATTGCTGCCGGCAAAAAGAAGCTGGAGCAGGTGCGCAGCACGGAGCTGGCGGCACTGACAGAAAAGGCGAAGCAGAGCAATCTGCCGGAGGACGCACAGGCTGCTAAGGATCTGGCATCTTATTGCGACCGCTTTGAGAAAAAGCTGCATGATCTGGAATTGAGCCGTATGGTATCATTGCAGACAGCTCCGCAGCTCAGACTGATCCAGAATAATAACACTATGATGATTGAGAAGATCCAGTCCACTCTGGTGAATACGATTCCGCTGTGGAAAAACCAGATGGTGATCGCACTCGGACTGGAGCATGCTTCAGAGGCGGCAAAGGCGCAGAACGCAGTTTCGGAGATGACAAACGAGCTGCTGAAGCGGAACGCGGAGGCATTACACACGGCGACAGTGGCAACGGCGCGGGAAGCGGAGCGCGGAATTGTGGATATTGAGATACTCACGCAGACCAATGCACAGCTTGTGCAGACGTTTGATGAGGTACTGCAGATTCAGGCGGATGGACGTCAGAAACGCCGGGCAGCGGAAGCAGAGATGCTGCGGATGGAGAACGAGCTGAAGGCAAAGCTGCTGGAGATTCGCAAATAAATATAAACTGGACTGGTTAAAAAGTTCAAAACTGGACATTTTCATATATCCGGACGCGTGATAAGATAGCTCCATGATCATAAGCAATGGAAAAGCTTTCCGGCAAACAGAGATGAAGGAGCGAGGAATATGGAAAACAGAAATGAGACAGTTTTAAAATGGGCGCAGACGGCACTTCTGGCAGCGCTGTGCTTTGTGGCTTTTACCTTTTTGCAGATTAAGATTCCGATGCCGGGCGGTGATGCAACCTCTCTGCATATTGGAAATGCGTTCTGTGTACTGGCGGCGCTGCTGCTTGGCGGCGGTTACGGCGGTCTGGCGGGTGCAGTTGGCATGACGATTGCGGATATTATCGATCCGGTTTATATTGTCAGTGCCCCGAAAACCTTTGTGCTGAAGTTCTGCATTGGTCTGATTACGGGTCTGGTTGCGCACAGGATTGCCAAAATCGGACAGAGCACAGATCAGAAATATATTTTTAAGTGGAGTGTGATCGCGTCCATCTGCGGTCTTGGCTTTAACGTGATTTTTGATCCGCTGGTAGGCTATTTTTACAAGCAGATCGTTCTGGGGCAGCCGCAGGAGATGGCATCTGTGCTGGCAAAATGGAGCACAATGACAACCTTTGTGAATGCGGTGGTATCCGTAATTCTGGTTGCGGTCGTTTATAATGTGCTGCGTCCGGCGCTGGCGAAGGCCGGACTGCTGGCAAAGACTGAGTAAAGCAAACTTTTATCTGCCTTGACCTTTGCACCTGAATTAGATACAATAGCGATATTGCGGGGACATGACCGTGAAAAAAACGGCTGATGTTTCTGAGAGTAGGAATGGAGGAAAGGAAAATATGACAGATAAGAAAATGTTTGAAGAGGAAAACAGAGAGCTGCAGGAGAAATTTGATTTCCGCAGTATCCGGCAGGAAGAAGCAGAAGAGGCATCGGAGATTGAATACATCTGCTTTCCGCCGAATGAGGCCTGTTCGCGGGAAAGAATAGTAGAGCGTGTTGCAAAGGCGCCGGATCTGTTTCTGGTAGCGGTGGATAAAGAGAATGGGAAAATTGCCGGATTTCTGAATGGTATTTCTACGAATGAGGAGATTTTCCGGGATGAATTTTTTACAGACGCGGAGCTTTACAATCCGGATGGAGGCGTAGTTATGCTGCTGGGACTGGATGTGCGTCCGGAATATCGCGGACAGGGGCTTGCGCGCGAGATTATGCGCGAATATGCCAGCCGGGAGCAGAAAAACGGCAGGCATATGCTGATACTGACATGCCTGCCGGATAAGGTCCGGATGTATGAGAAAATGGGATTTCTTGACAAGGGAATTTCAAATTCTGCCTGGGGCGGGGAGCAGTGGCACGAAATGAGCCGCGTGCTGTAAGCCGTGGTATGGTTTATATCAGACAGCGCATCAGAACGCAGTGGACGGCAGCCTGCCGTTTAATGAAATAATAAGTCGTGACTGACTGTCTGGTAAAATAGCTCCTTGAATGCTTCAGCATCGGTACTCTGGGCGAGCGCCCACATGGTTTTGGCAACAGTGGCTTCCAGTGTCATATCGTAGGATTCAGGCAGGGAAAATTGGTCTTTCATTGTTTTGCCAACCTGATATACAGACATATCGCTTCCCTCATGTGTGACCTGGGTTGCCATTACAACAATTTTTCCAGCAGAAATCAGACGGCGGATGGCGTGATAGAAACTGTTGTTTCCATAATCCGGCAGACCGCCGACACCGAAGGATTCGATGATCACGGCATCAAACCGGTCGAACAGGGTTTCCAGAACCTGCCCGCTGCAGCCGGGAATCAGCTTCAGGAGAAATACGTTGTCATTTAGAGCGCGGAAGAAAATGGGTTTTCCGGCAATACGGTCCTTGTCGTCGATATAAAAGATAATACGGTTTTCTTGTATAACGGCGATAGGAGGATAGTTGATGCTGGAAAATGCGTTATAGCTTTTGGAGCGCTCTTTTTTTGCGCGCGTACCGGCAATTACATTTCCGCCAAATACGATATTTACGCCGTGAGCGCGATCGTCTGCAGCAAAACGCAGGCTGTCTGTCAGATTCGCACGCGCATCTGTGATGGCAAGATCAATGGGTTTCTGTGAGCCGGTAATAACAACCGGCTTTAAATTATTCTGAATCAGATAGGAGAGCGCCGCAGCCGTGTATGCCATGGTATCTGTGCCATGGCAGATGACAAAGCCATCGTAGGCTTCGTAATTTTCTTCAATCAGAGCGGCAAGCTTCAGCCATTGGGCGGCGCAGATATTTGTGCTGTCGAGGCTGAATGGCTGTATCGCGTCAATTTCGCAAAACTCTGACACGGACGGAACAAAGGACAGCAGCTCTTTCGCAGAAATCTGGGGAGACAGACCGTTTTCGGTATATTTTGAGGCAATGGTTCCGCCAGTGGCGATCAAAAGTAGTTTTTTCATGAGATGCTCCTTCATTTTTTAGACAAAACTATAATATCGTAAAAGCCTGGGAGCGTCAAGAGCAGAGACGGCAGGCTGCGCCGGGGTTTGATCTCGAATCCGCGTTTACGTTTCACTTCGGTCCGCGCTAAGCGGATGTCCGCAGGACATCCAGCGCCGCTTCATCTCGATGGAGGACTGTCGCCAGGGCAACGCCATACAGCCACTTCGAT
Organism: Lachnospiraceae bacterium UBA7225; assembly: GCA_002473385.1. GTDB lineage: Bacteria > Bacillota > Clostridia > Lachnospirales > Lachnospiraceae > Marvinbryantia. The sequence continues at coordinate 26,456 of DKTR01000126.1, forward strand.
TTCGCTGACGCTTCATCTCAGTGGACGGCTGCCGCCGTATAAAATCGTAAAAATAAACGCCTAAGAGAGCAAGCTCTCCAGGCGTTATTTTTACAATTTTGCATGGCTTGTAGCTTAGCCAAAGTATCTCTTGAGAAGTCCCTCAAATGCTTTGCCGTGACGAGCCTCATCGCGTGCCATTTCATGAACGGTGTCATGGATGGCGTCGAGGTTTGCCGCTTTTGCACGTTTTGCAAGATCAAATTTACCAGCGGTTGCGCCGTTTTCTGCTTCTACTCTCATCTCGAGATTTTTCTTTGTGCTGTCTGTTACAACTTCACCGAGAAGCTCTGCAAATTTTGCAGCATGCTCTGCTTCTTCGTAAGCAGCTTTCTCCCAATAGAGACCGATTTCCGGATAACCCTCTCTGTGAGCAACTCTTGCCATTGCAAGATACATACC
>DKTR01000126.1:27215-27420 GCA_002473385.1 Lachnospiraceae bacterium UBA7225
AAGATACATACCAACTTCGGAGCACTCTCCTGCGAAGTTTGCTCTCAGGTCCGCCATGATATCTTCAGATGCGCCCTGTGCAACGCCTACTACGTGCTCTGCAGCCCATGCCATCTCGCCTTCCTGCTTTGTGAATTTCTCAGCCGGAGCGTGGCAAACCGGACATTCAGCCGGAGCAGCCTCTCCTTCATAAACATAACCGCAT
>DKTR01000126.1:27750-39032 GCA_002473385.1 Lachnospiraceae bacterium UBA7225
AATTTAGCCATGATAATATTCTCCTTTATATTTTAAATTTTTAAAATCAGTAATGATTACTGTTCTTATAATATAGCATAAGATATTAAACTTGTCAAGCAGTCCAAAATATTTTCTTTTTATTCTTTTAGAAGCCCATTACTGTTCGGCCAGGCTTCAGATACCTGCCGCCCGGGAACCGGGACAATGAATTCAACTATCAGAGTGTTTGCTGCAGTTTTCGCAGATACCGATAAACGTAGTTGTGTATCCTTCAATTTGACCGCGGAATTTTTCACGGGCTGTTTCCATGATATAGTCGATATTTTCCATTTCCAGATCAGATACGCTATGGCAGCAACGGCAGACAAAATGGTTATGCGGCTGAGTGTTGTAATCATAGCGCTCTGCCCCGTCCCCGGTATGGATGCGGTTGATTTCTCCAAGATCGGAGAGCAGACCAAGATTGCGGTATACGGTGCCAAGGCTGATATTGGGATATATCTGCCGGAGATTCTGATAGACAGTATCTGCTGTAGGGTGATCTTTGCGCCCGGCGAGAAAATGCTTGATAGATTCCCTCTGGCGGCTGTACTTTATATTTGCCATATTTCCTCCAAATTAATAATAATTCCTGTTCTTATTATAAACAATGTTTTCCTGGATGTCAATGGAAAGAAAAGGAGAGTGGTTCACAAAGATTGCGGAATATGTTATCATAACGGCAGATATAGAAAGAGGGGTGTTGTCACGATGGAACAAAGGAAGCATGAAATTTTTACGCAGATTTTCTGGGAAATTGTCGGGAGTATCTGTGTTGCAGCAGGGATTTATAATTTCGCGGCGCAAGCGGAATTTCCGATGAGCGGTTTTTCAGGCATTTCCATTATTTTATATCAGCTCTGGAATGTGCCGATCGGTCTGTCAACTATTTTGCTGAATATACCGGTAAGTATTCTGTGTTTCCGTCTTCTGGGGAAACGTTTTTTTATCAGTTCCATGCGCTGCATGGTGATTTCTTCTGTTCTGATTGATTACGTGGCTCCGCTTTTCCCGGTTTATACCGGCAGCAGGCTGCTGGCAGCGCTCTGTACAGGGGTCATTGCCGGGCTGGGCTTTGCCGTTATTTATATGAAAGGTTCTTCCACAGCCGGCATGGATTTTATTATTATGGCTGTGAAAAAGAAGAAACCGCATATACCGGTGGGACAGATTATTTTTTTCTCGGATTTGACTGTTGTACTTATCGGCGGGATTATTCTGCAGGATATGGATGGCATTATTTATGGTATCATTGTAACATTCCTGCTCTCTACGGTGGTAGATAAGCTGATGTACGGCGTAAATGCGGGAAAGCTGGCGATGATTGTTACAGACCACGGACAGCTTATCTGTGATGTGATCGACGAGACCTGCCAGCGGGGGACAACGCAGATAAATGCGGCAGGCGGATACCGGGGCGACCGCCGTCAGATTGTGATGTGTGCATGCAGCAATAAAGAAATGTACAGCGTCCGGCAGGCGGTAAAAAAGGCGGATCCACATGCCTTCATTATTATTATTGAATCTAATGAGGTCCACGGGGAAGGATTCCGGAATATCCAGATAGGATAGCGTGGCAGGGTCAGTCTGTCTCCTGCCGCACATGTTTTTTCATCGCCTGGAAGCTTTCTTCGCTGATGACATGCTCAATGCGGCAGGCATCCTCCGCGGCAGTTTTTGGGGAAACACCCAGATTTGTGAGCCATTCGGTGAGCAGTGTATGGCGCTCGTATATTTTTTCAGCAATCTGCCTGCCGGAATCAAGCAGGGTGATGAAGCCGTTTTCGTCCATATGAATATAGCCGTTTTCACGCAGATTTTTCATAGCAACACTGACGCTTGGCTTTGAAAAACCCATTTCCGATACGATGTCGATCGAGCGGACATTTCCGATACGGTTTTGCAGTATCAGTATGGTTTCTAAATAATTTTCTGCGGATTCCAGAATTTTCATAACACTTTGTAAAATCCTTTCTTACATTAATTCGTCACGTTTGGGTCTGTTATCGCTTATATTTAAGTATAACGTACCTTTCTGGAAAAGAAAAGGAAAAATTTATGAAAGTACTTCTTGACAAAATGGTTAGCAAGTGCTAACCTATATACGGTTAGCCAAAACTAACAACGATTGGCGGGAAAATTTCCGCCCAGGTTTTTTGTATATAAGGAGGGAAAAGCGTATGATGCCCCTGACGATGGCAAGAAGAGGAGAAACGGTTACAATTCAGGGAATTACCGGAAAGGACGAGGTGAGACAGCATCTGGTAGAGCTGGGGTTTCTTGTTAACGGAGAGATTACGGTAGTAAACCGCATTGGCGGCAATTTCATCTTACAGGTAAAAGACGGCAGAGTGGCATTGGACCGGTCCATGGCCAATCGAATTATGATCTGAGGAGGAGAAGTATGAAAACGTTGAGAGATGCAGAAGTGGGTTCGACCGTTGCAGTGGTCGGGCTGCACGGCGAGGGTCCGGTGAAGCGCCGGATTATGGATATGGGCATTACCAAAGGTGTGGAGATTCGGGTGCGCAAGGTTGCCCCGCTGGGTGATCCGATGGAACTGAACATCCGGGGATATGAATTATCCATTCGGAAAGCGGATGCAGAAATGGTGGAAATAAGATAAAGAAATTTTTTTAGGACAAAAGGTTAGAAAAAACTAACCAAGAAAGGGAGAAAAGCAATGGAATTAAAAATCGCACTTGCGGGTAACCCGAACAGCGGCAAAACCACACTTTTTAACAGCTTGACGGGTTCCAGCCAGTATGTTGGAAACTGGCCGGGCGTTACCGTTGAAAAGAAAGAGGGACGTCTCAAAGGAAATAAAGAGGTGGTCATCCAGGACCTGCCTGGAATTTATTCCCTGTCACCGTACACTCTGGAGGAGGTAGTATCCAGAACCTATCTGGTAACACAGAAGCCGGATGCCATTCTGAATATTGTAGATGGAACCAATATTGAACGGAATCTGTATCTGACGACACAGCTTCTTGAACTCGGGCTGCCGACCGTTGTTGCAGTCAATATGATGGATCTCGTGCGCAAGAACGGGGATCAGATTGATTTAAATAAGCTCGGCAGGGCGCTGGGCTGCGAGGCAGTTGAGATGAGCGCCCTCAAATCACAGGGGAGTATAGAAGCGGCAAACAAAGCCGTGGAGGCGGCCAGGGCAAAGAAGGCAAATGGACCGCTCAGAATGTACACCGGATGCGTAGAGAAGGCAATCAGTCAGATTGAAACGGTTATCTCAGACAAGGTGGATGCGCAGTATTTGCGCTGGTATGCTGTAAAGCTCTTTGAGCGGGATGAAAAGGTTCTGGAGGAGCTGCGGCTTACCGGCTCTGTAAAACAGGATGTAGAGAATGCGGCAGTTGCATGTGAAAAAGAGCTGGATGACGATGCCGAGAGCATCATCACCAACCAGAGATATGACTTTATCAGCGGCATTGTCGCGAAAGCGGTAAAGAAGAAACGCGAAAAGCACGGTCTGTCTGCATCGGATAAGATTGATCAGATTGTGACGAACCGTATTCTGGCGCTGCCGGTTTTTGCTGTGATTATGTTTGCTATTTACGCGATTGCGATGGGCGGATATCCGTTCTCCATCGGAACTATGGGCACAGACTGGGTAAATGACGTGCTGTTCGGGGAAATTGTTCCGGGCGCATTAGACAGCATTCTCGGTGTGCTGCATGTAGAAGGCGCGCTTTACGGACTGATTCAGGATGGTATCGTGGCGGGTGTCGGCGCGGTGCTTGGCTTTGTTCCGCAGATTCTGGTACTGTTTTTCTTCCTGGCGATCCTGGAGGATATCGGCTATATGGCGCGTGTTGCGTTCATTATGGACCGCATTTTCCGCCGCTTCGGACTTTCCGGGAAGAGCTTTATTCCGATGCTCGTTGCAACAGGCTGCGGTGTGCCGGGTATCATGGCATCCCGTACCATTGAGCAAGATCGTGACCGTAAGATGACAATTATGACAACCGGATTTATTCCGTGCGGTGCAAAGATGCCCATTATTGGTCTGTTTGCGGGTGCGGTATTCGGAGGCTCTTCTCTGGTGGCAGTCTCTGCATTTTTTATCGGTATTGCAGCAGTTGTTATTTCCGGTATTATGCTGAAAAAGTTTAAAGCATTTGCCGGTGAACCGGCTCCGTTCGTTATGGAGCTCCCGGCGTACCATCTCCCGTCGGCAGGCAATGTTCTCCGTGCAACCTGGGAGCGCGGCTGGTCCTTTATCAAGAGAGCTGGTACCGTCATCCTGCTCAGCTCGATTGTACTCTGGTTCCTGCAGGGCTTTGGTTTTACGGACGGCAGCTTTGGTATGGTAGAGGACAACAATACTTCTCTGCTGGCGGCAATCGGAAATGCTGTGGCATGGATCTTTGCGCCTCTCGGCTGGGTTGGCGACATGGCATGGAAGGCCACCGTTGCAACAGTCACTGGTCTGATTGCAAAAGAAGAAGTTGTAAATACCTTTGGTGTGTTATATCATTATGCAGGAGAGCTCTCCGAGACAGGCGACGAGGTATGGAATCTGATTGCGGCAGATTTTACCGCACTCAGCGCGTATAGCTTTATGATATTTAATCTGCTCTGCGCACCGTGCTTTGCTGCAATGGGAGCAATTAAGCGTGAGATGAACAATACGAAGTGGACACTTGGTGCAATCGGTTATATGTGCGGTTTCGCATATGTAATCGCGCTGATCGTATACCAGCTTGGCGGTCTGATTACCGGAGAGGTTGGATTTAACATCTTTACGATCGCAGCTCTGGCAGCTCTGGCAGCGCTGATTTATCTGCTTTTCCGCAAGGGCTATCAGCCGGATGGGCATTACAGTGTAAATGCCAAAATGTCAGCGAGTGCAAGATAAGAAGGAGGAGATAAAATGCCCGCATTTCTTGGAAATCTGATTGTAATTCTGATATTGGCAGCGGCAGTATTTTTGATAACCCGCTCCATGATAAGATCCGGTAAAGAGGGATCGCACTGCACAGGGAACTGCAGTACCTGCGGCGGCTGCGGGGGCGGAAGCAAAAAGCCGCGCAAACAGGTGAATAAGTAAGAGAAGACCCGGACAATTTGTCCGGGTTCTTTTTGCCATGCATCCGAAGGGAGCTGCCGGTGGCAGGTCCTGTAGGTTGCCATGTATCCGAAGGGAGCTGCCGGTGGCAGGTCCTGTAGGTACACTGCTAAATATCTGCAAGCCGCTGTATAGCTTCCTTCATTATAATAGAAATGCCATGTTCGGAAAGATACCCCATGGCACCGGCAGAAAATCTGACACTTGCTCCATATTCGGACAGCGTGTTGCAGATGCGGTTGAATTCCTCCGGCGTGTGCGAAGAACTGCCAAGGGACAGATAATATTCCCTGGTTTCCGGATGCTTGAACAGAGAATTTTCCCCGTGATAGCTTCCGCCGAGTGCGCGGGCTGCATGGATGACATCGTCCAGAGAGCCAAAGCAGTAAAGCCTGGTAATATCTACCACCGGCTCTGTTTCTTCGGCAGAGCCTTCTGTCTGCTGACCGTTTTCCTCCGTCTTCTGGGTCAGATTTTTATGAGCCTCCCGGATTTTGCGGAATAGGTTCAGAATATCATCTGCACCCTCCATCTTCAGACCGGAGAAGGTGCTTTCCGCATCGGGTGCATCGCCGCCGGGAGCGAACTTGGCAAAGCGGGTATCCAGCTCATCCGGATCCTCCACTTTGGTAATAATCAAAATAAGAGATTCCGAAGACATGGGAATTGCTTCTATCATAATAGGAATGTCGTTCGCTTCAAAACCAAATTCGTAAGCAGCCTGCTGCATCATCTCGCGGAACAGCGATTTTGCTTTTTCGCCTCCGTAGACAAGCTCAAGCAGATTCAGATGACGCGATGCCAGATCTTCGCGCGTCAATGTGCAGCGGATCTGGTTGTCGTTGAGCTTTTCCAGTTTCATGAAACCACTCCTCACTAAATAAATGTCTTGATTTATAAACACAGTATAACCTACTTTGCAGGAAAATGCAAAGGAAAAGCATGGTTTGCGGTATTAAAAAAAAATAAAATAAAAAATAAAAAAACACTTGCAATAATGACACAAAATATATATAATAATCAATAAGAGAAGGAACACAAACAAAATCACGCAGGAAAGGAGGGCAGATTTCCCTTCTCTGAATAAAACGTTTTCTTTTTGCGCTGAAATATATCACGAACGCACCAGAGGAATGGATCGGCAAAAGAAAACAGAAAGTGAGTGAGTACCATCGAACAGAAAAAAGGATTCATCAGCCAGGCGCATCCTGCCAGGAGCAGACAGGTGAAAAACAGCAGGCTGTACTGGGAGCTGAAAAAATACCAGGAGGCAGGCATCCAGCTCTGGCTGGATGGGAAGCCAAGTACGTCTTACCAGATCGCAGACTGTGTCTGCGAGCGGACAAATTATATGCGTGATTATTATATAGATTGCCAGAATCAGGTATGTGGTATAGGATTTGACAGAATCAGAAAAGATAATCAACAGACAGTGCAGTCCCCTTGTGCAAAAAGCTTAAATAAATGTGAATATTTTCTGAAAAAGTCGAAAATTGTTAGAACTAAGCACTAAGGTATGATATACTATATTCATAATGAATTTTCGTGATGCCAGGGTCAAAAGGTCTAAACCCACGTGAGCTTGCTCATATGTGGGTGAAAGACCCTGGGACCCGCCCTGTATTCGCAAATCGCCCCGCTTACTTCGGCCGCGCGGCTGTTTTGTTCATACGGGTCAGCGTCTCTCATGCATGAGCGCCTATGTGAGCAGGCTCACTTTGTGCTTCTGCATGGAGACCGGGCTTTCATAGTATATACCTGGGAGGTGCAATGTATGAAAAAAAAGGCAGCACCGCTGCTGGCTGCTGTGGTTCTGGTGGTGGTTGTGGCAGCAATCGTTCTTACGACGAATCTGGTAAAGAAGTACACCCCTACATCGGAAGTGATGGAAGGAAAAGAGTATTTTGGCTTGTCCTCAGAGGATGAGGCAGCTGTTATTATAGGAAGAGAGACTTCCGAATATAAGGGCATGGTATTGGACGGCATCTGCTATGTAGATTTTGAAGTGGTAAAGAAATTTCTGAATGATCGTTTCTACTGGGATTCCGAGGCGAATCTGATGCTTTATACTACGCCGACTGATATCATCGAGATTCCGGCGGGGGGTCAGAAATATACAGCTACCGGCAGATCCGAGACGGTGACCTATGATATCGTGAAGGTGGATGGGACAAAAACGTATCTGGCGCTTGATTTTGTCCAGAAGTATACAAATCTGGAGTATGAATTGTTTCATGATCCGGAGCGTATTGTAATCACAAACACGTGGGGCGAAAAGACAGTGGCGACGATCCGTAAAAACGGAAAGCTGCGCTACCAGGGAGGCATCAAGAGCCCTATTCTGCGGGAGCTTCAGAAAAATGAAGTTGTTACAGTACTTGAACCGATGGAGGATTGGACTGGTGTTCTGACGCAGGATGGCTATTTTGGCTATATAAATAATGACAGGTTGGTGGATGAGCGCACTGAGACGGTGAATCGCGAATTCGAAGAGCCGGAATACACCTCGGTGGCGAAGGATTATAAGATCAATATGGTATGGCATGTGATCAGTAATATGGATGCAAATTATAATATCATATACGACATTGCCTCGGTGAAAGGCGTCAATACGATCTCGCCCACCTGGTTTTCCATTGCGTCAAACGATGGGACACTGAGCAGTCTTGCCGATGCAGACTATGTGGCTACTGCGCATCGCAATGATATGGAGGTGTGGGCCCTGGTAGATAATTTCAGCCCGGATATCGACACGACGACAGTACTGAAATCTACCGAATCACGTACAAAGATGGAGAACTCGCTGATCGCGTCTGCGATTGAATATGGGTTTGACGGTATCAATGTGGATTTTGAAAGCATTCCGGAGGAGGCTGCGGACGGATATATACAGTTTATCCGTGAATTATCCGTAAAATGCCGGAAGAACGGGCTGGTGCTTTCGGTGGACGTGCCGGTGCCGATGTCGTTTAATGAGCACTATAATCGTGCGGAGCTGGGAAAAGTCTGTGATTATGTGATCGTGATGGGTTATGATGAGCATTATGACGGATCAGAGGAAGCCGGTTCTGTGGCGAGTCTTTCTTTTGAAAACCAGGGCATTCTGGATACGCGCAGGGATGTTCCGGCAGAGAAGCTGATCAGCGGGATCCCGTTTTATACAAGGCTCTGGAAGACCCAGACAAATGCGGACGGGACAACCACTGTCACCAGTGAAGCATATGGCATGGCGGATGGTCAGCAGGTTCTGGAAAACAATAACGTAGAAGCTGCCTGGGACGAGACGACCGGTCAGAATTATGCCGGATTTGAGGGTGACGATGGTTCGCTCTACCAGATCTGGCTGGAGGATGACAAATCTATCGAGGAGAAGCTGACGCTGGTCAAGGATTATGGGCTTGCCGGGGTTGCCGGGTGGCGGCTGGGTCTGGAAACGGATTCCGTCTGGGATATTATTCTGAAATATGTGAGCTGAAGCAAAAATGCTGCCCCTGCCGCATATACTTGTAATAAAGTATACGGCAGGGGTATTTGTATGCGAAAAAATAAAAGGATTCTGGAGCTGCTCATGACGGTTCTGATTCTGGTATGCGCATTTTATGTTGGAAGACTCGGCGCCAGCATTACAGCATCCGGAGAGGTGAAGAGCGGGAGCGGAGAGGAAGTGGTTCATGATAAGATTACGGTAGTCGTAGACGCAGGGCACGGGGGAATTGACGCCGGGAAGGTGGGGGTGAATGGCGCACTCGAGAAAGAAATCAATCTTGCGATCGCAAAGAAGCTTGCCGCCCGGCTTGAGGAAAACGGGATAACGGCAGTGCTGACGCGGGAGGGAGACGGAGGGCTTTACGACGAGGATGAGGCAAATAAAAAGCAGCAGGACATGAAAAAACGCTGTGCAGCAATTGATTCGCAGGAGCCTCTTCTTGCTGTCAGCATTCATCAGAACAGCTATACGGAAAGCTCGGTGAAAGGACCGCAGGTATTTTTTTACGAGAATTCCGCACAGGGACAGGAGCTTGCCGCTGCCTTGCAGGAGGCGCTGAACGAGGGACTGGAAATTGAACGCCCGCGGGAAAGCAAGGCAAATGACAGCTACTATCTGCTGCGGAAAACCAAAACGCCGACTGTGATCATTGAATGCGGCTTTCTGAGCAATCCGGAGGAAGCGGAGAAGCTGGTGACGGACGCTTACCAGGAGAAGGTGGCAAAGGCAGTGTGCAGCGGTATTCTGCAATATATGGAGGAACATACATAAATAGTTATAAAACCAAAATCCCTCTCATAAAATGGTATGAGAGGGATTTTACTGTCCCGGAAAAACTTACTGTGGAGCGGATTTTATGATGAAAAGACGCATAGAATATATTTTAACCGGTATTTTGGTGATACTGGTGCTGCCATGTGCCATGATGCTTCTTCTGGACAACCGGATGAGTGAAATTTACCGCGTGATAAAAAATGAGACAGATTATATTACGGTAAAAACGAACAGCGGAACCATTGAAATGGAACTGGAGGAATACGTCATCGGTGTGACAGCGGCACAGATTCCTGCCGGATATGATCTGGAGGCGGTGAAGGCGCAGATGATTGCGGCCCGGACAAATCTGTACCGGCAGATTGAGGCGGAAGAAAGAGTAGAGAATGAGGCGTATCTGACCATGACGGAGCTGGAGCGTATGGGTGCTGCAGAAAAATTTCTGCGGGCACAGAGAGAGACGCAGGGACAGGTTCTGACATGGGAGGACAAGCCGATCCTGGCATCCTTTCATGCATGCAGCGCGGGAAATACGCGGGATGCAGAGGAGGTGTTCCGGTCGGAGGAATATCCCTATCTGGTATCAAAGGTCTGCCCATCGGATACGGATGCGGCAGGTGCGGAGACGACGCTTCAAATTGATGATTCATGGGCGCAGATGCAGGTAACTGCGCGGGATGGTGCCGGATATGTGCTGCAGATTTCTCTGGAGGGCGAAACAATGTCAGGAGAGGAATTCCGTAATCTGCTGGGTCTTCCTTCTGCGAATTTCGAGATCAGCACAACGGAAGAAGGAACCTATCTGACGATACACGGTGTGGGACACGGACTGGGAATGAGCCAGTATACGGCGCAGCAGATGGCACTGAGCGGAAAAAATTATAAAGAAATTCTTGGTTATTTCTATCCGGGCACGGAGCTGGTGCAATACTGAGCGAATCTGGATTCTTTTTGTATAAATCACTCATTTATGGAAATCATATGTGTAGAACCATAATGAACATAATATGAGGTGACAAATATGCAAAAAGAAAAGGTATTACGTATTTTGAAAAACAAGGGAACTCTTGGAGTTATGACGCTTTGTCTTGTGGGTGCCGTTGCGTTTGCCACATACCGGACAGGCTATGACAGCAGCCAGGAGACGGCTCCGGATACAGTGGTCACACAGGAAAGTGAGGAACCGGAGCAGGATCTGGAGGCAGCAGGTGCGGACGTGGTAGCAAAATTGCAGCCGGTGCAGGACTATACTGCGGCAAATGAAAAGGATGTAGATCCCGCATCTCTGGAAGTGGCAGACACGGTGCAGGAGGCAGCGGATGTCAGCTCTTCGGCAGCGTCAGCAATTCTGCAGCCGACCGTCAACTTTCAGGACGACTCGCTTCTTGCCTGGCCCGCAGCCGGTACCGTATTGATGGATTATAACATGGGCAGTACGGTTTATTTTGAGACGCTCAACCAGTATAAATACAATCCGGCGCTGATCATCAGCAGTACAGTGGGTAATCCGGTGGTTGCGTCCGCGAAGGGCATTGTAGAATCCATTAGCGTGAACGAGGAAACGGGAACCACTCTGAAACTGAATCTGGGGAATAATTACAGCCTCGTTTACGGGCAGCTGAAGGAACTGGCTGTATCCGAGGGGGATGTGGTAGAACAGGGGCAGCTTCTTGGTTACGTCAGTGAGCCCACAAAGTATTACTGTGAGGAAGGAAGCAACCTGTACTTCCAGATGCAGAAAGAAGGAAAACCGGTCGATCCGTTTTTATATCTGGAATAAAGGACAGGATTGCGGAAAACCGAAGGGTGCAGCAGCCGGAAGGCTTTCTTTTATGACACAGAGAAATACCGTCTGCAGGGACAGCGCCTGCAGGCGGTATTTTTGGACAGCAAAAAAGCGGGTGATGGGAATCG
>DKTR01000029.1:0-14532 GCA_002473385.1 Lachnospiraceae bacterium UBA7225
GCCTTCAGTGTGATTCTCATTACTTGACTTGCCATAAAAAAAGTCGCCTCCTTTTCGCACTTAACATCAGTACGACAAGCGGTGACTGTACACGCTCCCGTGTGTATCGCAAAAATCCCACACGTTGTTTCCGGTCTTTGCCGGACAGTTGTTCTTGTACAGTGACTTGTCGCCAGTTTCTAGAACTTGACATTCGCTCCACGGAAAACCTGCGGTCTTGCCGCAGCAACCTCACGCTTCAACGCTATCAAGGTCACAACATCTGCATTATATATGAAATTTTAGCCATATGCAAGGAGTTTTTAAAAAATTTTGTATTTTTTTTCGTACAATCCTATTTCATTAATTTTTTCCTTTGAAACAGAACGATTCCGGCAAAGCCGAGCGCTCCAAGGAGGCTAAGCAGCAGCCCCGCGCGCAGTCCCGGTGTGTGATAAAACAAAATTTCGTTTTTCTTTTCTGTTCATCTGCAGCCCTCTCCCGACATACTTGCATATTTTTGTATTATACCATATAATGATGCCAAGGTCAAAAGGTCTGTATTTCACACCATTCCTACAGGGCGTGAAAAAAGACAGAAATTACGGAGGAATAGATTATGTGGATTGCCGATGGCTGGAAAGATTATGAAGTGATTGATACATCAGCGGGAGAAAAGCTGGAACGCTGGGGAGATTATCTCCTGGTGCGCCCGGATCCGCAGGTGATCTGGAATACCCCCAGGAAAGCGCGCGGCTGGACGCATCCGAATGCCCACTATCACCGCAGCAAAAAAGGCGGCGGCGAGTGGGAGTTTTTCGACCTGCCCGAACAGTGGAGCATTCACTATAAATCACTGACGTTTCATTTAAAACCATTCAGCTTTAAACACACCGGACTCTTTCCGGAACAGGCTGCAAACTGGGACTGGTTCTCAGAGAAAATAAGAACGGCGGGCAGACCGGTAAAGGTGCTGAATCTTTTTGCCTACACGGGCGGTGCTACCTTAGCAGCTGCAGCCGCCGGAGCCGCCGTCACACATGTCGATGCCTCAAAGGGTATGGTCGGCTGGGCAAAGGAGAACGCCCGCGCCTCTGCTCTGGAAAGCGCTCCGATCCGCTGGATCGTCGATGATTGTGTAAAGTTTGTGGAGCGCGAGATCCGCCGCGGCAATCACTACGACGCCATTATCATGGATCCGCCTTCTTACGGACGCGGTCCCAAAGGAGAAATCTGGAAGATAGAGGATGCCATCTATCCGCTCGTACAGCTCTGTGCGAAGCTGCTCAGCGATGAGCCGCTCTTCTTTCTCATTAACTCCTACACCACCGGGCTTGCCCCCGCTGTTCTTTCCTATATGATAGCGACCGAATTAAAACCCTTCGGCGGACATGTAGACTCCCAGGAGGTCGGTCTGCCGGTATCCTCCAACGGTCTGGTAGTGCCCTGCGGCGCTTCCGGGCGGTGGGAACGCTAAAATGTAAACAGCTCCGCAAACTCTGTTTTGCGGAGCCATTTGTCTCTGTTTATCCTTCTGTCGGCAGCGTAATCGTGAATGGCTCACCCACCTGCTCAAAGTCATTGCTCATCCGTCCGCTTTCCTTGGGGAATGCAGCTGCATAGAGTGTCAGTGTCAGCTCCTTTGCATTTTCATTGACATAGCCGTTGTCGATGGTGCTTACTTCCATACGGCCCTTTCCCTCGATGAAGGATTTCAGATTAAATTCTGCCTCATTGCCAAGATCATCTGTTCCCGCCAGCTTCAGGTCATATTCACACTTACCCGTAGATGTCGTAAAATAAACCTTCTGATTCACATCGCTCGTCGTATATTTTTCCAGTATTACCTCCGTATCGTCCGGGAGCAGGAAATTTTTATTCAATTCCACTGTTTTTGTATCTGTCATAAGCTCCGCTCCCGATACGGTAAATGCAATCGTTCCCAGTTTTTCTTCTCCGACATAAAATTCCATCTCCATATCCATCTGCTCTTCCGGGCTGATGCCGGGCATTTCCACCTCAGCACAAATCACCATGCTGTGCTCATCCACCCGTTCACTGCCACCTCCAAATGCAACAGAAGCCTGCGCACCATCGATTGCAACATTTATATTCGGATATACCCCGCCTTCCATCTCCATCACTTTCTCCGATTGAACAACACAAGAAATCATCAGCGTCTCATCATCCAGAAGCACTTCATTCAGCGTAGCCGAAATGCCGTTCTTTTCCACCGTTTCTCCAACCACGACCTGATACGGGCTTAAATCTTTCCGGATTCCCAGAATTTTCGAAATACTGTACATAGCGGCACTCACTTCTGCGTATACCTTTTCCCCTACCGGACTTATCGCCGTACCCAGCACACAGACACACGCCGCTGCCGCCACATACCGCCGCCAGTTCTTCACTTTCTTCTCTTTTGGAAAAACAGATTTCATCCATTTTTCTGCATCGGATGTATCCGCTGAAAAGCCCTCATAGCTTTCTGCATTGTGATCCATGTCATTTAACAATGTATATATTTCTTTCTTCATACTATCTGCTCCTTTCATTCTTCTGCGCATCTTTTATGTTCTGGAAAACAACCGCCGTATTTTTTTCTTTCCGCGTGACAGCCGGTTGTAGATAACCGGTTTACTCAGACCACTCTCTGCACTGACCGTCTCCACACTTTCTTCTTCAACATAGATTTTCAGAAATAGCTCCTGATCCTCCTGCTTTAAGCATTCCAGCATCTGTCTGGTCTCTTTGGAAAATTCCTCCCGGATCAGCGCAATCTCTTCCATCACATCTTTACCGATACAGTTGCCTGCTTCTTCCCAGCTCGTCTCCAGAAGCCGTCCGGCATACCGGCGCTTATAATCCAGCGCCTTGATGCGTGCAACTCCGGCAATCCAATTCGCAAAGGGATTTTTCTGTGGCATATAGGACGAAGCATGATTCCATACTGCCAGGAACACATCACTAATGCATTCTTCCTCGTATTGCGGCAGCACATAAAGATACCGGTGTACCACAGATTTCACAAGTCCTCCATAATGCAGCATAACATATTCCAGTGCATTCTCATTGCCCTGTATCATCTGTGAAACAAAATTCTGTTCCGTAATTTTCATAGTAGCTCCTTTCGCAGCGGTGTGGCGCCATCCTCTGCCATCCGTAAAGCATCTTTACCTGTAAAAAAGCGCTGCCAGCAAACAATTGCCGGCAGCGCCCTGAATGCTTTCACTATATATTCGCAAAAAAAGCGGCATTTCTATCACAATAACATATTATTTCAAATTTTTTTACTGCAGCCGTATTTCTGTGACGTCCCGGATCCCTGCCTGCGTGCAGAAAGCTCTTTTCGTCTGAAATGCAATGCAATTCCAGACAGACTAAGCACTCCTGCCAGTGTCAGAAGAAGCCCCATATCCAGCCCCGGTGTGCGGTACCGCAATTCAATGTAATGCTCTCCCGCAGGAAGCAGCAGCGCGCTGAACATATAATTTGCCTTTAGAAGCGGCTGTTTTTTGCCATCCACATATGCCGTCCATCCGCCATCGTAAGGAACAGTAAGACACAGTATCCGCGAACTTTCCAGCGAAATATTACCCGAAACCCGGTTGGCTTCTATTTGTTCATTGACCAGACAGTTTTCCCGAAGCACATTCATCTGCTGCCCATAGTTTTCCAGCGGCTGGTTCCACAGATAGATCTTATCAAAGCTGTATGTCCCTTTTGCCGGAAATGTAAGTGTAATAGTACTTACAGATTCCTCTTGATAGCCAAGGTTCAGCGTGAAGTCTTCTATTCCGGAAGGCCATTTTGACTTTTTCGTCTCATAAAACATTTGCCGCGATATCTGTTTGTTTCCGGCAGTCACTGCATCCACAGTAAGGCTCAGCTTCTCCTGCTTCCCCTGATATTCAAAACCCTCCATGCAAAGATAATTTTCTGCCGCATCACATATTCTCTCCGCTTCAAGTACAACCGTCGCTCCCTTTTTCCGGACCTTAAATCCCTGTTCGGCCGTTGCCACACCCTCGCTCATTTCAACAACATGCAGCGCAATTTCCCTGCCCGAAAAAACCGGCTGTCCTTTTTTGCATTCCGCTATTCCTGTGTCTGACAGAACGCTTTCTTGTCCGGAAAGCTTATTTATCCCGTCCGCGTCATCACAAAGAATCACATTCTGCGCCATCGCTTCTTCCCTCTGTGCTCCATTCCAGGCGGCAGCCTCCGTTTCCGTCACATAAGAATCATAGCAGTAACCAAGCGGAAGAGCATTTTCGTTTTCATAGATCACGCAGCCTTCCCGTTCCTCTATTTTCCGGTATCCATACGGCACCTTCTGCGTTCCGGCAGCCCCGCAGATATAATACCGGTTTCCGGCAAGCGTCGTCAAAATGGTCCGTTCATCCAGATTCTGATAATGATACAGCCGCAGCACATATGCCTGTGTATTTACCAGAAATTCTGAAATATTTCCATTAGAAAGGCTCCAATAATAACTCATACTATGTGTTCCGGTATTTATAGATGCATTGTCCCTTGAAACGTTTCCTCCATAGCGGAAAAAGGAATCTGCCTCCTCCTGCAGGCCCTGCACAAGTATTTCCGGTTTACCGTTATAGCGGTCATTTACCTCTGATGCCGAAAAGTATTTTTCCTGTATTCCGCGCCTTTCAAACATCACATACGCATTTAGTGTCATTCCGGTGATCACAAACAGCAGCATAATTCCCTGCATCACCGATCCCATTTTTCCTCTTTTCCGAAAACAGACTGCCGAAAGCATAGTAACCAGTTCTTCCCATACCTCACACAGAATATATGCGCACAGCATGGAGTAGCCCCACACCCACCGGTTTGATGCATAAGAAAAGTCGTTAAATATATGACCGAATACCGGAAATGCCAGAAAAATAGTTCCGATAGCAAATAAAATCTTTAATTCTGCCCGGTATTGCTTTCTCCTTTTTCCACAAAATAACAAAACCACAGCAAGCAGAGCCGGAGCACTATATCCCAGAACAGCGTAATATCCCATATTTATGCCGAATACAAAGGATACCAGAAATTTTTCGTAATATTTCTTCTTGTAAAACAGATCAATCACGTATTCCTTCGCCACCCGGTAATCGCTCAGAAACGCCTGCGCCACTGGCAGGAAAACCACCGCGCCCAGCAGCACCCCTGCCAGAGAGTATCCGGCGATTTTCAGAATTGCATGTATTCCCTCCTTCCGCCTCTTCCAGCCAAAGGTACAGATGCAGCGCACCAATACATAGATCACTGTTTCCAGCACAATCATATAGAAGAAATAGAAATTACTAATTTCCGAGATGAGTACTGCACAAATCAAAATATAAGGCTTCTCTTTGCGAAAAACCTTCTCTGCACCGAGCAGGACAAGCGGAAGGTAAATCATTGGATTCAGGAAAAAGGAATGCATTGTTCCCGCATACATGGCATACCCGCAGAACATATACACAACCGCACCTGCCAATATTGCCGCCGGACGTTTTTTCTTCATATAAATACAGAATGCTGAAAATGCCAGCCCGGCAAGATAATTTCGCAAAAGCACCATAAAGCTATAAAAATACGGCATAAGCTGCGCCGGTATAAACACTGACAGAAGATTCAGCGGATCTCCTATCGCATAATAATTCAGGGTAGTCAGAATATTAGAGCCATAACCTATACTAAAATCCCATTCCGGAATCACCAGACGGTGCTCTGTCACCAGCGTACGACCGATTTCCCGCAGCCATTCACTGTAGTAAATCAGTGCACGGCAGTGCTGATTCGCCCCATCCTCATAAAATACAAGTGTTTTTCCGTCCCGTGCAAAAGGTGCATATACAATCAGCAGCATAAATACGGCAAGCCCTGTATATAACAGATAGTATTGCTTTCTCTGCTTCTTCGTCATGTATTACCTCTCTCTCCGGTGCCTGCCTTATCAGATATGATCTTTAAGGTTTTCATCATCATAGTCAAAAATACACCGCTCGTATGCATTAATGATGTGAGTATTCTGGTACATGTCATGGCGCTTGTGCTGGCGTCCATATGACATATGTACATGACCGTGTATGAAAAACCGCGGATTATATTTTTCCATCAGACGAATAAAGTCCTGGAAGCCCTGGTGCGGCAGGTCTCTGCCGTCGTTTAACTGATATGCAGGCGCATGCGTCAGCAAAATATCGAAGCCCCTGTTTTTTTTCAGCTTCCACCAGAGCCTGCGGATGCGTCGGTGCATCTGCTCATCTGTGTACTGATTTCCGCCCATGCGATACCGCATGGAACCGCCAAGCCCCAGGATGCGGATTCCGTTGTGGACGTAGATATCGTCATCCACACAGATACAGCCCTCCGGCGGCTTATTTTCATATTTATCGTCATGGTTCCCCGGCACATAAAGCACCGGGATCGCATACATCGTCGTCAGAAAAGAGAGATATTCTGGATTCAAATCCCCTGCCGAAAGAATCAGATCCACCCCTTCCAGTTTCTCTCTCTCATAAAAATCCCACAGATACTTTGATTCCTCATCTGCAACCGCAAGTATTTTCATAACGTCCAGTATTCCTTCCATACCGGACACCCCATATCCGGTTTTTCGCTTCCGCTCACATAGCTGGCTTACTCTTCTGCCGGCTCAACTCCCTGCTGCAGCACTACTGGCTTTGCCTTCTCCTGCAGTTCGGCGATTTTCGGTATTTTTCCGATCACGTTCTCAGCAAGCCAGTCCATCGTAATGATTTTTTCCGGTGTCAGCACGCTGTCGCCATCCTCCTGAACCAGCCCGTCCTGGGAATACAGAATGCCGGAAAACGGATTAAACTCCCCGGAGCTGATAGTATCCTTCAGCAGCCGCACCAGCCGCGCTGTCCCCAGCGGCAGATTCTGCGAACAAATAACATCCACCATACCGGATGACATTCCCCACCAGTAATTTACCGCCTTTACTTTCGAGTTTTCTTCATTTTTCCAGGTGCCGCTCAGGATCTGACGGATCATTTTCTCATAAAATTTGCCCCAGTGCCAGATTGGCATCGCCAGATTGTGCGGCGATACCTCATCCAGCTTAAACAGTCCGAAATGACGTGAACCCTCGCTTTTTCCCGGAATAATAATATTTCTTCCTGACACATAAGATACGCCCTCTTCCCGGAAGCGCTCATAAATATCCACATTTTTCTGTGCCGTCCACTCTACATAAACCTTTGCCCGCGGATTCACCATTTTGGCTCCGAGTGCAAACGCATTCACATTAGCAACTGTACCGTAAATAGGGTAATCCGCCATATAGCCGATACGGTTGTTTTCCGCCATTGCCCCTGCAATCGCGCCGATAAGAAACTTTGCCTCGTACATTCTTGCACTGTATGTACGAATATAACCATGACTGGCAAGCAGCGAACAGTTCAGAATTTTTACTTCCGGATAATCCATCGCCGCCTTGATGCTTGCGTGCGTAAGAACCGGCGAGGTGGTAAAAATCAGAGTATTGCCATCCTCCGCCGCGCGTTTGATCATTGCTTCCGCCGCCTTCTCATTCTGTTCCTCCAGATGGTATTCCATAATTGTTACCTGATCCGAAAACACCTGCTCCAGATGCATCCTGCCAAGATCGTGCGCATATGTCCAGCCCGACTCCTGCGGATCTATCTCATGCACAAACGCAATTTTCAGCTTTGGGGAACTAAGCGGGATCAGTCTCTGCAAAAGCGGTTTTTTATTATCCTTCGTCTCCCTGGGCGTCATCTGGATTTCCACCGCATCACTATCTGCCAGTGTATCAAACACCTTCCAGCTCTTCGTCAGCGTCTCCTTAAACTCCGAACTGGTCATTTTATCCAGCTCGTCGTATCCCTGTATCTCTATGAAATCCAGGAACGCATCCCCGACAGTAATTCCCAGCTTATCTCCGCCCATCGCTTTATAGCCGGAGCTGAAACTGGAGTAGAGTGAACTGAAGGTCTGGCGGTCTTCATCAGTCCACATCTCATCCGGACGCTTCCCCATAAGACGCTGCAGCTTCGCAAAGCGTCCCTCTTCCGAAAAGTAAATATAATTTATGCTGGAGAGATTATAAAAATCCATAAATTCGTAGTAGATCCTGTTTTCCTTCTCTTCCGTACGCGGCGGCACAATACGTGTAACCGTCCCCGGAATGGAGACCGCATCAAAAAATTTCAGTACACTGACACGCTTATTCCCTTCCAGAACATAAAACCTGTTCATAAATTCATACGCCTTAATCGGATCGCGGATTCCCTCCGTCAGATGAGATTCACAGAGATTCGCCCACTTGCGTGCAAATTCAGAGGATTCTCCGAGAATTGGCATAAAATTTGCAGCAAACGCCTGGCTTCTTCCCTCTGTTTTAGTACCGACGATCTGCTCTGTCGGAATCTGCACAAGCCCCAGCGGATATTCCATAATAGAATTCGCCGCTTCCGGTATATCATCAAGCACTTCCAGATACGGATATAATCCCGCTGCCTTTCTTGCTGCAACCTCCTTCTTGCCAAGCTTTAATGCCTTTCCATATTCTTCTGAAATCATTGAAACCCTCCTTTATTTAGTGATGCCAGGGACAAAAGATCCAAACCCGCGTGAGCCTGCTCACAAGTGGGTGAAAGACCTTAGCTCAGTTAATTAAACAGATACATACTAAAAAATGCTACCTGGTTCATGCCGCACCAATAATCCATCCCGCACTTTTCTGCCATATCCGCTGCATGAATGCAGTAGGCAGACAGGCAGGAGGCAACCTTTTCCGGGAAACGGCACGGTTTCCCTTCTATCCTGGCACAGACACTGCATGCCGAACATGGTCCGGCCATAATCGGCAGCCCGTCTGTTCCATTTTCCCGCAGCATCCTGACCAGTTCCCACGAAATCATATTGTGAAATTTCTTTGCCTCTTTTGTCTGCCCGCTATCCATGATATCATCCACCTGCTGGATGGTCTGCAGAACCAGTGCCTTCTGATATTTTCTCACCCGTGCTTCCATTTCCTCCGGGCTTCCGCAGTCAGGCGGGCATCCATAATTTCTCCCATAATTTCCGCACTCATCCGCCTCACAGCAGGCGCGCAGACTATGGATAAATGTCAGTTCTTCTGTCTTTATGATCTCTGCCCCCGTAAATCCCCCTGCAAGGGCAGCCTCCTTCATTTCTGTCTCTGTCATACATATCCCCCCTTAACCTGTGGCAGTCCTGCGTGATACTGCAATCCCGCCATCTGTAAAACACCGGTTTTCTAATAGATTGTTCCCAGACAAATATAACAGGGCATTCCCGGAAAAGCAAGTAAAATTATATTTACGGCAGGAATTCTGTAACATGCTTACGATACCAGAGCGGCATAAGGCTCCTCTGGCATTTTTCGTTGCTTCTCTGTGCAATCCCGATCGACCGGAAAAATTCCTTCCAGAGCTCTGTATAAAGATCGTTCTGACGCCTGGCCTCCGCAAGTCTCTGCATTTCTTCTGCGGACAGCCCGGTCATGTAAAACGGCTGATTTTTGGGATGAACTGCCGCGATCCGCCGGTTATCATCTATAATCATCCAGTACTCCGACGGCATCCGGTCTGCAAAATGACGGGCCGTCATTGCCGTAATATTGCATTTCGGCTCAATATGGGCAACATATACCTTTTCGTCCACACATACAAACCTCGTAAACTCCCGGAAATAATGCGTCTCATTTCCGCACTTCCGGCTCAGCTCCAGTACGCGCATCACAGGCGCTTCAGAAAACATATCTGTCACCCCTGCCCCGCAGGCAAAGCCCAGGACGAGAAACCGGTAAATCGCTTCCAGACGATCCGGAAAGCAGGACATCGCCGCATAAAATACCTGCCGGTATGCCTCTGCAGATATTTTCTGCCGGATGGCACGGACCACCTTTTGGGCTTTTTCTGCATCGGCGCCCACCGGGATATACTCACAGAACAGCTCCGGCTGTACGACCGGCTCCAGCTGCAGTTTTACATTGGCGTGACCTCTTCTGCCCGCCCACGCCTCATAAATGCACGTCATCATCTCCTCAAAAGATTCTCCGCATGTATAAATCGTCATTTTCTCTCCTCCCATCACAGAATCTGTCATCCTTTTATGCCTGCATCTGGAAATCATCAAACAGAGACATCTGCCGGAAGCTCTGTTCTCTCTGATGCATGATCTGCCAGTTTTCCTTCTGATTTATCCCCACAAGCTGACGTGTGATATACTGTTCTTCTATCGGTGTTTTGTACATCATTTTTCCGGAACAGGTAATAAAATAATGCGCCCGCTTCAGTACAACCCCGATACGCTTCAGATGTGGAAAATCAAGCGTACCATGCCTGCGCGCCTGCACAATTCTCATCGCCGATTTCGGACCAATTCCCGGAATCCGCAGGATCATATCGTAGGGGGCACGGTTGATCTCCACCGGAAACAGCTCCAGATGACGAAGCGCCCAGTCACACTTCGGATCAAGCTGTTCGTTAAAATTGGGGCGTTCGATTGTAAGAAGCTCATCTGCCTGAAAACCGTAAAAGCGCAGCAGCCAGTCTGCCTGATACAGCCGGTGCTCCCGCAGCAGCGGCGCGGGAGTATCCAGCGCAGGCAGCGCACTGTCCTCATTCAGCGGCACATAGGCAGAAAAAAACACCCGTTTTAAATCATAGGTCTGATATAAATGCTGTGTCGTTTTCAGCAAATGGTAATCCGATTCCGGTGTCGCTCCGATAATCATCTGCGTGCTCTGACCGGCAGGAGCAAACGGGCGCTTCCAGTCTCTTCTGCGAAGCTCTGCAGGAAGAGTAAAATTTCCGGAAGTACCCGGATTTTCCGGCATGATAACAGTCTCCGCTGCTGCGGACGACACCTCCCCGGGTATTTGCTGCCGGCCGGCAGAGCCCTGCAGGACCGCAGATGACTGCTGTCCGGTCTGTGCTGCCGAAAAAATACTGTTTTCCAGGTAACGGTTGCTGCTGCTGCGCTCCATCTGCGCACTTTTTCCAATCGTGAGCCGATGCCCGGCAATGGTATCCGTAATCATTCGCATCGGCTTTAAAATTGTCTTGTGGCTTTTGTTTGGTGCAAGCTTTTTCAATCCCTCTCCCGTAGGCAGCTCCAGATTCACACTCATGCGGTCTGCGAGGTAACCTGCCGCCGACAGCAGCTCCCCGGGGGCTCCGGGAATTGCCTTTACATGAATGTAGCCGTTAAATTTATACTCCGTGCGCAGCAGATACAGTGTCTGGCAGATCTGCTCCATCGTGTACGCCGGACTTTTCCAGATCCCGGAGCTTAAAAACAGCCCTTCTATATAATTGCGCTTATAAAATTCTATCGTAAGCTGACAGACCTCCTGCGGCGTAAATGCTGTGCGCACAACATCGTTCGATGAACGGTTAATGCAATATTTACAATCATAAATGCAATGATTTGTCAGCAAAATCTTCAAAAGAGAAATACAGCGCCCATCCGAAGCAAAGCTGTGGCAGATACCGCACGATACCGAATTGCCCAGATAGCCTTCTTTTCCTTTTCTGTCTACTCCGCTGGAGGTGCAGGCAACATCATACTTTGCCGCATCCGCCAGAATGTGCAGTTTTTCCTGGAGCGATATATCCGATACCACTTTCATAATGCATTCCTCTTCTCAATCATATTCTCTGTGAAACATCTTCTGCTTCAAAGAAAATCCACGGGAATTCTCTTTGAAGCAAATAAGAACATAAGTTCTGTTTTTATTATAGAACTTATGTTCTGTAAATGCAAGTGTTTTTATTCCTATATAATGTATTTGTTACTGATCGGGTGCCACTTTTCCGCGTGGGTTACTGTTCACGTCGTTCACAGTAACATTCGCAAATCCATCCCAAATTCGCTTCGCGAATGGGATTTGCCCACTCTTGAATCATGTTCTTACGGACTTTGCAGTAAATGCAAAGTCCTGACCTGAACAGTAACCCGCGTGGCGTTCAGGTGCAGAATTCTTTGGCGCAGACATTGACTTTGGCTCTTCCAGATAGTATAATGAACAGCGAAATTTAGCGTGTGGATCCCATGAAAGGATCTGTGCGGGCGCAGCTGCCCCGCAGGAATAGAACAAAAGTCACATGCAGGAAAAGGATGGTTAAAAATATGCAGGGAAGAACACATACCTGCGGCGCACTCCGCATCAGTGATGCCGGCGCGCAGGTGAAAATTGTCGGCTGGTTTGACAATCTCAGAAAAGTGAGCAAAAATCTGGGATTTTTGATTTTGAGAGACTTTTATGGCGTAACGCAGGTCGTCATTGAAACGGAAGAAATGATGAATGTCGTAGATGGGATCAATTATGAATCCACGATTTCTGTCTGCGGCACAGTACGCGAACGTTCCAGCAAAAATGCATCGCTTCCGACCGGAGAGATCGAGGTCGTTCCGGAAAAGATCGAGCTGCTCGGCAAATGCCGCTACAATGAGCTGCCGTTCCAGATTGCCCGCTCCAGGGAAGCGGACGAAAATACCCGTCTGAAATATCGCTATCTGGATCTGCGCAATCCGGCAGTAAAGGATAAGATTATATTAAGAAGCAAAATTGTTGCAGATCTGCGCACAAGCATGATCGCACACGATTTTATGGAAATCACTACCCCTATCCTCACCTGCTCCTCTCCTGAGGGTGCACGGGATTACCTGGTACCGTCCAGAAACCATCCAGGCAAATTTTATGCGCTGCCGCAGGCTCCGCAGCAGTTTAAGCAGCTTCTGATGGCATCCGGCTTCGACCGCTATTTCCAGATCGCACCGTGCTTCCGCGACGAGGATGCCCGCGCAGACCGCTCTCCGGGCGAATTCTACCAGCTTGATATGGAGATGGCATTCGCCAGCCAGGAGGATGTCTTTGAAATTCTGGAAGACGTGCTGCCGCCGATTTTCGCAAAATACGGCGTTTATCACACTGCCTCCGCCGCCCCGTTCAAGCGCATCTCCTATCTGGATGCCATGGAGCAGTACGGCACTGACAAGCCTGACCTTCGCATCGATCTGCTTGTACAGGATGCGACTGGCTGCATGGCAGACTGCGGCTTCGGTCCGTTTGACGGACAGACCGTGAAAGCGGTCGTTGTCTCCGGCTTTGAGGGCACGCGCAAAGCGATCGACAAGCTGTGTGCGGACGTTGAGGTACAGAGCGGAAATAAAGCCTACTGGTTCCGGGTGGATGCCAACGGTGAATTCGTCGGCGGCATCTCCAAATTCCTGCAGGAACGCAAAGCGGAGGTAACAGAAGCTCTTGGCTTAAAGCCGGGCGACTTCATCGGGCTGGCTGCCGGTAAAAAAGGCACAGCGCAGAAAACCGCCGGTGTCCTTCGCAAAATGCTTGGCGCGGCATCCCCTGCCCATATGAAGACCGACAGCTATGAGTTCTGCTGGATCGTGGATTTCCCGATGTACGAGATCGGCGAAGAATCCGGAGAGCTGGAATTCTGCCACAATCCGTTTTCCATGCCGCAGGGCGGTATGAAGGCGCTGGAAGAGCAGGAGCCATTAGAAATTCTTGCGTACCAGTACGATCTTGTCTGCAACGGCGTTGAGCTTTCCTCCGGCGCAGTCCGCAACCATGATCCTGAAATCATGGTAAAGGCTTTCAATCTTGTGGGACTCGGTGAGGACGACGTTAAGGCAAAATTCCCGGCAATGTACAATGCTTTCTGCTACGGTGCTCCGCCCCATGCCGGAATTGCACCGGGCGTAGACCGTATGGTAATGCTGATCGCAGGCGAGGAAAGTATCCGCGAGATCATTCCATTCCCGATGAATAAGAATGCGCAGGATGTCATGATGGGTGCTCCGGCAGAGGTAGAACCAAAACAGCTTGAGGATGTGCACATCCGCATTGAAATGCCGAAAAAAGAAGATTAGAATTGCAGTGCTCCGCATTAATCTATGCGGAGCACTTTTCTTCTTTCCCGCTGCTGCCTCCATGGATAATGAAAATGGCGCCACATCCTGCAATAATTGCAGAAATGGACGCCATAGGCATAGGAAAAGTCCGTCTGTTCCCAGAGATTATCCGTTCATGAAAGCCCCTGATACGGCTGTTCAAGCGGGATCGTCACATTAATATCCGGAATCGTCAGCGGCTGATAGCCCTCCATACAATAATAAATATCAAGACTGGAGGGATCTCCCAGTTCCGGATTCACATAGTAATATTGCAGTGTTCTCTGAATACTGTCCAGAATCGTCGATACAAGCTGATACGTATCATACATATGAAATTCTTCTTTCTGCTGCATCGGCGGTCCGGTAAAGAGTGCACTCTGACTGGAAAAGCAGATAGTCATGCCTCCTTTACCGCTTGTGATCATATCTGCCAGTGTTAAATCCCACCCTGTCAGATCTGCAATTCCCTGAACCAGTATCTCGGGCGTAATGGTTTCTGTCGTCTCAAGCGAATATTCCTGAAATGAGCCGTTACTTCCAATATACAACGTTGCGGAAGCCGCAGACGGCTGCGCCATGATCTCCGTTTGTACCGGAGCCTGTGTTTCCGGCTGCACT
>DKTR01000029.1:14816-23503 GCA_002473385.1 Lachnospiraceae bacterium UBA7225
CGGCTGCACTGTCTCTGTCTGCACCGGAGCCTGTGTTTCCGGCTGTAACGCCTCCGTCTGCACAAGAGCCTGTGTTTCCAGTTCTGTTTTTCTCTCCGTCTGTGCTTCGGTCGGCTTCTCCGTTCCTTTCTCTGTTTCGGCAGCCGTTTCCATAACTGCCTCCGTCTGTTTCGGTTCTTCTTTTTTACATCCCGTAAATAATACACAAACCGCTGCCGCCAGCGCCATTATCATCCATTTCTTTTTCATTTAGATCCTCCCTAATAGCATTTTGCCAGATCATGCTGCTTCAGCTTAACCGGAAGCCTCCGCCATCCTTTGACTGAATGCTCATATTAATAGTGCAGTCTGCCAGATGCTCGTAATTGACATCCAGCGCATAGTTCACCGTCACATCAATGTTTGTCTCATCGTTCTTTACATCGATATTCGTCGCCGCTATTCCCACCATCAGGTTGCCGAACGGCGTCTCGTAATACGTTATATTTTTCTTATCCTTCTCAAATACCATATGGACATTTGTGAGCCCGCGCTTTGTCACTTCCATGCCATCCGCGCCCACCTTGATCAGATTCTGGATGGTGCCGTCCATACCCTCCATGACTTCCTCATAGCTGATATAATGCTTTCCGTTTTTGTGGAAGTATTTTCCGCTTGTAACCACCTCCACCTCGTCTTCATTATTCATTTCGAGCACCTGCATTCCCTTAATGCTCACCAAAACATCTTCTGTCATTTAATACTCCTCGATATTTATTTTCTGTACATTTTCAATATTGACCGGCAGAATGGAATTTGCAAAACTGATAAAACTCTCCGGCGCGTCGCTCACAAAAAAACGGTGCGGATTTGTGTTCATATCCACAGGCTCTGTATTCTTCAAATTCTCCCGGATCAGCAGTTCCCGCAGGCTGCATGCTGTCTCATATGCCGGATTTACCAGTGTCACGCCGTCCCCCATGATCTCTCCTATCATGGAGCGCAGCAGCGGATAATGAGTACAGCCAAGGATCAGCGTATCGATCCCCTGCTCCTTCAGCCCGGCAAGATAGCGTCCTGCCATTTCCTCCGTCACCGGATCTTTCATCATGCCCTCCTCCACCAGCGGCACAAACAACGGACACGCCTTTCCGATCACCTCGGCATCCGGCTTGATCTGGCGGATAAATTCGGTGTACAGACCGCTGGCGATCGTTCCCTTCGTGCCGATAACACCAATGCGGTTATTTTTCGTCGCCGTGCACGCTACCTTCGCTCCCGGCTTTACCACACCGATAATCGGAATAGACAGCTCATGGCGGATCTCCTCCAGTGCAAATGCACTTGCTGTATTGCACGCCACCACGATTGCCTTTACGTCCTGCGACTGCAGAAAACGCACGATCTGCCTGGAATAGCGCAGAATCGTCTCTTTTGATTTACTTCCATATGGCACGCGCGCTGTATCTCCAAAATACACGATCCGCTCCTCCGGAATGTTGCGCATCACCTCACGCGTAACTGTCAGACCGCCTACACCGGAATCAAAGATTCCTATCGGTCCTGCCTTATCTCTGGCTCCCATAAATGCTCCCCTTGTTTTTTTATGCGGCCTGCATCGGCCGCTGCTCTTTTCGTACATTATAGCTCTATCTATAAAAAATGACAAGTGAAACCTCAGAATACCACAGGCTCCCTGCCCACAAAAGCGAAAAACAGCCCCTTTTCCTCTTCAAAAACCGCTTTCCCGTTCGTTGCTTCTGTGACTGCCTCCAAAAGCTCCGCAACCTTTTCTTCCTGCACCAGCACTTCTGTTTTTACCACTTCGCTGTATGCCGAATCTACAACCGGGATGCCGCGCTGCCCCAGAAGATACTGCAGCTTTCCCAGACCATTGTAATCGGTTCCGATCGTCAGTCTGCTGCCCTTTACCTTCTCAATCACCTCACTGCCTTCCAGTCCTGCCTGCACCGCTTTGGAATAAGCACGCACCAGTCCGCCCGTGCCCAGCAGCGTACCGCCGAAATACCTTGTCACCACCGCTGCCGCATCGTGGATATCCGCGCCCAGCAGCACATCCAGCATCGGTCTGCCTGCAGTTCCCTGCGGCTCTCCGTCATCACTGCAGCGCTGCAGCTCCTGGTGCTCCCCGACTACAAATGCCGAGCAATTGTGAGTGGCATTCCAGTATTTTTTCTTTAAGCTATTGATAAACTCCAGAGCTTCCTCCTCCGAATGCACCGGCTGTACCGTCGCGATAAAGCGGGATTTCTTTTCTACGATCTCTCCCACGCCGCCTCTGTAAACAATTTTATATGCCATATTTCACTCCTTATTTCATTATCAGGTTCAGAAGATACCAGCGGATTGTTCCTCAATCCTGCATCCTCATCTTAGTATAGCATTTATTTTTAATTTCTGCTATACTATGGATAACTGTTTGCAAAACCGGGCAAAATTTTTGTAAAACATTGCCCTCACAGAAAAGAAAGGAATGCTGCACATGAAATATGGCAGACACGATATTGAAAAAAAACAGCGGAACATGACCGCGGAAAAGGTGGAGCAGAAGGCAGGCATGACGCTCCTCCGCCTGTTTCTCATTGCATTGTTCGCGCTGGTGATCGCCGGTGTATGCGCAGGCTACGGGGTGATGCAGGGACTCCTAAAAAGCGCTCCTGACATCTCTTCTCTGAGCACCGCCCCGGCGGAGATGGCAACCTACATCTACAACGCTGATGGGAAGCAGGTTCAAAAGCTTACAGCCCCTACCTCAAACCGTACACCGGTCTCACTCAGCCAGGTGCCGGAGCATCTGCAGAACGCCATCGTCGCTGTTGAGGATGAACGTTTTTATGAACATAACGGCATTGATATCCGCGGTATCCTGCGTGCCTTTGTGGTGGGTATCACTGGCGGAAGCTTTTCGGAAGGCGCCAGTACTATCACGCAGCAGCTTCTGAAAAACAGTGTGTTCCCGGACTGGGTAAACGAATCCTCCCTGGCGGAAAGCTTCCGGCGGAAATTCCAGGAGCAGTATCTGGCGCTGGAGCTGGAAAAAAATCTGGAACAGAATATGACAAAAGAGGAAGCAAAAAAGAAAATCCTCGAAGACTACTTAAATACCATCAACCTCGGCGCGGGCGCATATGGTGTACAGGCAGCCGCCCACCGCTATTTTAACAAGGATGTCTCGGAGCTGACGCTATCGGAATCTACCGTGATAGCCGGTATCACACAGAATCCGACCGGCTACAATCCAATCGTCTACCCGGAGGCAAACGCCTCCCGGCGTCAGAAAATTCTGAGCGCCATGCTGGAGCAGGGCTATATAACGCAGGCAGAATACGACGAGGCACTCGCCGATGATGTGTATTCCCGCATCCAGGAAACGGATGTGCAGACCGGCACGGCTGCTGTTTATTCCTATTACACGGATGCCCTGATCGAACAGGTGCTGGAGGATCTGGAAAAAGAGGCCGGCTACACAGGCAGTCAGGCATATCAGGCGCTATACTCCGGCGGTCTGCGCATTTACAATGTGCAGGATGAACAGATTCAGCAGATCTGTGACGAAGAATTCGCCAATCCGGCAAATTATCCGGCAGAGACACTGATTGGTCTGGACTACGCCCTCAGCATCCAGAAAGCAGACGGCACTACGGTGCACTACGGCAGCCTGGATGTACAGAAGTATTTTGAAGCGCAGGATGCATCTTTCAATATGATGTTTTATGATGAAGACACTGCCCGTTCCTATGCGGCACAATTTAAGGAAGCAATGACCGACGGGGAAGATACGGTACTCGGCGAGCGTGTTTCTCTTGTCCCGCAGCCGCAGGCTTCCGTCGTGGTAATCGAGCAGTCTACCGGCTATGTAAAGGCAATCGTCGGAGGCAGAGGAGAAAAAGAAGCGAGTCTTACCCTGAACCGCGCTACCTCCACGAGACGGCAGCCCGGTTCCACCTTTAAGCCGCTCGCCGCCTACGCTCCGGCGATCGACTATGGCGGCAAAACACTTGCCACTGTCTATGACAATGAGCCTTACACGTATTCCTCCGGCACAGAGCTGAGAAACTGGGACAGTGACTACGGCTACAGCGGTCTGGAGACAATCCATTTCGCGCTGGTGAAATCTGTAAACGTCGTCGCTGTAAAATGCCTGACGGAAATCACCCCGCAGGTAAGCATGGATTATCTGGAACGCTTCGGCATTACGACGCTTTACAACAACGATCTCGATGAAAACGGCAACCTGCTCTCCGATGCCTATCAGCCTCTCGCACTCGGCGGCATTACAGACGGCGTGGTAAATCTGGAGCTGACCAGCGCCTATGCCGCGCTGGCAAACGGAGGCAGCTACATCAGACCGAAGTTTTACTCCCGCATTGAGGACAGTCAGGGAAATATCATTCTGGACAACACCAGCGAACCTGCGCGTGTAGTAAAGGATACCACTGCTTTTCTCATCACCAAAGCGATGGAGGATGTCATCAAAAGTCCGGAGGGCACCGCATACGGAAACATTAATCTCGGAGACATGCCTGTGGTCGGAAAAACCGGCACTACCGACGAATCAAAGGATATCTGGTTTGAGGGCTATACCCCTTACTACACCTGCGGTGTGTGGGGAGGCTATGACAACAATGACGCTCTGCCCGACTACGACCGCAGCTTCAGCGGTTATGCAAAGACGCTCTGGAACGCTATTATGAGCCGCATTCATGCAGAGCTTCCGGTCGTCTCCTTTACGCAGCCGGAGAATATTGTCACAGCAACAATCTGCAAAAAGTCCGGCAAACTCGCCGTGGACGGTTTGTGTACGGCAGACCAGCGGGGCAGCCAGGTCTATACGGAATATTTCACAGCCGATACCGTTCCGACACAGACCTGCGATGTACACGTTGCCGTTCCCGTCTGCGCAGAAACAGGGCTGCGCGCCTCAGAAACCTGCTCTTCCACAACGCGCGTCTTTGTACAGCGTCCTGCGGGGAGCACAGGCACCACCGATGATTCCAATTATGCACCGCCGGCGCAGACCTGTCCGGGGCATAAGCGTGCTGTAGAGATTCTCACAGAAAAGGAATCGGAGACAGAAAAGAAGGAAGGCAATAACAATACCACCGGTGGAAACATCGGCAGTGAAAATAATGGCAGCGGAAATACCGACGGTGTCATCCAGATTGGCGCAGACAACGGCTCCGCCGGCCAGGGAACCGGAAGCGGCTCTGCCGCGCAGCCAGGGGCAGGCGGTGATACCTCCTTTGAGGATATTCCGGCGGATCAGTATTATGACGATGGAGTTATCACATTTTACTAAAAAACAGAGGCGTCTTCCGCATTGAAAGCGCCTCTGATCTTTTTTACTTTCTTTTACAGCACCAGCTTTGCCGCTCCATAGATGCCGGCATCATTGCCAAGCTCTGCAAGTGCAAACGGTGTCTCTTTGCATGCAATAAATGCATACTCTTTATAATATTTCTGAATGAAATCCAGAAGAATGGGACCTGCCTTGGAGACCCCGCCGCCAATTACAAAAATATCGGGATCGGTGACACCTGCAATATTTGCAAGCGCAGCACCGAGGTAATGTCCGAATTCCTCAGCGATCTCGATTGCAACTGCATCCTGTTCCTTTACTGCATCAAACACCGATTTTGCGGAGAGATTCTTCTTGCGCAGTATGGATGGTGCATCATCCTTTGCCAGACGGCGCTTTGCAAGGAAGGTGATACCGGTTGCCGATGCCACCTGCTCCAGGCAGCCGCAGTTACCGCAATTACATTTCGTAGTGAGGGAATCGGTAACATGGATGTGTCCGATCTCACCGCCCGCTCCGTGCGTACCGGTAACAATCTGACCGTTGTTGATAATTCCGCCGCCCACGCCGGTACCAAGTGTCACCAGAACAACATTGTGGTATCCGGCGCCGCCGCCCTTCCACATCTCACCGAGTGCTGCGACATTCGCATCATTTCCCGCCTTGACATTCAGTCCGGTAAGGCGCTCCATCTGATTTACCAGATGCACATAGCCCCAGTGCAGATTTACCGCAGCCGGAACCTCTCCCTCTTCGTTTACCGGTCCCGGAACGCCCAGACCGATCCCGGCAATTTCATCGCGGTCCAGCCCCTTTTCACGAATCTTATCGGAGATAGTATCCGCCACATCCGGCAGAATATTGCAGCCGTTGTTCTCGGTCCGCGTCTTGATCTCCCATTTTTCCAGCACTGTTCCCTTTACATCAAACAGACCGCACTTCACGGTAGTTCCGCCTACATCAATTCCAAAACAATACTTCTTCATGTACCCATCCTCCACTTTCTGCGGCGATATTTCCCGCCCTTTTTCTCTCTTTTATAATTCACGCTTCTTTGTCAAGTTCTGCTGCACGCGGTTATACAGCTCCTGCGCTGCATTGTAACCCATCTTTTTCTGACGGTGGTTGACTGCTGCAGCCTCTACGATGATCGCCAGATTTCTGCCCGGGCGGATCGGAAGCGAATGACATACCACACGGTTTCCGAGAAACTCGGTGTATTCCTCCTCCAGACCGAGACGGTCATACTCCTTATCCTTGTCCCACTCTTCAAGCTTGATGACGATATCAATGCTCTGCGTATTTTTCACAGCCTCCACCCCGTACAGGGTTTTTACGTTGATGATACCGATACCGCGCAGCTCGATAAAATGGCGGGTGATATCCGGTGCGCTCCCCACCAGGCTGACATCACTCACCTTCCGGATCTCAACCACATCATCTGAGATCAGACGGTGACCGCGCCGGATCAGCTCCAGAGCCGCTTCACTCTTACCAATGCCGCTCTCACCCATAATCAGAACGCCCTCGCCATATACATCCACCAGCACGCCGTGAATAGAAATGCACGGTGCAAGCTCCACGTTCAGCCATCTGAGCAGTTCAGCCGAGAATGCCGATGTCTCCTTGTCCGTCATAAAGACCGGCACGCCATACTGGATCGCCAGACGCAGGAGCTCTTCCTCCGGTTTCGTCCTGGTCGTATAAATGATACACGGACTCTTGTAAGAGACAAAACGCTCGTAGACCGGCAGCTTTTCCTCCCGCGGCAGCCCCATCAGATAGGTATATTCCACATATCCGACGATCTGCACGCGCTCTGAGGTGAAATGCTCAAAATACCCTGCAAGCTGCAGAGCCGCACGGTTAATATCCGGCACCGTGATGCGGATCTGGCTTAGATCAACTTCCGGCGTCACATTTTTCAGATTCATTTTTTCTACCATTGTGGTCAGTGATACACTGCTTGCCATGTTTTTTTCTCCTTAAGTTAACACTATTTAAAAAAAGTATACCACACAGCGCCGCGAACTTCAACGGCAGAAAAACGCCTAATGGAAAAAGTCGTATACCTTCTGCGCTGCCTGCCGGTTCATGCTTTCCGTGGAGGCAAGCTCTTCTATGGAAGCGTCACGGATCGCCTCCAGTGACTTAAAGCGGCGCAGGAGTGCCTTGCGTCTTGTCCCGCCGATTCCCTCAATATCGTCCAGCACGGAGTGTACCTGCTGCTTGCTGCGCAGTGAACGGTGGTACTCAATGGCAAAGCGGTGCGCCTCGTCCTGAATGCGCGTGATCAGCCGGAAACCCTCAGAGCTGCGTTCAATTGGAATTTCCTCATTCTGATAGTACAGCCCGCGGGTGCGGTGATTGTCGTCCTTTACCATACCGCAGACCGGAATATCCAGATGCAGATCTTCCAGCACACGCAGCGCCACATTCACCTGCCCCTTGCCGCCGTCCATCATAATCAGATCCGGAAAACGACTGAAGCTGCCAAACTGTGCATTCTCCTCCTGCTCTGCCAGACCGTGCGCAAACCGCCGTCTGAGCACTTCCTCCATGCTGGCATAATCGTCCGGTCCTTTGACCGTCCTGATTTTAAATTTACGGTAATCGCTTGTCTTTGGTCTGCCCTTCTCATAGACAATCATGGAACCAACTGACTCAAAGCCGCTAATATTGGAAATATCGAACGCCTCCACACGCACCACATTCTCCAGCCCCAGAAGCGATGCAATCTCCTTCATCGCGCCGATGGTCCTTCCCTCTTCGCGCTTTATCTTCTCGCTGTCCTGCGTCAGCACCATCCTGGCATTCTGCGCCGCAAGCTCCACCAGCTTTTCCTTCGTACCTTTTTTCGGCACGCGCAGATACACCTTGCCGCCGCGCCGCTTTGTGAGCCATTCTTCGATAATTTCCCTATCCTCAATTTCCTCCTGCAGCATAATCTCACGCGGGATAAAAGGCGTGCCGGAATAAAACTGCTTCAGAAAGCTGTCCAGGATCACGCCCGGCGTATCGTGCGGCGCAACGCGCAGATAAAAATGATCGCGCCCGATCAGCCGTCCCGCACGCACAAAGAATACCTGGACAACAGCATCCCGGTCGTCCGCAGCAAGTGCGATCACATCCTTATCCTCACCGTCACCGGAGGTAATCTTCTGTTTCTGCGCAATCTGCTTCACACTGGAGAGCAGTTCCCGCTGCTCAATCGCCGCTTCAAAATCCAGCCGCTCCGCCGCTTCATTCATCCGTTCCTCCAGCATTTTCAGCACCGGCTTATAATTCCCGTTTAAAAATTCGACCGCCTGCGCTACACGGTCTGCATATTCCCTCTGGCTCTCATAACCCTGGCAGGGCGCCTGGCACTGCTTAATATGATAATTCA
>DKTR01000034.1:0-120 GCA_002473385.1 Lachnospiraceae bacterium UBA7225
AAGGAAGGCGTGCTGGATAAAGCGGATGAGGTAAGAAGAGCGCTTGCAGAAGCAGGGCTGCGCGTGAAACTGGACGATTCTGAGAAGAGTCCGGGCTGGAAATTCTCTGAACAGGAGATG
>DKTR01000034.1:447-633 GCA_002473385.1 Lachnospiraceae bacterium UBA7225
TGGAAATTCTCTGAACAGGAGATGCGCGGTATTCCGGTTCGTATTGAGCTGGGACCGAAGGACATCGAAGCGGGACAGGCTGTCATTGTGCGCCGTGATACAAGAGAAAAGCTGGTAACACCGCTGCCTGAGCTGGCACAGAAGACGACAGAGGTGCTGGAAACCATGCAGAAGGAAATGCTGGAG
>DKTR01000034.1:910-15206 GCA_002473385.1 Lachnospiraceae bacterium UBA7225
ACCATGCAGAAGGAAATGCTGGAGCGTGCGCGTGCGCACCGCGATGCACACACCTACACAGCTACGTCACTGGACGAATTTAAGGAAATCGCAGATAATAAGCCAGGCTTTATTAAAGCGATGTGGTGCGGCTGCCAGGAGTGTGAGGACGCGCTCAAGGAAGAGGCTGGCGTTACCTCCCGCTGTATTCCTTTTGCGCAGGAGCAGCTTTCCGATACCTGTATCTACTGTGGTAAACCGGCAACGAAAATGGTTTACTGGGGAAAAGCATATTAAAATATGAACGTTTTTATGAAAAAATATAAAAGGGCGCTCCTGGGTTCCATGCTGTTTTCCTTTGTGTGCTTTGGTTTTATGCTGACGCATTTTACCCTTTGCATCGACGATGAAACATGGATTCTGGCATCGGAGCCGAGCGCCATCTGGATCTTGCAGGGAAGATTCGCTATCTGGCTGTTTGATCTGATTTTTACCGGCAATGGCAATTTTGCCCCGTTTTTGTGGGATTTTCTTGCAATTCTTTTTTGGAATATTTCCGGTATGATCTTCGCATATGTGCTTCTTAAAAGGGAGCAGCCGAAGGAGTGGCAGGTGTTTTTTTTCTGCGCGTATTATGTCTCCCTCCCGTTTGTGGTGGGAGAGATCATGGCGTTTTCCATGTTTAATCTGCAGGTAAGCGCTGCCATGGCAGCTACGGCGGCAGGCCTTGCGCTTAGCCTGCGCTATCTGGAGCAGCATAGAAGGAAGGATGCCGTGTATGCCCTTCTATTATTGTTTTACGGCATTGCCACTTTCCAGGCGATGATCTGCGTATATGTGACGGCTGTGACGGCATACTGTCTGCTTAAATATATCCGGCTATGCCGTCAGCAGGCAGGGGCAGAAGCTCCCCGCTTTGAAAAAAATGCTTTGATGGATAACACGTGCCCGCCGGGGGATCTGAAGCGGACGATCTTTACCTGTGCGGGAATCTGTGTGGCGGCGGTTATTGTATATTATACGGTAAATCTGCTTCTGGGGCTGCTGTTTGGTTCTGCCGGTTATCTTGGAGATAATTATAATGGCTGGGCGGGCGGTGACTGGAGGCTTGCGGTGGCGATGGCGGTCGCCAATATCGGACGGGTTTCTTTTGCAATTCCCTACCAGGGGGAATATATTTACGGGGGAAGCGTGATCCGTGTGCTGTCTGTTCTCTTTGTCATCTGTTCGGTATGCCTGTTTGTCAGACAGAAGGGATGGCGCAAAAGGGCCGGCATTCTTTTCTACACGACAGCACTCTGTGCAGCGCCGTTTGTGCTTTATCTGGCACTGGCAACCTACAAGACGCATGGCAGAATGCTGCTTGCCCTGCCGCTTACAGGCGCTGTCCAGATATTTATTATCACAGAGACCTTAAAGAAGCCGCTGCTGAAAAAGGCGATGGTGATATTGTGCGGTTATCTTTTGTTCCTAAATGCGCGTAATATGAATCTGATCTATTACTACAGCAGTATTGTGTATGAAAAGGACTGTACAACTGCCAGCCAGATTATGTATGATATCCAGGCGGCAGGCATGGATTACCATGGAAAGCCGGTGGCATTTATCGGTATGATTGTACAGGACGAGCTGCCAGTGCTGGAATCGGGAACGCTTGGCGGGTCATTTTTCGCCTGGGATGACGGAAACAATTCCAGAATGTGTGACTTTCTGAAGACCAGAGGCTATGCGGTGGAGCAGGCGGATGCCCGGCAGCTTGCAGCGGCGCTGGATCAGACGGATACCATGAACACCTGGCCGCAGGAAGGCAGTATCGCGGAACTGGAGGACGTGATCGTGGTGTATCTGTCGGAGCCGACGGAAAAGTGGTATACGGTAAATATGAGTGAATAGATGAACGTAGAAAAATGGCTGCTTTCTCATGTTTCGCGGGCGCCAAAGTCATCCTTTTCCATGCAGGCATGGAACGTATGACTTTCTGTGCCCTGGCAGCGGAAATCTTGATGCCTGCGGATTTCTCCGTGCTGTGCACTCCCGAAATCCTGGAAACATTCGAAATCCGCACATTTTTCTGTGAAAAATGGCTGCTTTCTCATGTTTCGCGGGTGCCAAAGTCATCCTTTTCCATGCAAGCATGGAACGTATGACTTTCTGTGCCCTGGCATCAAGAAAATAAATGCAGTTAATGCTATATATCCATCATAAGGAAGCGAAAAAAACATTGACAAATAAGGCATTCCGGGGTTATCATTAATCACAAATTGATAAAGGAGGATATGATTATGAAGAAATTTAACAAAGTGGTCAGCGTTGCTATGGCAGCGGCTATGGTCGCAGGTGTTCTGGCAGTACCGGCGGCAGCAGAAGAAGGTACCTTCAAGGTTGGCGTAATCGGACCGATGACAGGCGACTATGCACAGTACGGCACAAATGTATACAATGCGGCAAAGATCGCAATCGACGAAGTAAATGCAAACGGCGGTTTCAACGGCTATCAGGTTGAGCTTCTGGATGCAGGCGACGACCAGGGCGATGCAGAAAAAGCAATCAACGCATTCAATGATCTTCTGGACAAGGGTATGCAGATGCTCTGCGGTACCGTTACTTCCGGTGCATGTATCGCAGTAGGCGCTGAGGCAGCAGAGAATACTTTCCTGTTCACACCGTCCGGAAGTGCGGTAGACTGTATCACAGCAGGTTCCAACGAGTTCCGTATGTGCTTCACAGACCCGATGCAGGGCTCCAAATCTGCACAGTATATTTCTGAAAATGGTCTGGCTACCAAGGTTGCAATTCTGTATGATTCTTCTACAGACTACAATGTAGGTATTCATGATGCGTTTGTAGAGGCAGCACCGGAATACGGTCTGGAGGTTGTGGCAGACGAAGCTTACACGACAGACAGCAACACAGATTTCTCTGTACAGCTTTCCAAGATCAAAGACAGCGGCGCAGAGCTTTTGTTCCTGCCGAACTACTATTCTGACTGTGCACTGATCCTTCAGCAGGCAGCAGATGCACAGCTTGACGTTACCTTCTTTGGTGTAGACGGTATGGACGGTATTCTTTCTGTTGAGAACTTTGATACTTCTCTGGCAGAGGGCGTTATGCTTCTGACACCGTTCTCCGCAACTGCAGAGGATGAGGCGACCGTAAACTTTGTAACTGCATACGGTGAGGCAAGCAACGGCGAAACACCGAACCAGTTCGCAGCAGATGCTTATGATGTAATCTATGCTATGAAGGCAGCAGCAGACGATGCCGGTATCACACCGGATATGTCCAACGAGGATATCAGTGCAGCAATGTCCGCTTCCATGCTGAACATTGAGATTGATGGTCTTACCGGTAAAGCAAAATGGACTGAGGAAGGCGAGTGCGATAAGGAGCCGAAGGCTGTTGTAATCAAAGATGGCGTTTATGAAATGATGGAGTAAGATTTTCCATAGTGTTTTGATGAAAAAGACACTTCCCTGATGGCAGGGGATGACCGTTTAAGAAACGGGGGACGGTACCTGTGAGGAAGGCACCGTCTCCCTGTTTTTTATAACAGGAAAGGGCGAGCCTGAAGCCTGTCCTTTCCTGTTATATAAAAACTTTACTTTGAGAAAAAACACACAGAATATTTATGAGGTGTATTATGAGCTTTATATCCTATTTAAAAGACGGCATCAGCCTGGGCAGCATCTACGCGATCATTGCGCTGGGCTATACCATGGTGTACGGTATCGCAAAGATGCTGAATTTTGCCCATGGAGATGTCATTATGGTTGGCGCCTTTGTGATCCTTGCGGCAATCACAAAAGCCGGTCTGTCTCCGCTGCTGTCTATCATTCTGGCAGTTGTATTATGTACCGTTCTTGGTATTACGATTGAGATGGTTGCCTACCGGCCGCTCAGGAAAGCATCGTCTAATCTGGCGGTACTGATTACGGCAATCGGAGTCAGCTATCTGCTTCAGAATGTGGCGCTGCTGGTTTTCGGCGCGGACGCGAAAAGCTTTGTGACGGTCATCAATGTCCCGACACTGGTATTATTTGACGGGCAGCTTACGATCAAGGGCATTACAATTGTGACGATTGCCGCATGTATTATTATTATGTGCGGTCTTACCTTATTTGTAAATAAGACGAAACCAGGACATGCAATGAAGGCGGTTTCGGAGGACCGGGATGCGGCGCAGCTTATGGGTGTAAACGTAAACTCTACTATTTCGCTTACCTTTGCGATCGGTTCAGGGCTTGCGGCGATTGCCGGTCTGCTGCTCTGCTCAGCGTATCCTACGCTGACACCATACACCGGTGCCATGCCCGGCATTAAGGCCTTTGTAGCAGCGGTATTCGGCGGAATCGGTTCCATTCCAGGTGCTATGATCGGCGGCATTCTGCTGGGGGTTATTGAGATTTTCGGCAAGGCCTACATTTCGTCCCAGGTGGCGGATGCAATCGTGTTTGCGGTTCTGATCATTGTGCTTCTCGTAAAGCCCACCGGTCTGTTTGGCAAGAATGTACAGGAGAAAGTGTAGGGTGGCGGATATGAAGAAAAGTATGAGTAAGACATCAAAAAATAACTATATCACGTATGCAATGGTGATTGCCATTTTCATCGTTGTCCAGGCACTTTCTGCGACAGGAAATCTGTCAAGGCTGCTCACCGGGCTTCTGGTGCCGCTCTGCGTTTATACGATAGCGGCGGTTTCACTGAATCTGGTTGTTGGATTTTCAGGTGAGCTGAGCCTGGGGCATGCCGGATTTATGTGCGTAGGCGCATACTCCAGCGCACTGTTTTCCAGTGTATTTGCAGATACGCTGCCATCCGTTCCGAGACTGATTCTGGCGATTCTGATAGGTGCTGCAGTGGCGGCTGTTTTCGGCATTCTGATCGGTATTCCGGTTCTGCGGCTCCGCGGCGACTACCTTGCCATCGTTACGCTGGCGTTCGGTGAAATTATCAAAAATCTGATTAATGTGCTGTATGTGGGTGTGGATGAAAACGGGCTTCACGTTGCGGTAAGCTCTGCGGGTCTGAATCTGGCCGCGGGCGGCAAGCAGATTATGAAGGGGGCGCTCGGTATTTCCGGCACGGCGACCTTATATAAGGATATCAAGGATTATTTCTTCCTGATAGGCGTGATATTGATCCTGATTACATTGTTTATCGTGCAGAATCTGGTGAATTCCAGAAGCGGGCGCGCAATCACGTCTACCAGAGACAACCGTATTGCAGCAGAATCTGTGGGCATCAGCGTGACAAAATATAAGCTGATGGCATTTACGATTTCGGCGGCGCTCGCCGGAGTGGCGGGAGTGCTTTACGCGCACAATCTTTCCATGCTGAAGGTTTCCACCTTTGACTATAATCTGTCGATTCTGG
This sequence comes from Lachnospiraceae bacterium UBA7225, assembly GCA_002473385.1. Taxonomy (GTDB): domain Bacteria; phylum Bacillota; class Clostridia; order Lachnospirales; family Lachnospiraceae; genus Marvinbryantia. The sequence continues at coordinate 6,263 of DKTR01000034.1, forward strand.
TTCTGGTATATGTGGTGCTTGGCGGTATCGGAAATCTGCGCGGCTCTATTATTGCGACGATCATTCTGTATGCGCTTCCGGAGCTGCTGCGCGGATTCTCTACTTATCGTATGCTTATTTATGCGGTTGTGCTGATCGCCATGATGCTGTTTAACTGGGCGCCGGCGGCACGCAACTTCAGAAGCCGTATACTGGAGCGGCTAAGAGGCAACAGGAAGAAAAAGGAGGCGGCTTAAAATGGCAATGCTGGAAGTAAACAATTTGTCCATTCAGTTTGGCGGTCTCCGTGCGGTGGATGGCTTTCAGGTTTCTATAGAAAAAGGGCGGCTTTACGGTCTTATCGGACCGAACGGGGCCGGAAAAACGACGGTGTTTAATCTTCTGACGGGTGTGTATAAGCCCACAGAGGGTGTGATCCGCCTGGACGGTGAGGATATTACCGGAAAAAGTACCATTGAGATCAACCGGGCGGGTATTGCGAGAACGTTCCAGAATATCCGGCTGTTTGGTGCGATGTCGGTGCTGGATAATGTAAAGGCTGGTCTGCACAATGATCATAAATATTCTACCCTGGCAGGTATTCTGCGGCTTCCTTCTTATTTTAAAGCGGAGAAGGAAATGAACGAGAAAGCGATGGAGCTTCTGCGGGTGTTTGGACTGGACGGCGAGGCAGAATATCTTGCATCCAACCTTCCGTACGGCAAACAGCGTAAGCTGGAGATTGCCCGTGCGATGGCGACAAATCCAAAGCTGCTGCTTCTTGATGAACCGGCGGCAGGTATGAACCCTAATGAGACGGCGGAGCTGATGAAAACGATTCATTTTGTGCGTGATAATTTTGATATGACGATCCTGCTGATCGAGCATGACATGAAGCTGGTTTCCGGTATCTGTGAGGAACTGACGGTGCTGAACTTCGGACAGGTGCTGTGCCAGGGCAAGACGGCGGAGGTCCTGAGCAATCCGCAGGTTATCACGGCATATCTTGGTGAATAGGAGGGAAATGAGACATGGCAATGCTTGAGATCAAAGATCTGGAAGTATTTTACGGTGTGATTCAGGCTATCAAGGGAATTTCCTTCAAGGTAAACGAGGGCGAGGTCGTTGCACTGATCGGTGCAAACGGCGCCGGAAAAACGACGATCCTGCAGACGATTACCGGTCTTCTAAGCCCGAAGAAGGGGAACATTATATTTGAAGGACAGGAACTGACCAAAATTCCTGCGCATAAGATCGTCAGCCTGGGAATGGCGCATGTGCCGGAGGGGCGGCGTGTTTTTGCACAGTTTACCGTGTATCAGAACCTGCTGATGGGTGCGTATACGCGAAAAGATAAAAATGAGATAGAGGCAAGTCTGGCGGCGGTTTACAAGCGCTTTCCACGTCTGGAAGAGCGGAAAAACCAGATTGCCGGGACGCTCTCCGGCGGTGAGCAGCAGATGCTTGCCATGGGACGTGCGCTGATGTCAAAGCCGCGCATCATCTTGATGGATGAGCCGTCCATGGGACTTTCTCCGATTCTGGTAAATGAAATTTTTGATATTATCCAGAGCGTGAGCGCCAGCGGCACAACCGTTCTTCTGGTAGAGCAGAATGCAAAAAAAGCGCTTTCAATTGCGGACCGCGCTTACGTGCTCGAAACCGGAAAAATCGTGCAGGAGGGTAAGGCGGAAGCGCTGCTGAACGACGATTCCATAAAAAAGGCTTACCTTGGAGAATAAAAGCAGCCGATTTTTTCATGGAAATCCGCCTGCCATATGTCTGCCGCAGACGCGTTGCTGCCTTGATTTTGCTGCGTCGCATTCACCCGGACAATAGACAGGCGGATTCCCGCGAAATTCATCCGGACAATATATAGCTGCTACGCCGCAGGCGAGGCAGCTATTTTTTCTTTGTTGCGAAGTGCGCTGAGTTGGGTTATACTGGATATAGAAAATAGTGACTAAAGGAGGGGCATTATGCGCAATATTATTGTAACAGTTGCCAGACAGTATGGCAGCGGCGGAAAAACAGTTGCAGGGATGTATGCAAAGAAGAATGGCGTGCCATGCTATGGGAGAGATATTCTCAGAATGGCATCAGATGCAAGCGGAATAAGTGAGACGCTGTTTGGACAGGTAGACGAGAAGCTTAAGAACGGTTCTCTGTTTGGAATCTCAAAGAAGATATACCGCGGTGAACTCCTGCCGCCGTCCAGCGATGAATTTACGTCACCGCAGAATTTATTCAATTACCAGGCGAAGGTGATCCGTGATCTTGCTGATCAGGGACCGTGTGTTTTTGTGGGCCGCTGCGCGGATTTTGTGCTGACAGACCGTACAAATGTGGTGAGTGTGTTTGTCCATGCGCCGAAGGATTACTGCCTGGAGCAGGCAAGGCTGCGCAATTCTATGTCCACAGCGGAGCTGGAGAAGTTTGTCGCAAAGAAAGATAAATATCGTGGGGATTTTTACCGCTATTATACCGGGCGCGAGTGGAACGATGCCAGAAATTATGATCTCTGCCTGGACAGCAGCAAGCTGGGCTTTGATAAATGTGTGGAGGCAATCGAAGCATATATTAATGTAAGATTTAAGGAGTTAAGCTGATATGAAAATAAACAGGGTATTTGTGATTGTATTGGACAGCTACGGTATCGGCAATGCGCCGGATGCAGCCGACTTCGGGGATGCGGGCGCAAACACGCTTGCCACTATCCGCAAATCAGAGGAATACCTTACGCCGAACATGGAAAAACTGGGTCTGTTCTGCATCGATGGTGTGGAGCCGGTTAAAAACCAGCCGCCGGTGATTGGTTCATTTGGCAGGCTGACGGAGGCTTCGCGGGGGAAGGATACCACCATCGGACACTGGGAGATCGCCGGGATTATTTCCGAAAAGCCGCTCCCGACATATCCGGACGGCTTTCCGAGGGAGGTATTAGAGAAGCTGGAGACGGCGACCGGGAGGAAAATCCTGTGCAATAAGCCATATTCGGGAACCCAGGTAATTGCCGATTATGGGGAAGAGCACATGAAAACCGGCAGCCTCATTGTTTATACTTCTGCGGACAGTGTGCTGCAGATCGCTGCGCACGAGGATGTGGTGCCGCTGGAGACATTGTATGACTATTGTCATAAAGCGCGTGAGATTATGATGGGTGAGCACAGCGTGGGGCGCGTCATTGCCAGACCGTTTGTAGGTACGCCGGGTAATTTCACCAGAACACCGCATCGCCATGATTACTCGCTTGAGCCGCCCGCGCAGACCATGATGGATGTAATCGCAGAGAACGGGATGGACACACTTGGCGTGGGAAAGATCTTTGATATTTTTGCCGGGAAGAATATCCAGAGGACGGTCTCTATTACAAACAATGTGGACGGCATGGAAAAGACCCTGGAATTCCAGAAGGAGGACTTTCACGGGCTGTGCTTTGTTAATCTGGTTGATTTTGATATGCTTTATGGACATCGCAATGATATTGACGGCTATGCGAAAGCGGCGACAGTGTTTGATGAGCAGCTTGGCATCTTCCTGGAGCGGATGCGGGGGGACGATGTACTGTTTATCACAGCAGATCATGGCTGCGATCCTGGTTATCCGGGAACCGACCACACCAGAGAACAGATTCCGGTGATGGTTTACGGCGCGGCGGTGAAGGCAGGCGTCAACCTGGGCACTGGCAGCACTTATGCAAACATTGGTGCAACTGTACTGGATATGCTGGGTCTGAAGGGAGATACTAAGGGAGAGAGCTTTTATCCGCTTATAAGAAAATCCTGCTGATTTCCTGTGAAAAGCCGGGGAATACAGCTTTTGAAATCCGGCCTTAAAGTGCAGGGGTGCAGTGAAAAGGGGAGATAGCGTATGAGAATGTATGATCTGATTAAAAAAAAGCGTGACGGCAGAGAACTGTCTGAGGCAGAGATCCGCTGGCTTATTTCCGGTTATGTCGCGGGAGATATCCCCGATTATCAGATGTCGGCAATGCTGATGGCAATCTATTTCCGCGGGATGAGCGATCACGAGACTCTGGTCATGACGGACGCTGTGGCGCATTCCGGTGATATGGTCGATCTGTCGCCAATTGCGGGTGCAAAGGTTGATAAACATTCCACCGGCGGCGTTGGCGATAAGACAACGCTGATTATTGCCCCGATTGTGGCGGCATGCGGTGTGAAGGTGGCGAAAATGTCCGGCAGAGGGCTTGGTCATACCGGTGGGACTGTCGACAAGCTGGAAAGCATTCCGGGAATGCGTACCGGCCTGGACCGGGAAGAGTTCTTTGATGTGGTAAACAAAACCGGCATTGCGGTAATCGGACAGTCGGGAAATCTGACACCGGCGGATAAAAAGCTGTATGCGCTGCGCGATGTGACGGCGACGGTGGACAGCATTCCGCTGATTGCGATTTCTATCATGAGCAAAAAGCTGGCGGCGGGCAATGACGCTATTTTGCTGGATGTGACGACCGGAAGCGGTGCATTTATGAAAAAGAAAGAGGACGCTATTGCACTTGCGCTGAAAATGACGGCAATCGGGGAGGCAGCGGGCAGGAAAATGGCTGCGCTGATCACGGATATGGATACACCACTTGGCTTCGCAATTGGAAATGCCATGGAGGTTATTGAGTCAATTGAGGTACTAAAAGGCGGCGGACCGGCGGACCTGAAGGAGGTGTGCATGGCGCTTGCTTCCAACATGCTTTATCTTGCACAGCAGGGCACGTTGGAACAATGCAGGTCAAAGGTGCAGGAGGCAATTGACAGCGGACGGGCGCTGGAGCGCCTGGCGGCGATGGTGGAGGCACAGGGCGGTGATCAGAGGTATGTGTATGACACCAGCCTGTTTGCACAGGCACCGTACTGCTGTGAGGTTCTGGCACAGGCGGATGGCTATGTTGCCCATATGAATGCAGAGAGTATCGGCATTGCGTCGTCTATGCTTGGAGCAGGACGTGAGACGGTGGACAGTGTGATTGATCCGGCAGCCGGCATTCTTCTGGTGAAAAAAACCGGGGATGCCGTAAAGGCGGGCGAGGTGATCGCAAGGCTCTATTCGTCGAAGGAAGAGCTGCTTGCAGCGGCACAGAAGCACTGCCGGGAGGCAATCACGATTGCGGATACCTGTCCGCAGGAAGGTCCGCTGGTGCTTGCGAGAGTAGAAAAAGGAAATGTAGAAGAATTCTGAAAAAGGAGAACAGGTATCATGGAAGCAAAAGAAATGTTGACATATGTGGACCATACCCAGCTTAAAGCGTTTGCCACCTGGGAGGATATTCAGAAATTATGTGAGGAATCCATCGAGTTTCACACGGCATCAGTCTGCATTCCGCCCTGCTATATAAAGCGGGTGCATGACGCATACGGAGATAAAATTAATATCTGTACGGTGGTAGGTTTCCCGCTTGGGTATAGTGTAACGGCGGCAAAGGTGGCAGAGGTGCGCCAGGCGCTTGCAGACGGGGCAAATGAGATTGATATGGTAATTAATATCTCTGATGTGAAAAACGGTGATATGGACAAAGTAGAGCAGGAAATTGCCACATTGAAAAAGGAAACAGGCGATAAAATTCTGAAAGTAATCATCGAAACCTGCTATCTTACAGAGGAAGAAAAGATTGCGCTCTGCAAGGCTGTGACAAACGCCGGGGCAGATTTTATTAAGACCTCCACCGGATTTGGCACGGGCGGCGCAACTTTGGAGGATATTAAGCTTTTTAAAGCAAACATTGGTCCTGGTGTGCGCATGAAAGCGGCGGGCGGTGTAAAGAGCGTGGAAGACCTGGAAGCCTTTATCAGCGAGGGCTGTGCACGCATCGGTACCAGCTCTGCAATCAGCCTGATCAAAAAACAGGAGGCAGGAGAATACTAAAAAGACAGGAACGGGGCGGCAATTATGCCGCCTTTACGGTTTACTTTTTGTCCGCAGCGTATCGCTTTTAATTTGTGGGTAAATTGTGTTCAAAGATTTAAGCAATCCTTAAGATTCATTAAGCTTTTCCAAATGACATTGACTGCGCAGTCCATGTGTCCTATAATGCAAACAACGAATTTGTAACAAATATGTAACAGATTTGAAAAAATAAGATGCAAAAAAGGATAAGGAGGTTGCGTGAGCAATGAAAAATAAACTGGTAAAGATCACAGCCTTTGTTACGTCTGCCAATATGGCTTTTTCATGGGCGGGCACTCCTGCCTTCGCGGAAGAGAGCGGGGCAAGCGCCGGGGAGATCGGTACGATTGCATTTGCCCAGTGTGATAGTTACGTGAATATCCGCAGCAGTGCGGATGCGGACAGTGAGGTCACCGGCAAGATTTACAACAACTGTGCAGCAACGATCGTCGGCAAGGAGGGCGACTGGTATCAGATTACGTCCGGTAATGCGTCCGGGTATGTGAGTGCGGAGTATTTCGCCACTGGCGAGGAAGCAGATGCGATCGCAGATAATGTGGCATATAATGTGGCAAAGGTGCATCCGGAGGTGCTGAATGTGCGTACTGCCCCTAGTGAGGATTCGGACGTTCTGGATGTGGCACAGCAGTCAGAGGAGCTGGAGGTTGTTGACTGGGACGGCGACTGGATGACAGTAGCGATCAACAGTGATACATATGGATATGTCAATGCCTATTATGTGGATTATAAAACATACTATCCGGTTGCAGTGACGCTGGAGGAAGAGCAGGATAGAATGGCGGGCATACAGTCACAGACGGGAACCTCCCGGACGACCGGTACAGCAGCTGCGGCATCGCAGGAGGAGCCTGTATATACAGAACCGGAGACGGAAGCAGCAGTTGAGGAGCCGGTATACACGGAACCGGAGACGGAAGCAGCAGTTGAGGAGCCGGTATACACGGAACCGGAGTACGCAGAGACAGAGCCGGAATACGTGGAAACAGAGCCGGGATATGTAGAGACAGAGCCGGAATACATGGAGACAGAGCAGGGATATGTAGAGACAGAGCCGGAATATGTGGAAACGGAGCCGGAATACGTGGAGACAGAGCCGGAATATGTGGAGACAGAGCCGGAATACGTGGAGACAGAGCCGGAATACGTGGAGACAGAGCCGGAATATGTGGAAACGGAACCGGAATACGTAGAGACAGAACCGGAATATGTAGAACCGGGTTATTCAGATATGGGACAGCAGATTGCTGATTATGCTGTACAGTTTGTCGGGAATCCGTATGTTTACGGCGGTACCAGTCTGACAAATGGGGCAGATTGCTCAGGCTTTACCCAGTCTGTGATGGCAAATTTCGGAATCTATATTTCCAGAACAGCAGCCGACCAGTCGTATGGCGGTACGGCGGTTGATATCAGCAATCTCCAGCCGGGAGACCTGGTATTTTACGCAGATGGTGGATATGTCGGGCATGTTGCTCTTTACATTGGCGGCGGTCAGATTGTTCATGCCAGCACGGAATCAACCGGTATCATTATTTCCAATTACGACTATCAGACGCCGTACTGTGCGAGAAGATACTGGTCATAACGATATTTGCGGAGGAAAAACAAGTGTTTTACGAAAAAGTGACAGAATCAGCATTGTACATTAAAGAGCGTTGCAAAGAGACACCCACTGTCGGCGTGGTGCTTGGAAGCGGGCTGGGCAGTCTGACAGACATGATGGAGGATAAGATTGTAATTCCATATCAGGAAATTCCTTATTTTCCGCAGTCACATGTGGCAGGACATGCAGGAAATCTGGTAATTGGCAAAATCGGACAGCGTGTTGTTGCTGCCATGCAGGGCAGATTCCACTATTACGAGGGATTCACTATGAAAGAAGTGACGTACCCTGTCTATGTCATGAAAATGATTGGTGTGGAAACGCTGATTGTAACAAATGCCTGCGGCGGAATCAATCGCGGCTTTGTGCCGGGCGATCTGATGCTGCTGACTGATTTTATCAACATGTCTGGGCAGAACTCCCTGATCGGAGAAAATGACGAGCGTTTTGGGGTGCGCTTCCCGGATATGTCGGAGGCTTACTCGCACGAGCTGATCGCAAAAGCAGAACAGATTGCCGACAGGCTTGGCATTTCCTGCAAAAAAGGCGTATATGCGCTATTTCCCGGTCCGTGCTATGAGACAGCAGCGGAAATTCGTGCGTTCGAGTGTCTGGGCGCAGATGCTATTGGTATGTCCACCGTGCCGGAAACCATCGCGGCAAACTACCTTGGCATTAAGGTGCTTGGTATCGCCTGCATCACCAACATGGCGACGGGAATCGCAAAAGAAAAGCACAGTCATGAGGAGGTTGTACGCATTGCGAACGAGAGCAGTGCAAAGCTGTGCGTATGGGTGGAAAAAATTATCCGGACCTTATAGAGCTTTGAATGCACATGTTCATCTGTGCAGGGCAGGAAAACTACGCTGGGCTAAAATATACGGTTTTTTGCAAAAGGGGAGCATTCATGTCTGATGCTCCTCTTATTTTGTCTCTTTTTTTTGCAGATATTTTACAAGGGCACTTACCTGTATCAATAATTCTTTCTGATGTGCTTCATCCAGAGACTTGAACAGAGTGAGAAGCTGCCTGTCGTAGCGTGTAAGGGAAGGCGCAGGCTTTGCGGTACCTATTTCGAGTACGGCATCGGCGGATAGGCCATAGAGCGCGAGAAGCACCGTAAAGGTGGACAGATCCGGCTCTGCCACATTATTTTCATATCCCGAAAGTGATTTGCGGTTGATGCCGGTTAGTTCCATTACCTTCTGTTGTGTCAGATTCTTATTTTCACGGGCGTTTTTCAATATAAATCCAATATACGTCATATACATAATCCTTTCTTTTTTGTGCTATCTTAAAACATTTGATTTACAGACACAGCGAAAATCTGTGAATAATTGACAAATAAATGAGGTCTTAATTAATAAGACATAAGACAGGATGTCCGAAAATGTGAAATTCAAACAAAGTCCTAAAAATAGGGATATATGTGTTGATATCTTA
>DKTR01000034.1:15419-15876 GCA_002473385.1 Lachnospiraceae bacterium UBA7225
GTTGATATCTTAAAAAATAAGACTTAAAATAGGATTTATCAAAGTGTAATAAGTAATATGATTTATTACATGGAGATGAAATAATTGCGGGGAGGGAAGTTTACAAGGCGGGTTATTTTAAGGAAACATGAGAGAGGTTTTAAAAAGCAGAGAGGATTAAAGGTATTATGAAAAGGAAAACGATATTAAAAAAAGCCCTTGTATTTGGAATGGCTCTCTCTATTGCACTGAACAGTGCATCGGGAGTATTCGCTGTAGAGAATACAGAGGCAGGAGCAGAAGCTCTGGAAGAACCGGTAGTCGTTGAGGATCTTAATGATCTGGGAAGCGATGCTGAAGAAGCGGCTCCGGAAGTAAGTGATGGCAATGAGGGCAGTGAAGACTATGCAGTGCCGTTTGCCGAGGATGCAGCAGAGCCGCAGCCGGAGGAAAGAGGTATTGTATCTTTCGATGGAAT
>DKTR01000055.1 GCA_002473385.1 Lachnospiraceae bacterium UBA7225
ATCCGCACGCCCCGCCCGGCACGCTCTTTCCCCTGTTCATCATTTCCGCCAGCGCCTGATGCAGTTCAATATCCCCTCCGGCATTCTTGTATGCCGTCAGCAGCGCAGCACCGACCATCACATGGTGTTCCGGTCCGTGCATATGGCAGAACGGCTGATCCATAAGCTTTTTTATGATTGCGGCAGGATCCTTCGATGTTTCTTTCAGGCACAGTCCAATCATGGCGTCCATTCCCTTTGTATGACATTCATTACAGACATAATGGTCATTCACACATCTGGTCTTACTGTTTTCTTTTTTATGGCATACAGCACACTCCATGGTCTCATCTGTCTCCAGATAAACAAGCGGCGCGCTGCATATTAAGCATTCCTCTTTCACTGCCCGTTCCTCCCTATATTCCCCAAATTACTACATATAAATACAGAAAAAACAAACCATAAAAAACAATTTCTTCTTTCTTTTTGAAATAATTATATCATACCGCAGACAAGTCCACAACATCCTTAATATCGGTCTGCCATGGCAATTTTTTAACATGCTCTCATCCTGCGATTTTCTATATCATTTCACGAGTCTGGAACACCGATAAAAAAATCTATGCCGCTTTTTCCTTAGCTCCTGGAAAAAGAACCGCCGGCAAAAAAGCTAAGAATCGGCCAAACAGGCGGGCGATAAAGCCAACCAGCAAGGCAGCGATCACTGTACCCTCGCGGATCCCGTCAAGCCGGTGTGCGAAAACAAAGGAAAGAAGAGCCGCGATAACAGTCATTGAAATATCGAATATAATCTTTGTGATGCCAAAATCTGTTTTCCATGTAAAGGTTACTGCCCGGACAAAAGATTCACCGGGCAGCATGGCAACATTCGCCAGAACTTCTATATAGACGCCAAATCCAAGAATAATACATCCTGCCAGCAGATAGAATATGGAAGAAAAATAGTTTTGCGGCTGGATAAAGGCAAGAAGCGCCATTGTCACATCAATAAAATATCCAAATATTACAGAAACCGGTATCTGTAAGATATGCTCCGGCTTAAAATTTCTCCTCAGGATAACAAGCTGTATGACAATCAGTAAAAGACTGAAAAAAATCGTGAACTGTCCCAGCGTAAATGGGAAATTCAGACTTAGCACATACGGAATTGATGAAATTGGCGATGTACCAAGGCTTGCTTTCGTGACAAAGCTGACTCCTAACGAATTGATAAACAGCCCAATGACAAAAATAACATAACGTTTTAACTTTTCCATGTATCAATCACTCCCTCTATTATAATGGTTCCAATTCTGATGATTAGAATTGGAACCATTCGTTTTCAAAATGTCAGTATTTAGATATCAAGCGCTGCGTAATACCCCCAGTACACTGCATTCGTGATCGTGGACACTTTCGCGGCGTCCCCGATTACCCTGACATAGAGCGCGCTGTCTTTGAGTGCATCCGCCAGATCACTCCGTGAGCGCTGTCCCAATGCACAGATTACCGATTTTCCCGGAACTAGAACGCGTTTCCCATCCGTATTCTCGCATATAATTCCGTCTGCTGTCACTTCCAGTCCCTTGTATGAAGTATGTACCGTTACATATTTCTCAATCTCTTTGAGCAGCAACGGCCTGTGCCGCACATTCGCGTCGGGCGCCAACTGATCCCGCATTTCTACCAGATGGACTTTCTTTCCCTCCATTCCCAAATGGATTGCACACTCACATCCTGCCAATCCGCCGCCAAATACCACAACCTCGTTCCCGACCTTGTCCTTTTCCAGATAATAATTGTTGACGATCACGACATTTTCCCCGTCAAGCCCTTTAATGGGCGGTATCAGGGGGCTTGAACCGACTGCAATAATCAGTGCGTCCGGCGCTTCTTTTTCCACGTATTCCGGTGTAACCTCAGTGTTCAGTCGAATTTCCACGCCAGCCTTTTCTGCCAGAAGCTTATATGTACCGGCAAGCTGGTACATCTCGTATTTGAACGGCAATGCCTGCTCGGACTTTAAGATTCCTCCGACTTGTGCTTCCTTCTCACACAATATCACCTGATGCCCTCTCCTTGCCGCAGTGTAGGCAGCGTACAGGCCGCCCGGTCCGGCTCCTGCCACAAGCACCTTCTTCTTAACGGGTGCAGGCATGACTTCCACGCCGTCCGTCTCGCGTCCGATCAGCGGATTGACTGTACAGCGCCTTGTCGCGGTAGCTGCCCTCTCCGCCATACAGGTAAAACAGCGCAGGCATCTCACGATCTCCTCATCCCTGTTCTCCACGACCTTCCTCGGAAGCTCCGGGTCCGCCAGAAGCGCCCTTGCCATATACACGATATCCGCTTTTCCCGATGCGATGATTTCTTCAAGCTGTGCCGGATCGTTTAGTCCGCCGATTGTCGCGACCGGTTTGGATACATGCTTCTTAATCTCTGCCGCAAGATGCACATTGCAGCCATGCTCCTTGAACATGGACGGGTGTGTGTCGCCAAAGCTTCTTTGATATGTCCCCGCAGACACATGGATAATATCTACATAGGGTTCGACCATTTTTGCAATTGCAATTCCTTCTTCCAGATCATAGCCCTCCGGCACCAGCTCGGAACCGCTCATCCGAAACTCGATTGGGAAAAATGGTCCCACTGCCTCCCTTACAGCCTGCAGCGCCTCGACTGCCAGACGGCACCGGTTTTCCAGACAGCCGCCATACGCGTCATCCCTCTTGTTAAACATGGGCGATAAAAACTGGTTGATGAGCCACCCGTGTCCGCCGTGAATCATCAGCATCTCAAAGCCTGCCCTTTTTGCCAGTCCTGCTACATGTCCATAAGCAGCGACAATCTCGTCAAGTTGTTCTTTCGAAAGCGCCCTGACCTGCACCCCGTCAGCACGGACTGTGTCGGAAGGCCCCCACTGGTTCATTTCCTTCTGCCTGCTCTTATCTGTCATATACGTTCCGGCATACATACCGGAATGGGACAGTTCCAGACTTGGAACCGCTCCATGCCGCCGGATGGCATCTGCCGTGTAAGTCGCTGACGCAAGGGAATTCAGGATACTCTCATCCAGATGGTACGCATGAGAGCCGTCTGTCTTAGGATGCACCATGCATTCCGAAACCGTCACTGCCGCCGCCCCGCCTTTGGCGCGGAGCTCATAGAAAGCCGTGGACTTTGGTCCGATACAGCCGTCGTTTGTGATATCCGTCCCTCCCATCGGCGCTGAAAACATCCTGTTGCGGAATGTCGTGCGCCCAATCGTGATGGGACTGCTTAAATTCGGGTATTTTCTTTTCATATTAATTCCTCCTCCAATTTCAGACAATTCCTTAATTTTCTAAGCCATCAGAAATTCCTTCAGATACTGCCTTTCCCGTCGGTCTCCAACCATATCGATAAATTCCCGCACCTTGTTGATATCAATCTTTTCTTCCCTTGATTTCAGATGTACATACAGCGCACCAATCAGATTGGAATCATTAAAAAATTTACAGTTTACCACTTCCGGCACCGGCAGGGAATACGGAAATACGGTGTTGAGTTCCTTCAGGGCTTCCTTGATCATTTCCAGCAAAATCGGCTGTGCGCTGATGCCGCCTCCGATTGCGATTTTCTCCGGGTCCACAACAAACTGATAATTGCTGATCTGTATTGCAAGATGCCTGCAGTACTGGCGCAGGACTTCAATTGTCTCCGCATCCCCCTGGTTTGCCATGGAAAAAATCTTTTCTCCGTCAAGAGAGCCTTCCAGCATCCGCTTTCTGGTCTCCACCATCCTGATCAGCGCCGGAACGCCGCCATTTTCCGCCAGAAGCTGGCTTCGCTCCTGCCATCTGCTCTCATCTGTGAACAGGTAGCTGAACTCCCCCGCCATAAAATGCCTGCCCTTTAACACCTTTCTATCCACGATAACGGCTCCGCCTACGGCTGTTCCGATAATCACTGCCATGGAATTTTTACAGTCTGCCAGGGAGCCTTTCCACACTTCGGCAAGCGCG
>DKTR01000015.1:0-10067 GCA_002473385.1 Lachnospiraceae bacterium UBA7225
ATTGTTTGATGAGCCGACTTCAGCGCTTGACCCCGAGATGGTCGGAGAAGTGCTGCAGGTTATGGGAGAGCTTGCCAGAGAGCATATGACGATGGTCGTTGTTACCCACGAGATGGGTTTTGCCAGGGAGGTCGCAGACCGCATCCTCTTTATGGCGGACGGGCATATTCTGGAGGAAGCTGCTCCGGCGGAATTTTTCGGAAATCCCAAAAACGAACGATTAAAGGCATTTTTGAGCAAGGTAATTTAGCGACGCAGAGCCGGGGCAAAATGAGCTCCCGGCTCTTTTTGTCTTATGGGAAGGTGCGCAGCTAAGAGAAGGAGGAAAAATATGAATTACCGGTATCTGGACATGAAAACGTATAAGAGAAGCAGTCATTTCGCGTATTTTCGCAGTCTGGCATATCCGTATGTCGGAGTGACAGCAAATGTGGATATTACAGAATTTCTTGCGGCAACTAAGAGAAAAAAGCTGCCGTTTTTCTTAACAGTATGCTATTGTGTTGCACAGGCGGCAAACAGTATACCGGAATTCAGGCAGCGCATCAGCGGAGACGGCATTGTGGAATTTGACTGGTGCAGGACCTCGCATACGGTAGCACTGGAGGATGGCACCTACTGTTACTGCGCGCTGGATTCCAATATGCCGCTGGCGGATTTCCTGCCATATGCACAGCGCGGGCAGGAGGCTGCCCGGCAGAGACATTCGATTGAGGAAGCGGAGGATGTTCTGGGGGAAATCTTTATTTCGACACTTCCCTGGCTTTCCTATACATCGCTGGTTCAGCCGGTACCTATGCCTGCAGACAGTAATCCGCGTATTACCTGGGGAAAATATTTTATCCAGGAGGGACGTACGCTGCTGCCGGTAACGGTGCTTTGTCATCACGCTCTGGTGGACGGTATTCATCTGGCGGAGTTCTATCAGAAGCTGCAGGAGCAGCTTACTGCGGTGGCACGCACTGACTGAGGATTTTCGCTTATTTTGCAGTGTGTCGAAATGCGCGAAAAAATTTACTTGCAATGCCGGGACGAAATATATATGATAGATGAGGATGGAGGCGTAAAAGCTGGACGGATTCTGTCCGGCACGGCCGGAGCAGACGATACCGCCGGAAAAGATGCCGCGTCCGGAAAAAAGAAAGAGCAGAGAAAGAAGTGACATTTATTATGACGTATGAGGAAGCGGTAGACTATATAGAGAGTGTCCCGAAATTTACGACGAAAAATAAGCCGGAAAATACGATCGAAATGATCAGACGGCTGGGAAGACCGGAGCGGAACATGAAAGTAATTCATGTAGCAGGGACGAATGGCAAGGGTTCTGTCTGCGCATTTCTTTCCTCTATGCTTGTGGCAGGAGGAAAGAAAACGGGGCTGTTTATTTCTCCCCATCTGGTGAAAATAAACGAGCGCTTTCAGATTGACAATATACCGGTCACAGATGAGGAATTTCTTGCGGCATACGAAAAGGTCTGGAAGGTAATTCAGGAGATGCAGGCGGACGGCTTTGCTCATCCGGCATATTTTGAAATTCTCTTTGCAGTCTGCCTGGTGCTGTTTGCGCAGCACGGGGTGGAATACGCTGTACTGGAGACCGGGCTTGGTGGACGACTGGATGCTACAAATGTTGTAGAGCATCCGCTGGTGTGTGTGCTGACAAGCATCAGCCTGGATCATACTGAGATTCTTGGCGATACTATTGGACAGATTGCCTGGGAGAAAGCAGGAATCATCAAGGAAGGCGTGCCGGTGATCTATGACGGGAGACATAATCCGGAGGCGGAAGCGGTGATCCGGAAAAGAGCACAGGAGCAACATGCCACGGCGGTGGGACTGCACGAAGAGATGTATCAAATTTTGGACAAAACGGATAAAAGCATTGATTTTAGGCTCAATGATCTGTATTATGAAAAGAGGAAAATCACCGTTCCCTATCCGGCACCGTATCAGGCGGCAAATGCATCGCTGGCGCTGCTTGCTATGGAAAAAGTCGATCCGTCGCATGAGATTTCCTGCGACGTGCGCCTGCAGGCGATGGCGGAAACCCGCTGGGAGGGGCGTATGGAGACGGTGCTGCCAGGTGTAATCGTGGACGGTGCCCACAATGCAGACGGTGTGCGGGAGTTTGTGCGGACCTTAAACGGTGTGCAGGAAGGAAGAAGGATTGTCCTGCTTTTCTCTGCGGTGGTTGAGAAAAATTATGACCGGATGATCAGAACGATCTGTGAAACCGGCAGGGTGTCAGAGGTAATCGCCACACAGATTGAGGGCGGGCGCATAGTTCCGGCCGGGGAGCTTGCCGGGGTTTTCCGGAAATATACAGATGCGGCGGTGACGGCGGTGGCGGACATCGGTGAAGCTTTTGAGACAGCGCTTGCAAAGCGGGAAGACGGACTTTTATTCTGCGTCGGATCACTGTATCTGGTAGGGAAAATCAAAGCACTCATAGAGGAGAGGAATATATGATTAATTACGAAGAGGAACTTAAGAAGTTTCATCCGAGCCTGGACGTAAACGAGGCGGAGGATGCTATTTACAAGCGTGATTTTACGGATATTACAGATATTCTGAAGGAAATGCTGCAGGAAGAAAAGAATAAGCACAGATAAGGGGGCGGTCGTATGAGATGTATTTATTGCGGCACGCCGTTATCTTCCATAGATTATTGCAGTGGCTGCGGGGCGGATGTCACGATTCTTAAACGGGTAGTGCGGATTTCCAATCTGCTGTACAATGAGGGGTTGGAGAAGGCAAGTGTCCGTGATCTTTCCGGGGCGGTTTCCTGTCTGAAGCGAAGCTTGAAATTTAATAAAGAAAATATTGATGCCAGAAATCTGCTTGGTCTGGTTTACTATGAGACCGGCGAGGTGGTTTCCGCGCTCAGCGAGTGGGTGATCAGCAAAAATATCATGCCAGAGAATAACGCGGCAAACCTTTACATAAGCAGGCTGCAGTCGAATAAAAACAAGCTGGATGTCATTAATCAGACAATCCGTAAGTACAACCAGGCGCTGCAGTACTGCCGCCAGGGTGATGATGATATGGCGGTTATCCAGCTGAAGCGGGTGCTGACTCAGAATCCGAATCTGATCAAGGGGTATCACCTGCTTGCGCTGGTTTATCTGAAGCAGCAGGAGTACGAAAAAGCAAGGCGGCTTCTGAAAAAGGCATCGCAGATCGATGCCACCAACACAACGACGCTGCGTTACCTTAACGAGGTGGAGGAGGCAACGGGTGTTGCTACTAATCTCGGAAAAAAGAAATACCGGCGGCAGGTGACACCGATGGAGCCGCGCGAGGAAAAAAAAATTCTCGGTCCGGTTACGTATATGAGCGGCAACGACACCATTATCCAGCCGACTACGTTCCGGGACAGCTCCTCTGTGGCGACATTTTTGAATATTTTTCTGGGCTTTATCCTGGGAGCAGCGCTGATCTGGTTACTGGCGATCCCGTCAAACACCAGGAAGATTAATCAGAGCGCCAACCAGCAGGTGACGGATGCCAATACGAAGCTGGCAGCGGAGAGCGCCAGAGTGAATACACTGGAGGAGGAAATTGAGGGCTACCAGGCGCAGATTGACAAGGCGACGCAGACAATGGAGGCGGCCCAGGATAAGGCGGACGGGTACGATCAGCTTTTGTCAGCGGCAGTAAAGTACCTCACAGGTGATCAGAACGGCGCCGGGGCAGATCTTGCCGAAGTAGATGCGGGCAGCCTGGAGGGTAATGGAAAGACACTTTACGATACCATTATGGCGAGCGTGAAGTCAACTATTTATGCGGCACAGTATGCCGAAGGCGCGGCTGCCTATGCACAGGGCGATTACAATACGGCGGCGGAAAAGCTTGCGCAGGCAGTTGGGACGGACGACACCCAGTATGATGCATGGTATTATTTAAGTTTTGCTTACTATAATCTTGGAGATACTGCAAATGCCGATAAGATGTTTGCACAGACAATTCAGAAATTCCCGGCGCAGGCACAGGCGGCAAACCTGTCACAGTATGTCACGGATCAGTCAGTGCTGACGGGTACCGGCGTGGCAGGGGCAGATGCGGATGGCACGCAGACACAGGAGACGAATGCAGATGGCACGCCGGTGGCAGAGACGAATGCAGACGGTACCCCGGTAGAAGGAGTGCAGGGCTGACAGACGTCGCTACAACAGAAGAGAAAGCTCGAAGCAGGGGCTCGGAAGGAAATTACCTTCCGGGCTTCTTTGTTGCCATGCATCCGGAAGGAGCTGCCAGTGGCAGGTCTCGTAGGTTGCCATGCATCCGAAGGGAGTTGCCAGTGGCAACTCCCGTAGGTGTCACAGCATT
Organism: Lachnospiraceae bacterium UBA7225; assembly: GCA_002473385.1. GTDB lineage: Bacteria > Bacillota > Clostridia > Lachnospirales > Lachnospiraceae > Marvinbryantia. Next base: position 4,330 of record DKTR01000015.1, read on the forward strand.
ATTTAGAAGGGGAGGCTATGGGATGGAGGATTTTTTCAAAATTAACGGAACAGATCTGACGGTATTTCTTCCGGCGGAGCTGGACCATCACAATGCGGAAAAGATTAAACAGGGATCAGACAGGCTGATACAGAATAACAATATCCGGCGGATTATTTTTGATTTCCGGCGGACAAGCTTTATGGACAGCTCCGGAATCGGAATGATCATGGGGCGCTATAAAAATATACGTTTTATGGGCGGCGTGGTAGCGGCGGTCCATGTAAATGACCGGATCCTGCGGATACTGACTTTATCCGGTATTTACAAGGTAATCGATATCTATGAGGGACTGCCGGAGCAGTCGCAGATGTTTTGAGGGGGAAGCATATGGAACAGACGAATGAAATGATGATTGAATTTGACAGCCGCTCCTGCAATGAGAGCTTTGCACGTGTGGCGGTAGCGGCATTTATGACACAGTTAAATCCCACGCTGGAGGAGGTAGCGGATGTAAAGACCGCGCTTTCTGAGGCGGTGACAAATGCCATCGTTCATGGTTATGAAAATGAAATCAGAAAAGTGACGGTCACGTGCAGCATTGCCGGGCAGGTACTGACACTTAATGTTTCCGACAGCGGAGTGGGCATTGCTGACATTGCAAAGGCAATGGAGCCGCTGTTTACCACTAAGCCGGACACCGAGCGCTCAGGTATGGGCTTTGCTTTTATGGAAGCTTTTATGGACGATGTGCAGGTGGAATCCGCTGTCGGTAAAGGAACGTCGGTGACAATGAAAAAGCGCATCGGCAGAATTGCGGGCGAATATCATGATTGAAAGGAAGTCTTAGATGGAGCATACCCAATGGTTAATTGAGAGAGCACACCAGGGGGATAAAGCTGCAAGAGAACAATTGGTAGAAGAAAATCTGGGACTTGTTTTCACCATCGCGAAGCGTTTCACCGGCAGAGGAACGGATGCCGAGGATCTTTTTCAGATTGGCAGCATCGGGCTGCTGAAGGCAATTGATCACTTTGATCTTTCTTATGATGTGAAATTTTCCACCTACGCTGTACCGATGATCGCCGGAGAGATCAGACGGTTTCTGCGGGACGACGGGATGCTGAAGGTCAGCCGGTCATTAAAGGAAACGGCGTGCAGGGCGGCGGCAGCGCGGGAACATCTGGAAAAGCTTCTGGGGCGCGAGCCGACGATGGAGGAGCTCTCTGAGGAGGTGGGTATCTCCCGCGAAGAGATCGTGCTGGCGATGGAGGCTGCGGCGGAGGTGGAGTCGCTGCACCGTCCGGTCTATCAGGGCGATGGCACAGCAATCTATCTGGAGGACAGGATCGAGGAAAAAGAGAGTATGAATGAGAAGGTGCTGGATAATATGGTGCTGACGGAAGTGATGGAAACGCTGGAGCCGGAGGAACAGTTTCTTATTATTATGCGCTATTTTAAAGACAAAACACAGTCACAGGTGGCGGAAATGCTTGGCAGGACGCAGGTACAGGTGTCGCGTCTGGAAAAGAAAATTTTAAAAAAAATGCGCGATGCCATTCAATGAACAGTATATTTGCCGTTGTTTTGCGGATACTAAGGATAAAGTGATGGAAACCATCCCATAGGAGGACAAAAGTGGATACGTTATATCTGAAAATTGACACAAATGTCGGGGTGCATGACCGCCGGGTGTTCCTGAAGGATATTGCACAGATTTCCTGCAGCAACCGGGAAATTGAGACGCGTGTGAAGACGATGCTGCTCCCGGAGGCGGTCGGGAAGGAGCCGGGTCGCTACGTAAAATCTGTGATGGAAGTGGTCACCTGCATCCAGAAGGAGTTTCCCGGCCTGGAGATCAATAATATTGGTGTGCCCGATTTTATTATTACCTATGAGAAACCACAGCAGCCTTCAGAAATTGTAAGCTGGCTGAAGACGGCGGCGGTCTGCGTGCTGAGTTTTTTTGGTGCTTCTTTTTCTATTATGACGTTCAACAATGATGTGGATATCACCCGGCTGTTTGCCCAGGTGTATGAGCTCTTTACCGGGCAGACCTCGGACGGCTTTACAGTTCTGGAGCTGTCCTACTCCCTCGGTCTGGGACTTGGCATCATCGTATTTTTCAATCATTTCGCCGGCAAAAAGCTGACGGCGGATCCGACGCCGCTGGAGGTGCAGATGCGCACCTATGAGAACGATGTGAACGACACAATCATCGAGGCGAGCCGCCATGTGCCGAAAAGTGAGCGCAGGACCACACAGAGCAGCGGAAAGGGAATCACAGGATGATGCGGACAGGACTGCTTCTCATTATCGGAGCCGGCGGCGGCGTCCTGGTGGCGGCGGGCGTGGTCGCCCTGCTGGTCGGGCTGGGCATCATTACGCGGTTTGCCGGTATTTCCCGCACCGCTGTCCACACAAAGCTCTACGAGAGTGCAATTCTGCTGGGCGCAATGTATGGCAACCTGCTTACCGTGTACAGCATAACGCCGTTTACGGGCAGATTTATGCTGGCAGTTGTGGGGCTGACAGCGGGTATGTACGTGGGTGCCTGGATCATGGCGCTGGCGGAGGTTATCAATATTTTTCCAATCGCAGCGCGGCGCATCGGGCTGGCGAAGGGCATCAGCTTCATTGTCATATCCCTTGCACTGGGAAAGGCGGCCGGAAGCTTATTATATTTTTATATGGGGTGGTAGCATGACAGATATTTTAAAAGAACAGAAAAATAGAGCATACAATGAGTATGTAAAGCAGGTGACGCCGACACACAGTCTCTGGAGCAATATGTGGCATGCTTTTGTGACGGGCGGTGCTATCTGTACACTTGGGCAGTTTATTATTAACATGGCAATGAACATGGGCGCGGACAAAAAAATGGCCGGTACCTGGTGCTCGGTGCTGCTGGTACTAATCAGCGTCATACTGACAGGCTGCGGCATCTACCAGCGGCTGGCAAAATTCGGCGGCGCCGGAACACTTGTGCCGATTACTGGTTTTGCAAACTCGGTGGCGGCGCCGGCAATCGAATTTCAGAAGGAGGGGCAGGTATTCGGGATCGGCTGCAAAATTTTCACGATTGCCGGACCGGTAATCCTTTATGGAATATTTTCCGGGTGGGTGCTCGGGCTGGTCTACTGGATCATTATTAAGTTTTTATAAAAAAGAAGGTTGTATTTTTCTCCTCAAATCTGCTATAATCATTTATTAGCGAGCAGATAAAGGAGTGATAAGAAAATGTTATTGTTGTTTTTTCTGGTCTGGATAATTTTTAATGGAGCGATTACCGCTGAAATTGTAATATTCGGCGCTGTGATTGCTCTTTTCGTGTTTGCTTTTATCTGTAAATTTATGGATTACAGCATACACAAAGAAATTATCCTGTACAAAAAGAGCGGATACTTTCTGCGGTATGTGTTTACCCTGATCGTTGAGATTGTCCGCGCGAATATCGCCGTCATCCATCTGATTCTGTCACAGCGGGAAATTGTGGAGCCGGTGATGATCACGTTTCAGACTACTCTGAAATCGCGCATCTCACGTGTCATCCTAGCAAATTCCATCACGCTTACCCCGGGAACCATCACCGTGTCGCTTCAGGGGGACCGGCTGGTGGTTCATTGTCTGGATAAGAGTCTTGCGGAGGGAATGGAAGATTCCGTTTTTGTGAAAATGCTGGAAAAATTAGAAAGGACAGGTGAGTGATATGGCTTTGATGCAGGCTCATGCATGGGTATTTACCATTGCGCTGATCGTTCTTGCCATCATGGCAGTGCTCTGTCTGATCCGTGCAATTATCGGACCGACGATTGCAGACCGTCTTGTGGCGGTGAATATGATGGGTACGATGGTTATGGTAATCATTTCCATTCTTGCCCTTCGCCTAAATGAGGGATATCTTGTAGATATCTGTCTGATTTACGCGATGATCAGCTTCCTTGCAGTTGTTGTACTGACGAAGGTTTATACCGGCGTCTATCTGGAGCATCGCGACCAGGGCAGAGCGCTGAGGGAACTGGAGGAAAAAGAAGGACAGGAGACGGAAGGGGAGGAAGAGCATGCAAATTCTTAAATGGACACAGTTTATTGTGGGCACCGGGATGCTGCTTTTCGGGCTGCTCACGTTCGTTGTACAGCTTCTTGGTGTGTTTAAATTCAAGTACGTGCTGAACCGTATGCAGGCTGCAGCGCTGGGAGACACACTTGGGATCGGCATTTCGCTGATTGGTCTGATGATTTTGTCGGGCTTTAATTTTACGACACTGAAGATGGGTCTGGTGGTCGTATTCCTCTGGTGTGCGTCCCCGGTATCCTCGCATCTGATCTCCAGGCTGGAGGCGACGACTAATCCGCACCTGGATAATTACTGTGAGGTATCCGATGAGGTGAAGAAGCATCTGGAGGAAGAAAATAATATGCAGAAGGAGGAAGCGTAATGCAGATTTTCCAGTATATTTTACTTGGCTTTCTGGTCGTATGTGCAATCTCTGTGAGCTTTTCCAAAAGCCTGCTGAATTCCATTCTGATCTATATGTCATACAGCCTGATCATGTCGATCATCTGGATATTGCTGGAATCACCGGATCTTGCCATCACGGAGGCGGCTGTGGGTGCCGGCGTCACCAGCCTTTTGTTTTTTGTGACATTAAAGAAAATCCACGCGATGGGAGAGGAGGATAAAAAGGAAGATGAGTAAACAGATTTCTGAGGAAGAATATAGAAAACGTCTTCTGGTCCGCATGCGTCAGTGGATTGCCGGGGAGAAGGATCCCTACCTTGATAATGTGGAAATTACACCGCAGCAGGAGTATGTGCCCAATAAAAAGAGATTAAAGCGTTATCAGATGGATTATGATAAGGTGCGGGGAAGGGTATACGATACCGAGCATAACCCGATTTACCGTTTTTTCCAGCGCTTTTACAGGGTGGCGGCGCTTGTCTGCTGTCTGCTTTTGATTACCATTCTCCTGGTGGAGGTGTCGTTCCTTCCGGCAGTCGGGAGCGATCATAATCCGACGAATAATGAGGTAGCGGCAAAATATATTGAGGATGGTCTGCAGGATACCGGAGCGGTGAACATCGTCACGGGTATGATTCTGGATTACCGTGCGTTTGATACCTTTGGGGAATCAAATGTGCTGTTTATTGCCACCTGCACGGTACTGATTCTTCTGCGCAATGATAAAAAGAAGGGCAGGGAGAGCGCGGAGGAGGAAGAGAAGCGCGACAGCTTTTACGAGCCGAAGAACGATACCATCCTGCAGGGAATAGCTTCCGTGCTGGTGCCTGTCATCATTATCTTTGGCATTTATGTAATCCTGAACGGGCATCTGTCTCCGGGCGGCGGCTTTTCCGGCGGAGCAATCATTGGTGCCGGACTGATTCTTTATCTGAATGCTTTCGGCTTTAAGAAGACAGAGCGGTTTTTTACCGAAAAAACATATAAATGGGTGAGCTTTACGGCGCTGACGTTTTACTGTCTGGCGAAGAGCTATTCCTTCTACACGGGTGCACACCATCTGGAGAGCGGCATTCCGCTCGGCACGCCGGGTGCTATTTTAAGCAGCGGTCTGATTCTGCCGCTCAATATTTGTGTGGGGCTGGTAGTTGCCTGCACGATGTATGCGTTCTTTGCACTGTTTCGTAAAGGAGGTTTTTAAAATGCTTGGATCAAATTTTGTAGCAAATCTGGGAGAAGAGATTGCTATGATCCTGTTCGGGATCGGGTTTGCAAATCTGCTTCTCCAGAAAAATCT
>DKTR01000015.1:10329-25850 GCA_002473385.1 Lachnospiraceae bacterium UBA7225
AATCTGCTTCTCCAGAAAAATCTGATAAAAAAGATTATCGGTCTGAATATTATGGATACCGCAGTGTACCTTTTTCTCGCGGAAAAGGGCTACATCAGCGGAAGAGTAGCTCCGATCGTGGTGAATGGCGTGCAGGATGTTGAAGCGTACATAAACCCGATCCCCAGCGGTCTGGTGCTGACAGGCNNTCCTTCTACTGTCTGGCAAAAAGCTACTCTTTCTACACGGGCGCTAACCACCTCCACAGCGTGATCCCGAAGGGCACGCCCGGCGCGATTCTCTCAAGCGGCCTGATCCTGCCCTTAAACATCGCGGTAGGGCTTGTGGTCGCCTGCACAATCTACGCTTTTTATGCCATGTTCCGAAAAGGAGGATTTTAAAATGGGCCCGAATTTACTGGCCAATTACGGGGAAGCCGTATCGGCTGTCCTGTTCTGTATCGGCTTTACCAATCTGCTCTTACAAAATAACCTGATCAAAAAGATTATCGGCCTCAATATCATGGACAGCGCGATCTACCTTTTCCTCGCGGAAAAAGGATATATCGCCGGGCGGGTTGCGCCCATAGTCGTGGACGGCGTCACCGATGTGGAAGCCTACATCAACCCTATTCCCAGCGGTCTGGTGCTGACAGGCATTGTGGTTTCAGTCTCTGTCACAGCGCTGATGCTGTCGCTGACAGTGCGGCTGTATAAGCGGTATCATACGCTGGATCTGGATGAGATTTCTTCAAGACTTAAGAAGGAGGGGCTGTGATGGCTTTTGTACAGAATGTCCCTTTCTTTTCTATCATGATTTCGATGTTTTCCGGTATTGTATCCTCAGTGCTGCCGGGGAAGGCTGCGAAGTGGCTCAATACAGCGGCGATTACGGTTATCGGTGTGATGTCGGCATGCCTGCTTGGCTACATGATAGATGTGGGCGGAAGTTATACGTTTATGATGGGGCACTTTCCGGCTCCATGGGGCAATGAAATCCGTGCAGGTGCGCTGGAGGCGGCGATGGCGCTGGCTTTTTGCGTCGTGATGCTCCTTTCCATGCTCGGCGGCAGAAAAAAGCTGGACGATGAGGTAGAGAAAAGCAAGCACAATATTTATTATATTCTTACTGATCTGCTGCTCAGCTCCCTGCTGGCGCTGATCTATACGAACGACCTGTTCACTGCCTATGTCTTTGTTGAAATCAACACAATTTCTGCCTGCGGTCTCATTATGATCCGCCAGAACGGCAGAACGATTGAGGCGGCGGTGCGCTACATGATCATGAGCCTTCTGGGTTCCGGTCTGCTGCTCATGGGGATCTGCATGCTGTATGATCTGACCGGACATCTGCTGATGTCAAATATCAAGGAGCAGGTTGCCAGTATTATGGAGACGGGAACCTATCGCATTCCGCTGAGCATTACTATCGGTCTGATCACAGTCGGTCTTTCTATCAAGAGTGCGCTGTTTCCATTCCACTCCTGGCTGCCGGATGCCTATGGCTATTCAACGGTTTCCTCGGCGGCCATGCTGTCCAGCCTGGTCTCCAAAGGATATATTTTCCTGCTGATCAAGATTTTTTACCGTGTGATCGGTTTTGATATTATCTGTGAAAGCAAGATTATTAATGTGCTGTTTGTGTTCGGACTCTGCGGCATGATCTTCGGTTCAGTGAGCGCAATCATGGAAAAAGATGTCCGCAGGATGATTGCTTTTTCGTCGGTAGCGCAGATCGGCTATATCTATATGGGATTTGGTCTGGGCACAACGGAGGGTGTGGTAGCCAGTATTTTCCATATCCTGGCGCACTCCGCTACCAAGTCGCTGCTGTTTATTTCGGCGATCGGTCTGACGGATGTATCGGCAGGTAGCCGCAGCTTCTTTGCACTGACGGGTGCAGGTTACCGCAATAAGATTGCGGGTGTCGGTTTTACGGTTGGTTCGCTCTCGATGGTTGGTATTCCTGTCTTTGCAGGGTTTGTCAGCAAGATTCTGTTTGCGGAGGCGGCGGTTCTGCATCCGAATATAAAAATGCTGCCGACGCTGATCGTTCTGGCGATCAGTACAATTTTAAATGCTATTTACTTTATGAAGACGGTTATCCGTATCTATGTGCCGGAGAAGAAGAGCGTGATTGCAGAAAAAGGCTACACGACCGTTACCATGAGCCGGCAGAAGCTGTATACGGTTACGATTATACTGTTTGTATTGCTGAATATGACGCTCGGTATGATGTCAGAGCCGATCCTGCATATTATACAGACCGGGCTTTCGAATTTTGCGTAAGAGGAAAGGAGAGGACAAATGAATAATTCTATCTGGATCGTTTTTGCAGTATTTTTTCCAATCCTCTGTGGTGTGGCGGTTTTGCTTCTGCCGGTTTTCAGGGAGCGGATAAAGCTTCTTCGCGCGACAGGCACCGTCCTGGTTGTCACAGCGGTCCTGGCATTGCTGGTGGTGTGCGGCAAAGAACAGGAATTATTGCTGCTGCAGTTTGGAGAAAACCTGAAGCTTTACTTCCATGTGGACGGGCTCGGCAGGCTTTATGCCGTGCTGGTGTCGCTTGTGTGGGTGCTTGCCGGGATATTTTCCTTTGAGTATATGAAGCATGAGCAGGAGGAAAAGCGTTATTTCGGATTTTATCTGATTGTGTACGGCGTACTGCTTGCACTCGCCTTTGCGGGTAATATGATTACGTTTTATGTATTTTATGAGATTATGACACTCACGTCACTCCCGCTGGTGCTGCATACAAGGACGCGGGATGCACTGATGGCAGGGATGAAATATCTGTTTTACTCTCTCTGCGGCGCTTATATGGTGCTGCTCGGAATTTATTTTATGAACCAGTATGCAGCAACCCTGGACTTTACTGCCGGCGGGTCGCTCGATATGGCACGGGTGTCCGGTCATGAGGGTGTTCTGCTTGTGATTGCCTTTTTTATGATTCTCGGCTTTGGTGTGAAGGCGGGTATGTTTCCGATGCATGCCTGGCTGCCGACAGCGCATCCGGTTGCTCCGGCTCCGGCGAGTGCGGTGCTGTCCGGTCTGATTGTAAAGGCGGGTGTCATCGGCGTGATCCGCACGGTTTATTATGTGATCGGACCGGAATTTATCCGCGGCACCTGGGTGCAGACTGTCTGGCTGATACTGACGCTGACCACGGTATTTATGGGCTCCATGCTTGCCTACCGCGAGAGGCTTCTGAAAAAGCGGCTTGCTTATTCAACGGTCAGTCAGGCCTCCTACATCCTGTTCGGACTTGCGCTGCTGCAGCCGCAGGCGATGACAGGTTCTCTTTTACATATTGTGTTCCATGCGATTATTAAATCGTGCCTGTTTTTAAGTGCAGGTGCTATTATTTATCGTACCGGAAAGACCAGGGTGGACGAACTGACAGGCATCGGCAAACAAATGCCTGCAACAATCTGGTGCTACACCTTTGCTTCTCTTGCACTGGTCGGTATTCCGCCTGCAAGCGGCTTTATCAGTAAGTGGTATCTGGCGACCGGCTCCCTGGAATCGGGCATTTCTGTCTTTTCATGGCTCGGTCCGGTGGTGCTTCTTGTCAGCGCACTTTTAACAGCGGGGTATCTGCTCCCGATTACGATTAAAGGCTTTTTGCCCGGCGCCGGCTACGATTATAAGTCGCTGAAAAAACTGGAACCGGCAAAGACCATGACGATTCCGCTGGCAATTCTGGCTGCTCTGGCAGTGCTTCTGGGCGTTATCCCGAATCCGCTGACAGCGTATATTTCCGGGATTGTCAGTGCGGTGCTGTAAGGAGGCGTCGGACTATGAGTAAATACTGGATTTTAGCTGCAATATTGCTGCCGGTCATCGGCGGCGCGCTGACTCCGCTCCTTCCGTTTAAAAAACGGAGTCAGATGATGATATACCTGGAGTTCCTTATGCTTGCAACCTCCGCGATCGTGCTGTCACTGGTGGCACACGGCCCGATGGAGATTTTTGAGGTAATCTATTTCGTGCGTGGGCTTTCTATCTCTTTTAAGATAGATGGCATGACGATGGTATTTGCTTCCCTGGTGGCAGTGCTGTGGCCGCTGGCGATGTTATATTCTTTTGAGTACATGGAGCATGAGGGGCATGAGAAAATTTTCTTTATGTTTTACAGCATGACGTACGGTGTCACACTTGGCATTGCTTTTGCGTCTGATATGCTCAGTATGTATTTCTTTTACGAGCTGCTGACGCTGGTGACAGTGCCTCTGGTCATGCATACCTTAAAGCGTGAGGCAATTCTGGCAAGCCGTAAATATCTTTACTATTCTCTGGGCGGCGCAGCATTCGCGCTGGTCGGACTGGTGTTCCTGCTGGTATACGGGGATTCGCTGGAATTTGTGATGGGCGGTGTACTGAATTTAGAAAAGATCGGTGATAAGACCAATACGCTGCTGCTGGTTTATCTGCTGGCATTTATGGGCTTTGGTGTAAAGGCTGCTATTTGGCCCTTAAGCTCCTGGCTGCCGCAGGCGGGCGTTGCACCTACGCCGGTCACAGCGCTGCTCCATGCCGTTGCAGTCGTGAAGGCAGGTGTGTTTGCCATTATCCGTCTGACCTACTATAGCTTTGGTACGGAATTTTTGCGCGGAACCTGGGTGCAGGTGGTCGTGATGGGCTTTGCCATGTTTTCTATTGTGTACGGGTGCAGCCGCGCTGTCAAGGAGACGCATATCAAGCGGCGTCTTGCCTATTCAACAGTCAGCAACCTGTCCTACATTATTTTCGGCGCTACCATTATGACACCGTGGGGGATGACAGGCGCGCTGGCACATATGGTCTGCCATGCCTTCATGAAGATCTGTTCCTTCCTGTGCGCGGGTGCGTTTATGCACCAGACAGGCAAGAGTTATATCTATGAGATGAACGGGATGGGCAGAAGGATGCCGGTTGTGTTCGGCTGCTTTACGGTTTCCGCTCTGGGTCTGATGGGCGTGCCGGGGCTTGCAGGCTTTATCAGCAAGTGGAATCTGGCGGGAGCGGCAGTAGACAGCGGTAATGTGCAGGCATACTTCGGTATCGGCTGTCTGCTGATTTCTGCACTGCTGACGGCAATTTATATGATGTCTATTGTAATCCGGGCGTTTTTCCCCGGAAAGGAATTTGATTATTCCACCATTGCGACTGTAAAAGATCCGACCTGGAAGATGTGTCTGCCGCTGCTGGTGTTTGCGGCGGGCGTCATTGTGCTCGGTCTGTTCTCCTCGCCGCTGATCGCCTTTTTCCGGGATGTTGCGGCGGGTATATATTAGAAAGGAGGGACCACGAAAATGGAACAAAGCTTTCTTTTACTGGCAGTGATTGTATTTTTCCCGATGCTCGGGGCGGGGGTATCCTTCCTGACGGGAAGAAAAGATAAGGTGCTGCGTGACCGCGTGGCAGGCTGTATCACAATCGCGGAATTTCTGCTGCTGGTCCTTCTGCTGGCAGTAAAAGGAGCCGGAACGGCTTCTCTTGTGATTCCCGGTATTTGCGGTATGGGACTCTCCTTCGAGACGGAGGGCTTCCGGGCAGTATATGGCACGATCGCGGCTTTTATGTGGATGGCGACAACGCTGTTCAGCGCCGAGTATTTTGGGCATTACCGCAACCGGAACCGTTATTATCTGTTTCTGCTGGTGACGCTCGGCGCCACCGAAGGAATTTTCTTCTCGGCGGATCTGTATACGACCTTTATATTTTTTGAAGTGATGTCTCTGGCGTCCTATGTTTGGGTAGCGCAGGATGAGCGCGCAGAATCTCTGCGTGCGGCGGAGACCTATCTTGCCGTGGCGGTGATCGGCGGTCTGGTGATGCTGATGGGCTTATTCCTGCTGTACAATCAGACAGGAACTTTGAAGATCAGCGAGCTGCATGCGGCATGTGCCGGAAAAAATGTATACGCGGCTGCAGGCTGTCTGTTTTTCGGCTTTGCGGCCAAGGCGGGTGCTTTTCCGCTGCATATCTGGCTGCCGAAGGCGCATCCGGTTGCTCCGGCTCCGGCAAGCGCGCTGCTTTCCGGTATTCTGACAAAGACCGGTATGTTTGGTATCCTGGTAATCAGCTGCAAGATCTTGCTGTACGACTGGAAGTGGGGCACTTTTGTACTGATTATTGGTACGCTCACAATGGTAGTGGGTGCGGTGCTGGCGCTGTTTTGCGTTGACTTTAAGCGTACGCTGGCGTGCTCGTCTGTATCGCAGATTGGTTTTATACTTGTTGGCGTCGGAATGCAGGGTCTGCTTGCCGGGGAAAATGCACTGGCGGTGCGCGGAAGCTTCCTGCATATGGTAAATCACTCACTATTTAAGCTGGTTCTCTTTATGGTAGCAGGCGTTATTTTCATGAACCTGCACAAATTGAATCTCAACGAAATCCGCGGCTTTGGCCGGAAGAAGCCGCTGCTGGCAGCTATTTATCTTGCCGGAGCGCTCGGTATTGGCGGTATTCCGCTGTTTTCGGGGTATATCAGCAAGACACTCATCCACGAGAGCATTGTGGAATACGTGGAGGCGCTGGAAGAAGGCGTGCTGGCACAGGGCTTGTTCGGTGTCAGCGATATGAAGATTATTGAGTGGCTGTTTCTTATCAGCGGCGGTCTGACGGTAGCATATATGAGCAAATTATTCTTCGCTGTTTTTGTGGAGAAAAACAATGACGCGGAAGTACAGAAAAAATATGACAGCATGTCCGGAAAATACATGAATCCGGTGAGCGCGGCGGCGCTGGCTGTCCCGGCGGTGCTGTTTCCGCTGATGGGTATTCTCCCGCATCTGACGATGGATAAAATTGCCGACATGGGACAGAGCTTCTGCGGATTGTTAGAAAATCCGCATACGGTGGCGTATTTCAGTCTGGCAAATCTGAAGGGCGGTCTGATTTCTATTACCATTGGCGTGTTGATTTATCTGCTGATTGTGCGTACCTGGATGGTAACAAAGCTGCCGGACGGCAGTACGGTGTATGTTAACCGCTGGCCGCGCGTGCTGGACCTGGAGGATTATGTGTACCGTCCGATTCTGCTCACGGCGGTTCCGACAGTTTGCGGCGGTGTCTGCATGGTGCTTGATCACGCAGTCGATCTGCTTGCAAAGGTGCTTCCAATCGCCGGAAGCGTGGAGGCAGGTCTTTTCGATACGATTACAGACAGTGTAATAGTATTCCTGCGGAAGACTATTTACAAGGACAGCCCTCAGCCGCATGAACTGGAGGAAGGCAATGGGCTTACCCATGTGTGCGGGTGCCTTGTAAACAGGGTAGTAGCGCTGCTGAATCTGACAATCTGGCGCCGTCATCCCAGAAAAAAGGATTACGAGCATGCGTTTGCGCTTGCCTATGAAAGCTTTAAGGAAAACACCGGCATAATCGGCAGAAGCCTTTCTTACGGTCTGATCCTGTTCTGCCTGGGACTTTGCGGAACGCTGATTTACCTGTTGATTTCTTTGCTGCTTTAGAGCTGCTGCCAGGAGATGGGGTTTCAGACCTTCTGTCTCTGGCAATATAAAATAATTTTCAGAATTGCTTGCTAATATTCCGGAAAAATGGTACTATAATACTACTATTGTTAATCACTAAAGGAGGTAAAGAATCATGAAAAAGAAACTCATGGCAGCAGTGCTTGCAGGAGCAATGATACTGTCTGCTACAGCATGCGGCGCGAAGGAAAAAGCTACAGAGCCGGAAACCTCGAGCGTTGTGCAGAATGAAACAGAAACGACAGCTTCCGGTGAGACCTACAAAATTGCAATGGTTACAGACTCCGGTGATATCACAGACCAGTCCTTCAACCAGACGACCTACGAAGCCTGCAAGGCATTCGCAGAAGCAAATGGCGTAGATTTCAACTACTACAAACCGGACGGTGATTCTGACGAAGCCCGTATCGCTGCAGTAGACCAGGCATGTGCAGAGGGATATAACATTATTGTACTTCCGGGCTATCTGTTCGGTGCAACACTCAGAGAAGAATCCCCGGTTTATCCGGATGTAAAATTCATCGCGCTGGATATGTCTGAGGCAGACCTTCGCGGCGACCTTGGCGAGGATGTTCCGCTCTCCGATGTTTACAACACGGAAAATACTTACTGCGCAATTTACCAGGAAGAGATTCCGGGTTACATGGCGGGTTATGCAGCCGTAAAGATGGGCTATAAGCACCTTGGCTTCCTGGGCGGTATGTCTGTGCCGGCAGTTATCCGCTATGGCTTTGGCTATGTACAGGGTGCAAACGCAGCTGCAGTAGAGCTTGGCATTGAAGATGAAGTGACGGTAGAGTATGCATACGGCGGACAGTTCTACGGCGATGCAGACATCACGGCGGCAATGGATACCTGGTACTCCACAAATGGTGTGGAAGCTGTATTCGCATGCGGCGGCGGCATCTATACATCTGCTGCAGAGGCAGCTGCAAAGGTTGGCGGCAAGGTGATTGGTGTTGACTCTGACCAGGCTCCGATTATCGATGCTTACGGCGAAGGCATGACACTTACTTCTGCAATGAAGGGGCTTGCTCCGACTGTAAACACTCTGCTTTCTGCAATTGTTCTGGAAGATACCTGGGCAGATTATGTTGGCAAGATCGACAATCTTGGTCTGGTATCCGAGAATCCGGAAGACAATTACGTACAGCTTCCGATTGAGAGCACACAGTGGTCTGAGAACTTCACAGAAGACGACTACAAAGCGCTGGTAGCTTCTATGGTAGCTGGTGATATTAAGGTTGAGAATGGTATTGAGACTATGCCGGAGACCGCAATCACTGTAAACGATCTTGGAAATATTAAATAAAATTTTTCCGACATAAAAACGGAGCATCACGAAACAGCATATTATTGCTGCCAAGTGGTGCTCTTTGTCATTTTGCATAATATTTTCATCATTTTTCTTTAAATTGTGTAAAATCTATGTTAGAATATAGACACGTGTGAGAGAGAAAGGGGGAAGGTGACATTGGAAAATTATGCTGTCGAGATGCTTGGCATTACAAAACGGTTCCCGGGCATCATAGCAAATGATAATATCACTTTGCAGTTAAAAAAAGGTGAGATCCATGCGCTTCTTGGGGAAAACGGTGCGGGAAAGTCTACGCTGATGAGTGTCCTGTTCGGGCTGTATCAGCCGGAAGAGGGCGAAATCCGCAAGGATGGAAAGAAAGTAGAGATTAAGGATCCGAACGATGCAAATGATCTTGGAATCGGTATGGTTCACCAGCACTTTAAGCTGGTGGAATGCTTCAGCGTTCTGGACAACATTATCCTTGGCGTGGAGACGACAAAAGGCGGCTTTCTGCAGAAGGCGGAGGCAAAGCGGAAGGTAATGGAGCTTTCTGAGAAATATGGTCTGCAGGTAGATCCCGATGCACTGGTTGAGGATATCACGGTCGGGATGCAGCAGCGCACAGAAATTCTGAAAATGCTGTACCGGGACAACGAGATTCTGATTTTTGACGAGCCGACGGCAGTGCTCACTCCCCAGGAGATCCAGGAACTGATGTCGATCATGAAAAATCTGGCGGCGGAGGGAAAGAGTATCCTGTTTATTACCCATAAGCTTGCGGAGATTATGCAGGTTTCTGACCGCTGTACTGTTTTGCGGAAGGGAAAATATGTGGGTACTGTTGAAACAAAAAACACCACCCCGGAAAAGCTGTCTGCCATGATGGTCGGAAGAGATGTAAATTTTGCCGTGGAGAAAAAAGATGCCAGACCGGGTGAGGTCGTGCTGGATATCCAGGGAATGACAGTGGCATCAAAGAGACACAAAAATAATGCAGTGAACAATGTCAGCATGCAGGTGCACCGCGGTGAGATTGTCTGTATTGCCGGCATCGACGGCAATGGACAGACGGAATTTGTCTATGGGCTGTCCGGACTGGAACCGTTAAAATCCGGTACTATCCGGCTGAATGGCGAGGATATCACCCATGCACCCATCCGGAAGCGTTCCGTTATGGGGATGAGCCATATTCCGGAGGACCGTCATAAGCACGGACTGGTACTCGATTATACACTGGAAAATAACATGGTGCTGCAGCGGTATTTTGAGCCGCAGTTCACCAATAGAGCGGGCTTTCTAAAGAAAAAGAACATCCGCTCTTACGCGGAGCGTCTGATTGAACAGTATGACGTGCGTTCCGGACAGGGACCTGTCACGCTGGCGCGTTCTATGTCGGGCGGAAACCAGCAGAAAGCGATAATTGCCCGTGAGATTGATAAAAATCCGGAACTTCTGGTCGCGGTACAGCCGACAAGAGGATTGGATGTCGGTGCAATTGAATATATTCACAGCCAGCTTGTGGCGCAGCGCGATGCCGGAAAGGGCGTGCTTCTCATCAGTCTGGAGCTGGATGAGGTTATGAATGTGTCAGACCGCATTCTCGTTATGTATGAGGGTGAGATTGTCGGAGAGTTTGACCCGAAGAAGGTAACGGTAGAGGAGCTGGGTCTGTATATGGCAGGCGCAAAGAAGGGAGGCAGCACAAATGAATAAAAAGGAAAAGAGAAGCCTCCTGCGCAACGGTGCGGTTCAGTCTCTGATTGCATCGCTGGCGTGCATTCTGCTTGGTCTTCTGGCTGGCTATATCGTACTGCTGCTGATCAATCCGGCAGGCGCGGGCAAGGCAATTACTGCTATTTTAAAGAATTTTATGTATTATCCGACAAAGATAAAGGCAATGCAGTATTTTGGAAGTACGCTGGTCAAAACGGCACCGCTGCTTTTGTGTTCACTGTCTGTGCTGTTTGCCTACAAGGTAGGACTTTTTAATATCGGAGCGGCAGGACAATATGTGGCGGGAGCAGGCGCCTGTCTTTATTGTGCCCTGGCATTGCAGCTTCCATGGTATTTCTGCGTTCTGGCGGCAATTGTTGTGGGTGCAGCTCTGGCGGCCATTTCTGGTCTTCTGAAGGCATACTGCAATGTAAATGAGGTTATTTCCTGCATTATGCTGAACTGGATCGCGCTGTACGTGGTGAATATGCTGCTGTCGACAGTGAAGGATGCTTCCAGTCCATACTCGGAGGCTCTGACTGCAAAGAATCCGGGAGCGATTATCCCGTCCATGGGACTTTCGGCGATTTTTGCCAATAATAAATATGTGACGATCGCGCTTCCGCTGGCAGTTATAGTGGCGATCCTTGTGTGGGTGCTTCTGGAAAAAACAAAGCTTGGCTATGAGCTGAAGGCAACCGGATTAAACAAGCAGGCGGCAAAATACTGCGGCATGCGTGAGAAGTACAATATTATCCTCACGATGGCTATTTCCGGTGCACTTGCCGGCATGGGCGCTTCGTTCTACTATCTGACGGGCATGGAGCAGTGGGCAGTTACCCAGACAAGTGTTCCGGGTATGGGCTTTAACGGGATTGCTGCGGCATTTTTAGGAGGTCTGCATCCGATCGGGGCAATTTTTTCATCCTATTTTATCCAGCATATTACCAGCGGCGGCGCGTATGTGGACAAGTCGATGTATTGCTCACAGATTTCGGATCTGATTTCCGCTCTGATTATTTATCTGTGCGGGTTCGTATTCTTCTTCAAGCTCTGGCTGAACAGGCTTCTGGACAGACGGGATGAAAAGCGCGCGGCGCAGGGACAGAAAGGAGGCGAGGCATAATGCTGCTTTTAGTACAATATACATTGATATTTGCTTCCGTTCTGATTCTGGTAGCGCTTGGCGGATGTTTTTCAGAGCACAGCGGCGTTATAAACATCGGATTAGAGGGTATTATGGTTATGGGAGCGCTTGGCGGAGCGCTGATGCTGAAATTTGTTCCGGCGACCGTACCGGCAGTCGTCATGATCGTGCTGGTTATTGCAGCAGCGGTTCTGGTTGGAATGCTGTATTCCCTGCTGCTTGCAGTGGCGGCGATTAATTTTAAGGCGGATCAGACGCTGGTCGGCACTGCACTGAACCTGCTTGGCACCGCGGCGGCAGTGGTTATCGTGAGAGCGATTAATATGGCGGAGAACAAGGATAACGTATCCTCTACAATTACCTACATTAACAGCAAAAAAGCATTCCTGGTGCGCATCGGCGGATTTGAGTTCAACTGGTTTATGCTGATTGCAGCGATTGCACTGGTGGTATCCTACATTGTACTTTACAAGACCAGATTCGGGCTTCGCCTTCAGGCGTGCGGTGAGCATCCGCAGGCGGCGGATTCTGTCGGAATTAATGTGTACAAGATGCGTTACGCGGGTGTACTGATCTCGGGTCTGCTCGGCGGTCTGGGTGGTATCGTGTACATTACAGCAGGTGTGAGCGAATGGAAATTTGAAAACGGTGTGGCAGGTTTTGGGTTCCTGGCGCTTGCCGTTATGATTTTCGGACAGTGGAAGCCGGTGAATATCGGTATCGCGGCTCTTTTGTTTGGACTGTTCCGCGCATTGTCCAATGTATATACCGGATTCCCGGCACTGGTGGCACTGAAGCTTCCGAGTACCATTTACAATATGTTGCCTTACATTATTTCTCTGGTAGTGCTTGCCTTTACCTCAGGCAAGTCGCGCGCGCCGAAGGCAGAAGGTATTCCTTACGATAAAGGACAGCGGTAATGTGCTGTGCATTTCCATAATTGAGCGCCTGCCGTCGATTTTTTCGTGCTGCGCACTCTCTAAATCGACGAATATGTATAAAAGAGAGAGAAAAGGAGACACTATCGTCAATAGAGTGTCTCCTTTTTACGTTGCCATGCATCCGGAAGAAGCTGCCGGTGACAGGTCCTGCAGATTGCCATGTATCCGAAGGGAGCTGCCAGTGGCAGGTCCCGTAGGTGCCGCAGTAAAGGAGGAGATGCACAGAAAGGTTGTGGAAATGATGAAGCAGATGACAGGAAAGCAAAGTATACAATTTGACAGAGCACCGCATATCATCGGCTTTTCTTCTGTGGTGGGTAAAAAAGAGGGAGAAGGGCCGCTGGCGAATGCGTTTGATCTGATCTGCAGTGATGATCGTTTTGGAGAAGACAACTGGGAAAAATCGGAGAGCACAATGCAGAATGAAGCAATGAAGGCGGCATTGCAGCACGCCGGTCTTTGTCCGGCGCAGGTGCGCTATCTGTTTGGAGGAGATCTTCTGGGGCAGCTTATTGCCACATCCTTCGGCATGGAGAATCTGGACATACCACTGTTCGGGCTGTACGGTGCCTGTTCTACCTGCGGGGAATCGCTTTCGCTTGCGGCTATGGCGGTAGCGGGCGGCTATGCCGATTATGCGGCGGCAATCACCTCCAGTCATTTTGCCAGTGCGGAGAAGCAGTTCCGTTTCCCGCTTGGTTATGGAAATCAGCGTCCGCTTGCGGCAACCTGGACAGTGACGGGCAGCGGTGCATTTATTCTTGCAGAGAAGGGCGGACATGCGCGCGTTACCGGAATCACGACAGGAAAA
Organism: Lachnospiraceae bacterium UBA7225; assembly: GCA_002473385.1. Taxonomy (GTDB): domain Bacteria; phylum Bacillota; class Clostridia; order Lachnospirales; family Lachnospiraceae; genus Marvinbryantia. The sequence continues at coordinate 23,698 of DKTR01000015.1, forward strand.
GTGGTCGATTTTGGGGTGAAGGATTCGCTGAATATGGGAGCCTGCATGGCTCCGGCAGCCTGCGATACTATTTATCAGAATCTGATGGATTTTAACCGGCAGCCGGACGCTTACGATAAAATCATTACCGGTGATCTCGGCTATGTGGGACAGACGATTCTGATTGATCTTCTGAAGGAAAAAGGGTTTGATATCACAAAGGTGCATATGGACTGCGGAATTGAAATTTATGACCGGGAGACGCAGGATACGCATTCCGGAGGGAGCGGCTGCGGATGTTCGGCAGTGACGCTTGCGGCAATGGTTCTGCCCAAAATCCGCAAGGGCGTCTGGAAGCGTGTGCTGTTTGTGCCAACCGGGGCGCTGCTCTCCACGGTGAGCTTTAACGAAGGGCAGAGTGTGCCAGGGATCGCGCATGCGGTTGTAATCGAGCATTGCTAAAAAAATCAGGAGGAAATGATATGGAATATATTACTGCTTTCTGGGTGGGCGGGCTGATCTGTGCACTGGTGCAGATTCTTTTAGAAAAGACGAAGCTGATGCCGGGACGTGTTATGGTAATTCTGGTGGTGACGGGGGCGATTCTCGGTGCGCTTGGCATTTACAGACCCTTCCAGGAATTTGCCGGGGCGGGGGCGGGCGTACCGCTGCTCGGGTTCGGAAATGTGATCTGGGAGGGCATGAAGGAGGCAATCGACAAAGAAGGCTTTATCGGGCTGTTTAAGGGCGGCTTCACAGCAGGCGCCGCCGGGATCGGGGCAGCGCTGATCTTTTCTTATATCGCAAGTCTTCTCTGTCAGCCGAAGATGAAAAAATAGACTCTAGGAAATCAGACATTCTTCTTTTAGATAATGACAGATCCGTGTGATGGCGGCACCAACCAGTGCTGCCTTATCGCCATGGTATCCCCTGCTGATCTGAAAATCGACATTTTTAAAAGTTGTATAGGCGAGTACGCTGTTTTTGATATATTCCAGATCCTCTGCGGCAATATGTTTTGCGAGCAGACCGCCGATTACGATATCGGATCCCATGACCATGCGCAGGTTGTCAATCAGGAGAGCCAGTTCTTTCAGATAATTGTGCCAGACCTGGACTGCCCGGATGTTTCCTTCCCGGACATGCTGGAAAAAGGCAGGAAGATTTTCTGCGGCGCTGCGCAAAAGACTGTTAGCGGAGCAATAGGCATCTACGCAGCCCCGTTTTCCGCAGTAGCAGAGATATCCGTCCGGGTGAAGCGTCATGTGCTCTACGGTTCCGCTGCTGAGCTGCCGGGTGCGAAGGACGCCGCCCTGCAGGATGACTGCGGAACCCAGAAAAGGGTTGAGGGACAGGTAGATGGCGTTTTCCAGGGACGGATTGTACCAGTGCTCCGCGATGGCAGCGGCTTCTGCATCGTGTATCAGAGAGAGCGGTATGGAAAAATGACGGGCAAAGTCGGAGCGTGAAAAAGAATTGCTGTTTAAAATCTTCCCGTACATAATACGTTCACCGTCATCAGCAAGAATTCCCTGGATTGTCACGGTGATTCCAAGAATGTCCTGCGTCTGCAGACCGAGGGAGTGGATGAAACGGTTGATCCAGGTACCGAAAATAGAAAAGTACGTTTCGGCAGCCAGAAAACCAATATCTAAGGTATCCTCCCTGAGAATTTCCCCGCGCAGATTCACGGCTGCCACATTGAGATGCTCTGCAAGTACCTCCACGCCGATGGCAACCCTGGCGTTGGCATTGAATTTATACAGAACAGCCGGTCGTCCTCCGGTAGCAGTCTGCGTGGAACCGCAGTAAATTTTATTTGCAGCCAGCAGTGCTTTCAGATTTTGGGAGATGGTGGGCAGACTGAAATTCAGCTTACGGGAAATCATATCCTTTGAGACTCCGTCATTCTCATAAATCATTTTATATACCATGTTACAATTCAGTTTTCGGATTTCCGTGGTAGTAATACTCATGATGCCCTCCTGCAATTTCCGGCATTTGTTCCAATTTAGGATGTTGGGTTCAAAAACATTTGTCCCCATAATGCCTCCGGTTTTTTCTGCGTTATGCGTCTCCTTATTATAATATAGGATTTGAGATATAACAATCATTTTGATAAAATGAATGGCAATATTTTTATAAAACCGGATATGAAATTGTTCAGAACAGCC
>DKTR01000056.1:0-378 GCA_002473385.1 Lachnospiraceae bacterium UBA7225
ACAACTAGTATTAAAGAAATATAATATATAGGATTTTATACATGAAAAGTTGAAACATTAAACTTAATGTGATATAGAAAAGTTAAAAAGTATATGATATGATTTATTCGTTACCGCCTCTGAATCTGATGACAAAAAAGAGGAGTCTGTATGGATTATTTGTTATCTTTCATTATCGCTGTCGTGGCTGGTGTGATTTGCCATCTCATCAGTAAATGGCTGGATGGCGATAAATAACCGGTAACCAGCCTGCGGAGCTAAACCTTTCCGTTATCAGAATTAGGAGCAGAACCCCCCAGAGGTCACATCTCTGGGGGCGTTTAGCTGTCCGTATGAATCAGCTGTTATCTTTCATTGCCTATCGGCATTATAGCATAT
>DKTR01000056.1:663-30357 GCA_002473385.1 Lachnospiraceae bacterium UBA7225
TTGCCTATCGGCATTATAGCATATGCCATTTTTAAATGCAATATTCAAGCAAAAAAATCTTTGTTAAGCTTGCCGTGTCCGTGCTCTCTGCGTCCGCATTTTCCTTCTTTTCCATGTCCGTGCTCTCCGCGTCTGCATCCGCCTTCTTTGCCACGTCCGTGTTCTCCACGTCCATCTTCCATGCCATGCCTGTGTCCGCCGCGACCTTCTTCTCCACACTCCTCTACCGGAAGTCCAAAATGCTCTTTTCCCTTCGGACAGTGAAGGTTATCAACCGGACAGTGACGGTCGCAGCACGGGCATACTTCTTTTCCGTCTTTTATCGCTGTGTTACTTTCCATATTCATGATTTATTCCTCCAATTTCTTTTTCCACTGTTGTCTTTCTATATGCCATTGTGTTAAAAGCTTTCGCAATATTTCTTTCAACTGCTCCTGCTCTTCATGAGTCAGAGAAGAAAATATTTCCTCTCCGTACTGCTTTGCATCCCTTGATTTTTCAGCTTCTGCAGCCGTTTTTCCAGCTTCTGTAAGACGCAGGATCATTCTGCGCCGGTCGTTTTCATCCTTTTCTTTCACAAGAAAACCCTTTTCTTCAAGCTTCGCAAGGATCTCACTGATAGATCCAGGCTCGATCCCGAGCTGCTCCTGCAGCGCTCTCTGGCTCATCTGTGGATTTTCCAGCAGAATATTCAATATACGGCTCTGTCCTCTCTGCTTCCCGCTTTTTCGCTCCGCAATATATCCGCTGCGGATCAGTAACTCCTGCAAAGATGCATCCTCTATATGAAATCCTGCCATGCGTCCATGAAAACCGCCTTTGCTATGATGTTTTCCGCATACTGAATTATCATTTTTTTCGTAATTTCTCATTTGGAATTCCTCTTTTCGTGTTTTTTCGGTACCTTGGTATTATATTATCATCATCTTCTTCTTTTGTCAAGGTGCCTAATTATTTTTTACCATACATTTATCGTCTATAAGCTTTTTAATCTCTCAGTCTGCAGACCAGGCTTAATCAAGCTGCGCGATCTCGTGATACAGGTCGGCATATCTTCCGTTTTGGGCAAGCAGTTCTTCATGTGTTCCCCGCTCCAGAATCTGTCCCTTCTCAAGTACCATGATGGCATTGGATCTACGGACAGTTGATAGCCGGTGCGCGATTACAAAAGTCGTCCGGTCCTTCATAATGGCATCCATGCCTTCCTCAATATGGCGCTCCGTCCTCGTGTCAACGGAGCTCGTCGCTTCGTCCAGGATCAGAATCGGTGCCCTGGAGATGGCGGCCCTGGCAATGTTTAAAAGCTGCCGCTGTCCCTGGGAAAGATTGGCACCATCATGCTCCAGCATGGTATCGTAACCGTTTTCCAGATGCATAATAAACGAATGCGCAGAAGCAATTTTCGCAGCCTGCTCCACCTCCTCATCTGTGGCCTCCAGCCGCCCATAGCGGATATTTTCCCGTACCGTCCCCGTGAAAAGATGCGTGTCCTGCAGTACCATAGCGATATTCTGCCGCAGAAAGGAACGTTCAATTTTCTCAATCGGAATTCCGTCAATCGTAATGCTTTCGTCCTCGATATCATAAAAACGTGAAAGCAGATTGGTCACGGTCGTTTTTCCGGCACCTGTAGAACCAACGAAGGCAATCTTCTGCCCCGGCTTTGCGTACAGCGAAATATCATGCAGAATCGGTACACCCGGCCGATAACCGAAATTCACATGTGAAAGAATCACATCCCCACGAATGGTTTCTAGCTTCACAGTGTCCTGTTCTTTTGTTTCCGGCTCCTCATCCAGTACCTGGAACACCCGCTCAGCACCTGCAAGCGCGGAAAATACATTATTCATCTGCATGGCAATTTCGTTGATCGGGCGGTTAAACTGCCGGGTATAATTGACTGAGACCGTCAGACCGCCAAGGTCAAACCCTCTCTTCACCACCAGCACCGCGCCCGCACACGCTGTCAGCGCATAGATCACGTTGCAGAGCTGATGTGTCACCGGTCCCATAATACCCGCCTGGAATTGTGCCCGGACCTGCGTCTCCATCAGCTGCTGATTTAAATATTCAAATTCATCTGTCGCAGTCTCCTCATGATTGAATACCTTAATGATCTTCTGTCCGGTAATCATCTCCTGTGCAAAACCGTTTAAAACCCCCAGCTTCTGCTGCTGCGCAATATAAGCCTTTCTGCCTCTTTTGATAAACCACCTGCTTATCAGTACGAGAAGCGGCGTCAGAACAATCGTCATCATACCGAGAATCGCATTCGTATATAACATCAGCAGGACGGTTCCGGCAATCGAGATTGCTCCGGAAATAATCTGCATCAGCGTTGTATTGAGCATTTCCCCGACTGCATCCACATCATTCGTAAAACGGCTCATCACATCTCCCGCCGCATGATTGTCAAAATAAGACACCGGGAGTGTCTGCAGCTTCGCATACAATTCCCCGCGCATACGCCGCAGCGAGCGCTGCGAAACATTCAGCATCAGGCGCTGCTGCAGCCACTGCGAAAAGATATTGATTGCATATACCAGTGCCAGCACGGCGATTACGCCAAAGAGACCTGACAGACGGACCGAAATGTCCGGATCTGCCGGATCATAATAAATAAACCGGTTAATCGCCGGCCGCAGCAAATACGATGCCACCAGCGATGAAATAGAAAAAACTACCGCCGTAATCATAGCAAGAATCATGTGCCTGCGTTCTTTTCCAAGATATCGGAACAGGCGTACAACCGTATTTTTCAGATCCTTCGGTTTACCCACCGCGCCCATGGCACGCCCGCGTGATGCCTGCGGTCCTACATTCAATTCTTTTTTATTCCCTTCCACTGAAGAATGACCATATTTTTTTTGTAAACGCATTGCTTTCTCTGCATCCATCTGTCACTCCTCCTTACTTACCTGTGAATAATAAATTTCCTGGTACTCCTGACAGCGCGCCAGCAGTTCCTCATGAGAACCCATATCTACGATGCCTCCATCGTCCATCACAATCAATTTATCTGCATCCATCACAGAATGGATACGCTGCGCAATGATGATTTTCGTCGTATCCTGCAGTTCCTCCCGGAAAGATTTACGGATACAGGCATCCGTCGCTGTATCCACCGCGCTGGTGGAATCGTCCAGTATCAGTATCTTCGGATGCTTCAGCAGCGCCCGCGCAATACAGAGACGCTGCCGCTGTCCGCCGGACAGATTACTGCCGCCCTGCTCCAGTATCGTCTCGTATTTATCCGGAAATGTCTCGATAAACTCTTCCGCGTGAGCGGTTTTGCACGCCCATACAAGCTCCTCCTGACTGGCATTTTCACTGCCCCACCGAAGATTTTCCGCAATGCTCCCGGAAAACAGTGTGTTTTTCTGCAATACCACTGCTACGCCTGCGCGCAGTTTCTCCATCGACCATTCCCGCACATCTGTGCCGTCCACCAGCACGCTCCCCTCATCTGCATCATACAGACGCGGGATCAGCGAAATCAGCGTCGTTTTTCCACTTCCCGTAGAACCGATAACCCCAACCAGTTCCCCATGATGGATTTCCAGATTAATATTTTTCAGCACTTTTTCATGATTCTTCTTGAAATAGCGGAATGACACATCGCGAAATACAACATCTCCATGCTGCAGTGTTTTCTCTTTCCGGGATGCCTGCTCATCATTTAAGGTAATCTTAGCCTCCAGCACTTCCGTGATACGCCGGTCGGAAGCCGCCGCGCGCGTCCCCTGCAAAATAATATTTGCCAGGAAATTCAATGCAGTCAGAATCTGCGTCAGGTATGTAATAAACGCCGTGAGCGTGCCAACCTGCATATCCCCGATCATAATCTGCCTGCCCGCGATCCAGACCACGGCAAGCATTGTCACATTAACCGCCAGCACGGAAACCGGCTGCATCAGAATCATCATCTTCAGCGCCCGGATACTTTTCTCCATAAGCTCTTCATTAACCGAAGAAAATTTTTCCTTTTCATATTCCTCACGCACAAACGATTTAATTACCCGCTCATTCGTGATCGTCTCGTTAATCCGGTTGTTCACGGCATCCAGACGGTTCTGCATAATTGTGTAGCGCGGTGATGCCGTCCGGATGATAACGAAAATAGTGATTGCCAGCAGTGGAATCACAATACAGATAACGGCTGCCAGCCGCGCATTCAAAGCAAAGGACATACAGATCCCGCCAATCAGCATAACCGGACTGCGGAAACAGCCGCGCATCAGCGTCTGGATAAAGTTCTGAATCTGCGTGATATCATTCGTGATACGCGTAATTAAGGAACCGGTAGAAAAATCGTCTATGTTGGAAAACGAAAACTTCTGGATCCGCACAAACGTCTGCATACGCACATCTGCAGCAACGCGTGCGGCTCCTTTAATGGCAAAATACGCGCCGAATACTCCCCCTGCCAGCATGACAAGCGCCAGCAGAACCATATAAACACCATTTCGCAAAATATATGAAATATCACCGTTCGCGGCACCCCTGTCAATAATGTTTGCGTTCAGATACGGCAGAATAAACTCGCCGCACGCTTCAATGATCATAAAAAAAGGACCTAAAATAAAACAATATAAATTTTTCCGGATTGCATTTCCATACTTTTTCATGTACTACCCCTGTCGCTCAAATTTCCTTCTATTTTTCCTAATTATACCATTCTGCTTTTTATTTGTCAAGGTACCTAATGTTTTTATTGATAGAGCCGCTAAGGAATTAAATGCAATAACAGTCAATATCATTTAAATAAACTTCTTATAAAAAACAGAAGGGCTGGAAATCCATTGATTTCCAGCCTGTTCCTCTTTTACAATTTATACTCTACTTAGCGAAATTAGTCATCGCTCCAACTTCTTCTGCCAATGGAATACTCGGAGATGCACCACGCCTGCTTACTGCAAGTGCGCTCGCCTTTGCTGCCATCAAGAGAGCCTCCTTAGGTGTTTTCCCTTCAGCGTATGACTGTATAAAATACCCACAAAAAGTATCTCCAGCTGCTGTAGTGTCAACCGTCTTTATTGAAAACGCAGACTGATAACAAATATCCGGCCAGGCATCTTTTCCGAGATAACAGGCCCCCTGTTCTCCCAGAGTGAGTACAAACTCTGCACCTTGATATTTTTCGCATAATCCATGCAAAATATCTTCCGGTGTACCTGTCTGTATACCGGCAAGTGCCAATCCCTCTGTTTCGTTCAAAACGAATATATCTACTTTATCCAACGGGCAGGCAAACAGGGCATCATTCACCGGCGAAGGATTTAAAATGATCTTCATTCCTTTTTCAAACGCATGTTCCATAATGCTTGCCATGCCCGATATCTCATTTTGTATCAGCAAAATATCATCCCTGTCGAAAAAAGCCAATACCTGTAATATATAGTCTTCGTCTATCCTCGCGTTCGTTCCGGAATTTACAATAATCCGGTTCTGTCCTTCTTCATTAATCTCAATGATCGCGTGCCCGCCCGGCTCCGGCAATTCCTTCAACAATTCCGTGTGTACCCCTGCTTCATCAAGCGCTGCTTTTAATCCTGCGCCATCACATCCAATGATTCCCGCATGATACGTTTCCGCCCCTGCTTTTGCCAGTGCGACAGACTGATTCAGACCTTTTCCGCCTGGAAACTCCTGATATCCCAGTGCAAGCACAGTCTCTCCCGGACGCACAAAATTTTTCACCTTATATACCTTATCTATATTTAGCGATCCAAAATTAAGTATCTTCATTGTTTTTTCTCCCAGACTTTCTACAGTTCAAATTTCCATATTCCTTCGTTCATTTTCCGATGTAAAAATTTCCCTTCCGGGAGAAACTCCTCCTGAAATTCTTCCTGCTTCCTGTATAAAACCATTCTGAAACAGTACTTCCGCAGAAACGGAGCTGTATCACTGATTGCACCGGTAATCTTTCCCTGCGTGTCCCGGATATCGCCCGTCCACTTCCGATACAGCACCGGCAGGCGATAATTATAGAGTGCACACTCATTCCGGACAGTCATGTCATTCAGCCACCCCACCCTTTCAGCCCTCTGCGGACAGTCTGTGGGCAAGCCATATAAATTGCTCCGCTCTGTACATAGCGGAATTCATGATAAGTAAACCGGGGTTCAAACACCTCTGTACCATTGCCCTTTAAATAAAAGTATTCGTTACATTTCTTTATTATGAATCAAAAGAACAGGCTTGTCAATAACAGAGAAAAACAAGAGATGTACAGAGGTCTGCCGTTATCATTCCCCTGGGCGATATATGACAAGCGGGGCGTAATCAGGCTTTTTCGCCTGTTACACCCCGCTTTCCAGATATAGTTTTATAATTGTTCCTTTGATGTCTTCAATACCGCACGGATAACATTTGCCGCATTGTACTGCAAATCTGCCAGTGTAATACGGCAGCCGTCTATTTCCCTGCCGCTTTTCACTGCTTCTATGATGTCGTCCACATTTTTCTGGCAGCCCGGCATCTGAATATCATTTCCGGCATAAATGCAGCCGGTCGATGCTGATATCGGGTATTTTGCCTTCCTGTCTCCGGTAAGCGACGGCTGTTCCTGTGAGGTGAACCAGTCCGTCATAACCACGCCTTCAAATCCCCACTCATCCCGTGCAGCTGCCTGCAGTAAATCATAACTGTTTGCCGTGTGCGTTCCGTTTATCAGATTGTACGAGGTCATAATAGAGAGCGGCTGCGCCTCCTTTACTGCGATCTCAAAGCCCTTCAGATAAATTTCACGCAGTGCCCGCTCACTGATATGTGAATTTGTGAAATAGCGGTTGTCCTCCTGGCTGTTGGCTGCAAAGTGCTTGATCGTCGTACCCTTGCCTGCACAGCTCTGTACCCCTTTTGTAATTGCCGCGGCAGCTTTTCCGCTCACATACGGATCTTCCGAATAATACTCAAAATTTCTTCCGCAAAGCGGATTACGATGAATATTCAGCGCCGGAGCCAGCCAGAGATCAATGCCAAACTGCTTCATCTCTTTTCCAATCATCGCACCAGTCTGCTCCAGCATCGGCAGATTCCAGGACTGGGCCAGTGCCCAGCCAATAGGAATTGCCGTACAATACTGATAATAGGTATCTGTCTGTGATTCCTTCAGATCCTTAGCAAACGGCACATAGCTGTCTCCCAGGACCTCTCCGCCCGGAAGCAGCTTTCCGTCCTTTGTCGTTTTAAAAACCGGCTGCAGCCTGAGACCTGCCGGTCCGTCCGCCAGGATGATATTTTTTATGCCGCGCGTCTCCTGCAGAAGCGCACTCGTATCGCCCGCCGCGCCCGGCACCGTGTAAGAAGCATTTCCGACAATCGAACCGCCGTCCGCGCGCAGGGTTCCCACACACAGCTCTGCCAGCTCTTCCACAGTGAGCTGCGCTGTCAGCTCCTCCACCGTACAGGCTCCCCGCCTCACATCCGCAAGCGTAAGTATCTCTGTCTGCTCTGTGGAGTAAGGCTCGCGTGTGCCCTGGTACTGTGCTTTCCGCGTTTCAATCTCTGCAGCGCACAATGTAATGTGCGGTATCTGTGCTCCCGCACAGTCTGCCTGTGCAGCATTCCCGGCAATATTAGCATGAATTTCTTCCAATTGCTCTGTATCCGCAAACAGGTTCTTCAGCACTTCCGTCTTTACGCTCTCCTCCAATGTCAGAACTGCCGCTGTCTCTGTATCCGCAGAGCTGTTTCCCACGCGCAGAATGTAATCGCCCTTCTCCAGCACCCATGAAGCACACTTTTCGCAATAGGATGCCATATCGCGTACTGCAAAGGTGATTTCCAGTGTCTCGCCCTCTCCCGGTGCCAGCAGTCCTGACTTCGCAAAAGCAGCCAGCTCCTGGTGCGGTTTCTCCAGACTTCCCCGGGGAGCTGAGTAATATACCTGCACAACCTCTTTTCCCGCATATCTGCTTCCAGTGTTTTCCACATGGACGGATAATTTTACCTGTCCATTTTCTACAGCTACATTTTCTGCGCGAAGCGCAAATTCCGTATATGATTTTCCATATCCAAAGCAATACAGAGGCTTCACACCGAAGGTATCAAAATAACGGTAGCCGACATAAATGCCCTCCGTGTAATATTCATCATCCACATCGCCGTCGTTATGGCTGAAGGCAGCCGCAGACGGATAATCTGCATAACGTTTCGCCCAGGTATCCGTCAGCTTTCCGGACGGTGTCACTTTGCCGGACAGCACGTCTCCCAGAACCAGCCCACCAATATTTCCAAGCTGCCCCATCAGAAGCACTGCACCGACTCCCGGAATTTCTTTTACTTCCGATAAATCCATCACTCCGCCGATGTTCAGTACGAGCACCACTTTCTCATAAACACAGCCAAGAAATGCAAGCTGCTCCTTCTCCTCCGGATACAGCCGGTAATCGCCCTGCCGGTCATAACGGTCCGCCCCCTCCCCGGAATTTCGGGAAATTACGTAAACCGCTGTGTCTGTTTCCGACGCTTTCCAATCCTCCTCCATGATTTTCTCCGGTGCCGGCTCTGAAAACGGATCAGAAAAGCCTACCAGAAACTCCGAGCATCCCCGTCGCTCTGCCTCTTCACTCATCCACTGCAGATATGCATTTCTCTTTGCCGTCCGTTTCCGTTCATTGCGGTCAAGCCATTCTTTCGTTGTAATGATATAGCCTGCCTCCGCAAGACCCTGCTCAATCGTCACATTGCTCCTGGTATTCACATCACCGGAGCCGGTTCCGCCTTTGATCGTGTGACGCGCTCCCATTCCGTACAGCGCAAGCTTCCCGCCTGCTGCCAGCGGAAGTATCCCGTCATTTTCCAAAAGAACCACGCATTCGCCCGCCATGGCGCGCGACAGCTCCATATGCTCCAGTTCCTGTTTTGTTATTTCCGGCGATTTCGCCGCAAAAAATCTGTTCATAGTTTTGCGCTCCTTTCGTCTTCGCGGAGTTTTGCCCGCTCTGCCCGCTCCTCTTCCGTTAAATCTTTCTTTTTTGCCAGATATCCATAGCGGTCAAACCATTTCTGAATCCTGTCCGCATTTGCCAGATCTCCTTCGTTTCTCGCATACGCCTGCTGCGTCTTCAAGTAAATCATATATTTATGCAGGAACTGTCCTGGCTGCGAATAGATATCATAAGCATCACTCAGTCTGATATCCTCCACGCCGCGCGCACGGATAATCTGTGTTTTTCTATTCGCCGGAAAGAAAGCGGTTATCTTAATTTCTGTAATATAATGCTCCATTTTGCATCTCTTTCCGGAAAGGTATGATTTCATTATATTTCACATTCCTGAGTAATTCAATACCCGGTCAAAAAAAGGGCAGAAGGCTCCGCGCCTCTGCCCTTCCTGCCCTTTTTCCAAATCATCGGACAACATATATGTTATGCGTTTGCTTCCTTCCGCTTGTTTGCCGCGATCGCCCTTCTCTTAATCTGGAAGGCATCAAACCACATCACAAGCAGCATGATCGCACCCTTTGCGATGTACTGATAATAAGTGTTCAGACCTGCAAGCTGCATACCGTTTGCAAGCAGTCCCATAATGAGAACACCGGCAATACAGTTGGCAATCTTACCGTCGCCGCCCCGGACGGAAACGCCGCCCACAAGAACACCTGTCAGAATCGTAATTTCCGTGCCTGCCGCAGTTCCTGCTGCCGCCGCGCCAACCCTGGAGGTCAGAATCAGTGCGCCAATACCGCAGAAAAAGCCTGCAATACAGCCGATAGCATATTTCATGCGCGTGACATTGATACCGGCAAGCCTTGCAGCCGACTCATTGCCACCGAGTGCAAACACGTAACGCCCAAAATATGTGCGGTCCATCACAAAACTCATCACAATACCGCCAATAGCCATAAGAATCGTTGCATACGTCAGACTGGGATGAAAGATTGTTCCCTGCCCGATAACCTTAAAGCTGTCTGGAAGACCAGAGATAGTCTTTGAGTTTGTGATAACATAGGCAACGCCCTGGTAAACTGTGCTCAGACCGATAGAAACGAAGATACGCGGGAGCTGCAGAAGCTGCTCCAGCAATGTGCCAAGCGCTCCAAAACCAACGCTCACAAGAATCGTAATAACCGCCGCCAGCACGAGCGGAATCCCGGTCTGTGTCAGCATCAGCGCACAGAGAACGCCGCAGATACTCATCTGGTAGCCGACTGCCATATCGAGTCCGCCGGACATCATGATCAGTGCAATACCGTAAGTGCAGATAATTATGTAAGCGTTCTGATTCAGAATATTTAACAGGTTCGTCAGCGTAAAGAAATTCTGACTTGTAAATGAAAAGACAATACAAATAATCATCAGCAATACCCATGCCAGGTTTCTTCTGCAAAAATCTACTACTTTCGACATACTCATTCCTCCACCATACCAGAAGCCAGTTCCAGCACTCTGTCCTGGCTGAATTCTTCTTTTGAAAGTTCCCCGCTGATCTTTCCCTCGTGAAGCACCAGAATCCGGTCACTCATTCCAAGCAACTCCTCCATCTCCGATGAAATCATCAGAATCGAACGCCCTTCCTCTACCAGGCTGTTCATCAGTTTGTATATCTCCTGCTTTGCGCCCACATCAATCCCGCGGGTTGGTTCATCAAAAATCAGAATGTCATTATCCGCCGCCAGCACTTTTGCCACAACAACCTTCTGCTGATTGCCGCCCGACAGGTTCCGCACCTCCTGTTTCACAGTAGGCGTTTTAATGCCAAGCGTCTCCACATAATGACTGGTCAGGCGATCCGCCTCTTTAAAATTCACCACGCCCATATGACTGATGCGCTTCATACTCATGATCGGGATATTCCACTCGATCGTATATTCCAGAAATACGCCTTCCTGCTTACGATCCTCCGGCACCAGGCCAATTCCTGCCTCTACGCCGTCCGCCGCGGAAGCCGCCTTCATCAGCTTTCCTCTCACGAATATCTCACCGCTCTCCGGCTTCACATCACCGCAGAGCATTTTCGCCAGCTCTGTCCGCCCAGCACCCACCAGACCGGCAAGTCCGAGGATTTCTCCCCTGTGCAGCTCCATGTTAATATGAAAATCCCCGTTTCCGGTCAGATCCCGCACCTTAAGTACCGGTTCACCAATCTGTATCTTTCTCGCCGGGAACTTTTCCGTCAGTTCCCTGCCGATCATATATCGGATCAGATCCTTCTTTGTAATCTCTGAGACCTTCCGGGTAATTACATACTGCCCGTCACGGAATACCGTCACACGGTCACACAGCTCAAATAACTCCTCCAGACGGTGACTGATATAAATAACCGAAACGCCCTTCTCCTTCAGCCTGCGGACAATGCGGAACATATTTCCCACCTCCGCCATTGGGATCGATGCGGACGGCTCATCCATAATCAATACCTTACAGTTTTTCACCACCGCCTTGGCAATTTCCACAATCTGCATCTGCGCCGTTGAGAGCATCTGCACCTGTGTATTTACATCAATTCTCACGCCAAGATCTTCCATGATTTCCCGGGCGCGCGCCTTCATTTCCTTTATATCCGGCAGAAAACGGTTCCCGCCCACCTTATCACCCAGAAAAATATTTTCCGCAATGCTGAGAGACGGCACCAGATTCAGCTCCTGGTAAACCACACCGATGCCCGCTTCCTTTGCGAGTGCCGGAGTGAGTTTTTCATAGGTCTTCCCGTCGATGGCGATAGTTCCGGAATCTGGTGTGATCGCACCGGAAATGATCTTGATCACAGTCGACTTTCCGGCACCATTTTCCCCGATCAGCGCCAGGATTTCGCCCTTTTCCACGTCAAAAGAAACATTGTCCAGCGCCACTACCCCAGGATATGTTTTGGTCACGTTCTTTACTTCCAATACTTTTGCCATAAAATACCTCTTCTGATTTAAAAAGGAGCCACCGAGGCGGCTCCTTTTGATTTCCTGTCTCTGTGCTGCTCTGTCTATTCCGGGAAATACTCGCCGATTGTCTCCGGTGTAATCTCGATGCAGCGCTCTGCATAAACCTTGTCCACAATTCTGTCTGTCCAGGAACCATCCATCAGCTTATAGCAGGTCATCGGTGTACCTTCGCCGAGCATTACTGTACCGCGGATAACGGACTCATCCGTTACAGAAGCCTTTACCTTATCTCTGATAAATTCTGCGGTATCAATCGTAAACACCGCGAATTCACTCTTTGTAATATTGGCATCCTTCATAACTGCTTCATTGGCGCCCTGCCCCTGATCGGTACCGTAGGTAAGAATTATCTTCAGATCCGGATTATTCATCAGCATCATTTCTGTGTAACTCTGAGCCGCTGCAGCACCCTCTGCCTGCGTTGTCTCGTGTTCCTCCACGATTGTTGCCTTTGACGTATAATTTACGATCTCTCTCAGACCGTTGCAACGGTCAACTGCATCCTCATTCTCCGAATTCGTCAGCAGTCCTACCTTAATAGAACCGTCTTCCGCATCCGGGAAGGATGCCTCGATCCAGTCCGCCGCCAGCCGTGCTTCCACGCAGCCGGATTCATTCTGGCTGATGTTAATGCAGACATCATAAGCATCCGCATTGTCCAGCACCGTACCAATTACGATAATATATGCACCGGATTCTCTTGCTTTCACGAGAGAATCACTGATGGAAGAAGCATCTACCACGAAGCAGATGATATAATCCATCCCCATGGATACAAAATTCTCCACCGTCTGAATCTGCGTCTGTGCATTTCCGGCAGCATCTGCTACCGAATATTCCATACCGCGCTCTGTAAAGTAAGCTTCCATCTGATTCGACATATCCGTGAAAAACTCTGTGGACATCATCAGCGCAGAAAATCCTACCTTCTTGCCGGTCAGATCTTCGCCTGCAGCTTCCACCGCTTCCTCCGCTTCTGCAGCCGCGTCTGTCGCCGTCTCGGTGCTCTCCTCCGCTCCGGCAAAACATGCCATGCTGAAGGTCATCGTCAGCGCCATCAGCATTGCCAATACTTTTTTCATCATATCCGTTTCCTCCTTTGGAATATTTTTGATAATAATATTTTAATTTAATTTTCCATCCCACGGAGGTGGAAAAAACCGTTATAAGGTGTTAATTTTGGCACTCTCCCCATTCTGCGTACGAAGGATCACCCGGCAGTCGCGCTGCATCGTTTCCCAGATTTTTGAAAAATACAGGATGCGGATTCCCTTTTTTACAAGACTGACCAGATATGCCCGCAGCTCCTGTGCTTCCTGTGCATTTAAGCCGCTGTACGGACTGTCCAGCAGAATCGCCTCCGGCTTTGCAAGCCCAAACCGCGCAACAGAAAGGATCTTCTTCTGCACTTTCGATAGCTCCTCAATGTGATGTACCGAAGGATCCAGATGGATCTCATTATAGAAGCTCTCTGTCAGCCTTTTCTGCAGTCTTCTGGAAATCACTCCGCCATAGGCAGTTCTTCCCGGGATTGCGATTGTCAGATTTTCTCCAATGCTCAGATTTGCAAGCAGCATATCGCCGCTGCCGCCCGGTATCACCGCGGTGCTTCCAGTAAAGCCCGCTCCGGTTTCCGGAATATCGACCGCAATATACCGTTCCCAGATCTCAGGACTGCTCTCCCGCACACGGTGCAGATACGCCCAGATATTGTCCGACAACTCCCACTCATAGTCAAAAAGCCCGGTAAACAGCCGCTGCTCTTCCCCGCTTTTCTTCTGCCAGCAGCTCCTCGGTACCCCTTCCACAAAACGCTCCCGGACGGCATCCGTTATGCTTCCGCTTTCTTTTGCATCGCGTCCCTGATGAAGAAACTGCGTCCTGGTTGCCGATTCAGCAATCACCGTATAATTAGAAGATAGAATCAAAAACGTCATTCCGCGTCTGTTCATGCGCTGGATCATCTGTGCAAGTTCCTCTGCCATCCTTCCCTCGATACGCTCCGCCGTTAAATCTAAAAGCACCAGTCTGGCCCCGCCGAGCTGCGCCTTTAAAATGCCGAGCTTTTTCTGCTCCGCCTCTGTGAGCTGCCAGACCTTCATCGCCGGCTCCAGTTCCACATGCTCCTTCGCGAAATAGGCACGGATCTCCCGTCGTACCTTTTTTGCCCGATAAATATGCCAGATAGGCTTTACCGGCATCAGATTTTCGGCAATACTCATATTTTCCACAAATTCACGTTTAAAGGAAATTACATAAACGCCCCGCTCCGCCGCTTTCCTTGCATCGTAATGCTCCACTTCCCTCTCATCGAACCAGATTTTGCCGCTGTCCATCTTCCGCTCCCCGGCAAGCACATCCCGCAGGCTCTCCAGGCTGTGTTCCTGGGTACTCTGAATATAAATCACATCGCCCTCATAGACCGTCAGGCAATAATCTGTCAGCCAGCCGTCTGCATATGCCCGTTCTATACGCATTAACTCTTTCAAGGCTGATTCTCCAATCCTTCCTCGTATTTGTTCCGCACAAAATCATCAATCCGTGGAATCGTCACAATCGCATCGGTTCCCTCATTCTCCAGCGACTGGTAATGGATGCCGTATTCCTCGCCAAAGGTAATCTTAATCCGCGCATTCACGTTCGCCACTGCAATGCTTGTATGATTTCCCTTTTTGCTGCCGGTGTAAAGCCCGCGTGCCATCCGCTCATTCAGCTTTGAAAGCTGCGCCATATCCATGCCCGCTCCATTGTCCGAAACGATGATTACAATTTTTTTCTCCGTCATAAACAGGCGCAGCCCCAGAATGCCCTTACGGTTCACCTTTTCCAGCCCATGGATCATGGCATTTTCCACTAGCGGCTGCAGCGTCATCTTGGGAATATAATAATCGTAGATTTCCCCGCTTTCCAGATTTATCTCCATCTCAAAACGATCCTCAAAGCGATATTTCTGGATATAGTAATAATCTCTGATATGATTCAGCTCCTCGCGGATCTTCACCAGGCTCTCCGTGTGACTGATACAGTAGCGGAAAAACCTGGACAGGATTTCCGTCATGGCGGCAATTTCCTTCTGCCCGTCCAGCAGCGCCCGGCTGCGGATACTGTCCAGTGTATTATACAAAAAATGCGGATTGATCTGGCTCTGCAAGGTATAAAGCTCCACGCGCTTTTTAGCCGCCGTCAGCTTGTCCGCCTCTTCCTGTTCCCACAGAACCGCCTGTTTTCCGCTTTTTCTTTTTTTCTCCTGTATCAGGAACTCCATCACTTTCTGTTGCTGATACAAATAAAAAATATGTACGCCCTGCAGGATTGCCGCCGGCAGAAAAATCAGCACCAGCAGTCCGTGTCTGCGTGGCAGCAGCATTCCGATTGCCAGTGCGGCAAGCTCCGCCCAGGCAAAAATAATCGTCTTCTTCATCCATATATCTTCCTGTATTCCGTCGGCTTGATGCCGGTAGTTTTCTTAAACAGCCTGGAAAAATATTTTTCATCGGGATAGCCCACTGCTCCGGCAATTTCCTTTATGGAAAGTTTCGTACCGGCAAGCAGCTTTTCCGCCTCCTCCAGACGCACCTGTGTAAGGAATTCATTAAATCCCATATCCAGCTCTTCTTTAAACAGCTTACCAAGATATGACGTGGATACATGGCTCACGCCCGCCACCTCCTCCGCAGATAATGCCTTTGCATAATTTGCACGGATGTAGCGCACAGCTTCCCTGATCGGCTTTCCCACCCGCTGGTTAAGCTTTTTCTGTTCCTCCTGTACGTACGTTTCCAGCCTCAGATAGAGATTTTTTATCAGCAGCGGGAACGTTTTTGCCTCAATGCAGGCATAATAGCAGTTATCCGACATTCTCTTTGTTTCTGTCTCCGGCACACTGCTTTCTACCGTATTCATAATGCAGAAAAACAGTTCTGCCATGTCCTCCGGCGAACTGTTCGCACAGGCTGCCGCCCGCTGATACAGCTCCGAAAACAGATTTCCCAGTTCTTCCTTGCGCAGATATTTGATACATCCCCGCAGGCGCTCCTGTTCCTCCGCACTGAGAAATTCCTGTGCACGAATGGACGGGAACCTGGAAATCTGTCCGTAATCCAGCACACCGTCCCGCATCATCACCAGCCTTCCCCACTCGGCAGCGCGCGCTTCCAGAAACGCTGCCGGAAGCTGGCTGCATCTGTCTTTTACAGTGCTGACACCGATATTGAGCCGGAAATTGCCATAGATCTCCTTTAAATTGCGCACATTGTAATACAGCGCCGAAATTCCCTCCCTTATCTGTTTCTGATATCCCGGCGCAAAATTTAACACAATCGCATACCCGCACAGGTTCTGGTGAAAATAGTAGCGCGCCCATTTTCCAAAACAGCTCCGCATAAAAAGAATCATCTCATCGCTGAACAGTGAATTGGCATGTTCCAGAATGCCGTTGATATTGGTAATCAGACAGATTATCTGATAGCAGCCCGGCATAAATTCCGTCTGGTATACCGCATTGCACCGCTCCTCTGTCACGATATCCGGCCGCATTTCCTCTGTCCGGGTCCACAAAAGATCCTTCCAGAACTGCTCCATTCTGCTTTGCTGCTGGCTTTCCTTAAGGCGGCACAGCTCCTCCCGCTCTTTCTGATCCATATACATCTGGTCAAGCTGCCTGCAGACCTTTTCCAGAGTTTTATTGAGCTTTTCCTCATCAACCGGCTTCAGCAGATAATCTACCACGTTCAGCGCAATAGCGCTTCTGGCATACTCAAAATGGCGATACCCGGAAATTAAAATAAACAGGCTGTCAATTCCTGCTTTTCTCGTCTCCTCAATCAGTTCTATCCCATCCAGACCCGGCATTTTTATGTCGGACAGCACAAAATCAGGGCGATGCCTGCGGATGCTCTCCAGCGTCTGCAGACCGTCACGGCATTCATCCACGATTTCAATATCATATTGTTCCCAATGTCCCAGGATTTTGATAAGCTGAAGTAGCTTCGGCTCATCATCTGCAATGATTACACGATAACTCAACTCTCCGCTCCTTATCTTCAGATGTTTTTATGTCAGCTCCAGCAGCTCACTGAAGTGCCCGATTTTTACATCCGCTTTTTCATAGCCGGATGCCTCTCCAATTCCGACCGCTTTCATACCTGCCGCTTTCGCCGCATCTATTCCTGCGCGCGCATCCTCCACCACATAACATTCCTGCGGACATACGCCAAGGTATTCACCCGCCTTTACAAATACCTCCGGATCAGGCTTGGAATGCGTGATATTGTTTCCATCGGAGATAGCGTCAAATGCACCGGTGAGCGCCACCCGCTCCAGAATAAAGCGGGCATTTTTGCTGGAAGAGCCGAGTGCCAGCTTATAGCCCTTTTCGCGGAGCCCAGCAAGCGTCTCCCGCACCTCTGCCGATACATCCAGCGGTGTCATACCTGCCAGCAGCTTCCGGTAGCTGCGGTTTTTCTGCTCCATCAGCTCCGCCTTTTTCTGCCTGGAAAGCTGCGGTCCCCCATAACGCTCCAAAATAATCTCCAGACTCTCCGCCCGGCTCACTCCGCGCAGCCGGTTATTGATTTCTTTATCAAAGTAAATGCCCATCTGATCTGCCAGCTCCTTCCACGCCTCATAATGAAACTGATCCGTGAACACAAGCACCCCGTCCAAGTCAAAAATAAATGCTTTCATTGTTCCACTCCTTCCCATCGCCGGAAACCTTCTGACGGTATTCCGAACTGCTGCAGGATTTTCCCCACGACGTGGTCTGTACAGTCCTCCACCGTTTCCGGCTGGTTGTAATACGACAGCATCGGCGGCAGAATTACCGCTCCCATCTGGCTGAGCTCATACATGTTGCGCAGATGTATCGTGCCAAGCGGGCACTCCCGCGCCACCAGCACAAGTTTCCGGCGCTCCTTTAAGGCAACATCCGCCACACGCAGGAGCAGATTGTCGCTATAGCCGCTGTGAATTCCGGCGAGCGTTTTCATACTGCACGGGACAATCACCATACCCATGCTCTCCCAGCTCCCGCTCGCTGGCGCAGCCCCGATATTCTGGTTGTCATAGACTACATCCGCCAGAGAACAGAGCTGCTCCTCCGTCAGGAGGCTTTCTGCTTTTAAAGTCAGACACGCTCCGCGCGTATAAATCAGATGTGTCTCAATTTCCGGTATGCTTTTCAACTGCCGCAGCAGCCCGGTAGCGAGCGGGATACCCGTCGCCCCGCTGATACCTACGATCAAGCGTCTCATGCTGTCTCTCCTTTCCTGTCAGCCGCACAGCGTCCGGACACTGAAAGAGCTCTTACCTCTGAAGTGCGGCATCTGTTTCGTTACATAAGCTCCGGCAGCCACTTTTCCTGATCAACCTCCATGAATTTTGCTCTTTCAAAGCGATCCTTCTGGTCAAAGGGCACCGTGCAGTCAAAAATCGCCTTGCATGCCACACCGGTACCGCGGATGTGACCGGAATATGCCGGATTGTTGGACGGATCGAGCGGATGGCACTGTACGCCCGGAATTAGCACCAGATCAGTGTCCGCCTGGAAGCGCGTGGTCATCGCCCAGAGCACATCCTTCATATCAAAGCAGTCCACATCCTCATCCACAAGAAATACATGCTTCAGTTCCGCAAAGGCGGAAAATGCCAGCAGCGCTGCCTGCCGCTGCCGCCCCTCATCCGAGGGAATGGATTTCTTAAATTGCAGGACAGCTATATATTTCCCGCCGCCGCTGGATGCACAATAAACGTTTAATACCTTCCCCGGCATCGCCTTCTCTATCATCTGCAGAATGCTCGCTTCCGTGGGAATCCCCGCCATGGAAACGTGTTCCTCGCTCGGTCCGATGCAGGTCTGCATAATCGGATTTCTGCGCGTCGTTACCGCTTTTACTTTAATGATTGGAAGCTCCGGATTTGCCGGACCGCAGTATCCCGGGAACTCCGGCATTGCCTTTCCGGTATTTGAATTCTGATCTTCACGCACACGCACATACGGGAGAATCTCTCCCTCAATCACATACTCCGCATTCGCGATCGCCTTTTCAGGGATGGTGAGACACTGCACCATTTCTACCGGCGTCTTGCGGATAGCACCTGCCGCCTGCAGCTCATCATAGCCGAGCGGTGTTGTGGGCGGCTCAAAGCAGGAGGCAATCTCGATTGCCGGATCTACGCCGATACTGATGGAGATTGGCAGCGGCTGTCCTGCCGCCTCCGCCAGCTCGCGGAAATAACCGATATGTCTCGCTCCCGGCTGCAGGAAAATAGAAATCTCGTCCTTTGACTGCAAGCACATCCGATGGATTGTCACGTCGGAATCCCCGGTCTGCGGATTGGAAGCATAACACATTCCCAGCGTAATGTAAGGACCGGCATCCTCCGGCGTGTTGGTCGGCGCCGGGATCAGCTTGCGGATATCAAACCCCTCTTCGGTCACATAATGTACGATTTCCTGGCACTTTGCCTGCTCATTGGGAATCACAACCGGCTTCACCGGATTCGCCACGCTGTCCTTCAAAAGAAAGCCCAGTTTTTTGGGATCGCAGTCCAAAAGATAACCCACGCGCGTCCGGCTTGCCAGCAGCCCGATGGCAACACGCACCCCCGGGTGTCCTTTTACATTGTTGAAAATCATTGCCGGACCTTCCTTTGTCGGGCGCCGCACCGTGCCGCCCGCCCCGACATGCCGGTACACGCCGGATAATTCTCCCATCGGATCTACCTCTGTATCTGTCTGCACAAGCTGTCCCGGTATACTCTCCAGCAGCGCCAGCGCAGAGCGCAGGTCATTTACCTTTGCCACTTTCCTCTCTCCCTTCGTTCATCATGTGATGTTGGGGCAAAAGCACCTGCCCCCATAATGCCTTCGGATTTTTCCGCGCCAAGCGTGAAACACATGACCTTTTACCCCTGACATTATCATATTTTTGTATCCGGCAGTCCGCAGAATGCATCCACCGGACTGATGCCTTTAAATTCGCTCTCTCCCGTAAGCTTCTCCACTACCGCCTCAATGGTCACCTTCGTCGCCGTATAGGCGTTAATGTATGTCTTTACACGCGGTACATCCTGTAATAAGTACGGATTTGCCAGCGACACAAAGATGCAATCCTCCTCATTCAGAAAACGCGGAGTATCCAGCGCATGCTTCGGGCACCAGTCGATGCGCACCGTCGTCTGGTTGCTCGCCTGCTCATAATTTGCCAGGTAGAGTGTCAGGCGGTCCTTTGGCAGATCCGCGCACCCATGCAGTTCATCCGCAAACGGCTGATAATGCTCCACCGCAAAGCCACGCTTCTTTAGCAGCTCCATCGCCGTCTCCGCCAGGCTGCCGCCCGGGATTTCATCCCTGCCAAGGGTGATTAGACGAATCCGCGGATATTTCTCCCTCATGACCGGGAGCACCTGCGGAGCAAGATTTTTCACCAGCGTAACAGCTTTGTCCGCACATTCCCGGTGCCACTCTGCTGCCTGCGCCAGAATCCCATCCTGCACGCCCGCACATTCTGCCGCGCTGTGCTCCGGTGCGTTTCCGGCGCATGCTCCGTTTCCATCTGCGTTTCGTCCGTCGCACGCCCCGCTTCCGTCCGCGCCGCACACCTTCGCCTTCAGAGCAAGGATTCTTGTGACGGCCTCATCCAGACGCTCCTGTGTCAGCAGACCGTTTTTCAGTCCCTCGAGAATGTAGGAATAGTCCTCATACAGATTGGTGTTGAATACGATCATATCGCAGCCCGCCATGATAGAAGCCGGGATTGCCCTCCCGCGCTCCATCGCCATGCAATAGCCGCCCATGATGGTCGCATCGGTCGTAATGACACCATTAAATCCAAATCTTTCGCGCAGCACACCTGTCAGAAGCTCGCGGCTTTGCGATGCCGGCAGGCATTCTGCAAAGGTAAGCTTTGGATTAATTTCCATCTCCACCGCTGGCTGCACAATATGCCCGGCCATAATACTCATCAGGTCGTGTTCAATCAGGTTCTGATAAATCATTCCATAAGAATCGTACCACTCCTTTGCCGGAAGGCTGTTATAAGTGGGATGCAGATGATGGTCGCGATAGTCCACGCCATCTCCCGGAAAATGCTTCGCGCATGCCGCAACGCCGCATTTCTGCATCGTTTCCACGTAAAGCTGCGTATTTTTCTTCACTGCTTCCGCGTCGCTTCCGTAAGTGCGGACATTGGTGATCGGATTTAAATAATTCCGGTCAATATCACAAACCGGAGAGAATGTCCAGTTCACGCCCACGCTTTTTCCTTCCGCCGCGCAGACCTGCCCGAACTTTTCCACCATACTGTCGTCACCGGCCGCGCCCACCATCATCGGAAATCCGAAGAGGGTTCCGTCGGTGGTCGCCCCGGCTCCGCCTTCTTCCAGATTCGCCGCCTTCAGAAGCGGCACTGCAGCCACCTCATCCAGAAGCCGGTAATTTTCACGAATCTCCGCTGCCGGAGCCGGGCGGAACAGGATGCCGCCTACCCGGCCCTCTGCCACCAGCTTTTGCAGCTCGTCCTTTCCATAATCTCCGCCCATCACACAGAAAAGCTGTCCAGCCTTTTCCTCCGTCGTCAGACGCGCCAGCGTATCTTCTACCCAGCGGATCTGTTCCTCATTTAAATAAAACGGTCTCTTCGCTAAATCCATCGTACTGTATCCCCTTTTATATGCTGCCTTTTCCCTCTGATCCCCGCGCCGCATCGCAGGCGGTTTTGTTTTATTTCATCACTCCATCCAGAAAGGCAATCACTTCTGCCAGATTTTCTTCCGTATAAAACTGTGCATCCTCATGATCCGCCCCTTCCAGAATCCCGAACATAACATTTTCCTCTCCGATTGTCTCCTGCAGGCGGACGGCAAAATTCTCAGACTGCGTGTACGGCACACGCTGGTCGGAATCTCCCACCTGTATCCATGCCTTCAATGTAAAATCTTCCGGCAATGCCTCCCGATAGGTCTCCCAGTAGGTTGTGCAGGTTGTCTCCTCGTCCGCTGCCACTGCCTTTCCGATAAATTTACTCTCAAAAGAGCCTTCAGAATCAGTATTTACCGAATTGCCAAGCGCCTCCGCTTCTCTCTGCATCGTGAAAAATTCCACTGGTCCGTAGAAATCCACCAGTGCCGTCACCGCAGAGGATTCTTCCGCATTGTCTGCCACATCTCCATCCAGCGTCTCCACCTCCGGCGTCAGCGCTGTCATCAGACTAAGATAAGCGCCCGCCGATTCGCCCCAGACTGCAATGTGCTCCCCATCAAATCCGTAAGTATCTGCACTGGCACGCACAAACCGGACAGCCGCCTTTACATCGGCAAGCGCCGCTGGAAACACAGCATCCGCAGATTTACGGTAATCCACGCTTACGACTGCATAGCCGTTCGCAGTTCCGGCTTCAATGACCGGCTGCAGAATTCCCATCTTCTGATCGCCAAACATAAACCCGCCGCCATGCACCAGCACAATCACCGGGAAATCACCTTCTCCCTCCGGGAGATAAATATCGCAGATCTGCGATGCAGATTCCGACGCATACGCCACGCTGTCATAGTCCGCCTCTACCCCGACTCCTGCCATAGGTCCGTTCATTCCTCCCTGCGGCAGCTCTTCGGCTCCGGCGGAAAATCCCATTGCCGCCGTCAGCGCCAGCGCCGCCGCAAACATTTTTCCTTTTTTACCCATCATTGTCCTCCTTTTTTGCGGGAACATTTCCGTATCTGCCTTCTATTTACAAATGCGGTCAATCCAGTCACACACTTCACCCGGATAATCCGCCTCACAGTGCGGTTTATCCCACACCAGCGCATAATCAGTATCCTTCCCTGCCTGGGCAAGCTTTAACGCAAGTGTCATGCTGACTGAAAGCGATGTATCGGCATCGCAGGCTCCCACGCGGATACGGTAATGCTCCGCTGCATCTGTCTTCTTTTCTGTTCCGATATAATTCAGCGGATTCAGAAGCGCAATGCGCTCCTTAAGCTCTGCATCGTCTTTCACCTGTGCAAAGGATGCATAGTACCTTTCGAATTCCTCCGGGAACTGATCCTTCAGCTCCAGGACCGCCTCTGAAATCTCTTTATTAAAATGCATAAATGGCTGCTCATTTGTTCCAAACACTTCATTTTCACCGCTGTCCATGCCGAGCGTATCAAACGACGTACATGGCTTCATCCTCCTGCGATGCTGCAGCACATAAGTGTCCAAACCGCGGATATGCGCACGCTCCCCATCCCAGGAAAGCCAGGCGGATTTTTCCGAGCCCTTCACCGTCATCATTGGCGGCTTCATCCCCTTAAACGGCACGCCCTTTGGCGGACGCGAAACCAGGTCGCCCAGTGACGGTTTCTCCTGCCCGGCTTCTGTATTTCCCTGTGCTCTATCGCCTTCTGCTTTGCCAGGCATCACACCCGGACCGGCATGCCCCCGCAGAAGATCCGCAACATCCTTTTTTTCTGGTCCTCCCATAGGAACTTCCTTCTGGTACTCGTATTCCCCGGCCAGATACTCCGCCGGAGAATACTTCTCATCCAGCATACCGCTCTGCAGTCTTCGCAGATAGTCAGTTGCCGAATCCTCCAGACGCCTCATCAGATAGTCATAGCCGCTTCCGCTTCTGCCGTCTGTCCCGACAAAAAGCACTTCTTTTGTCTGGGGATCCACCAGCTTTAAATCGTTGAAATACGAAATATACCGTTTCTGCAGTGCTGCC
Organism: Lachnospiraceae bacterium UBA7225; assembly: GCA_002473385.1. Lineage (GTDB taxonomy): Bacteria > Bacillota > Clostridia > Lachnospirales > Lachnospiraceae > Marvinbryantia. The sequence continues at coordinate 24,256 of DKTR01000056.1, forward strand.
GACAATGCCTCCTGAAAGGGTGTCATCACACCGGAGGGTCCCGCCGGGGAGTCTTCATTTTCGTGATCCGCCGCAAACATCCATTCATAGGCAGAATCCGCATGCTCCAGATCAATGATCGGGCAATAAATCTGCGCCGCAAAAACATCGTCCCGCTCGTCCGGAAAAGCACCGTTTGCTTCCAGAAGCGGCAGATAATCCGCGCTGTTGCCCGTCACCGCCAGAAGAGTGGACATTGCGCCGCCCGCACTCCAGCCGACAGATATCATGCGGTCAAAATTGCCCGGCAGAACTGCACGGTTATGCCGCAGGAAACGGATCGCCGTCTTTAAATCCACCAGATTCACCGGTGCTTTCCCGCACAGCCTCCCATCTGCATCCCGCGTCTCTCTGCCACGGTTTCCACAGGATACATACACAAAGCCCCGCTCCAGATACTGCTGCGCATAGCAGCGCGGTCCCTCCAGCCAGACATGGGGCATCTGCATATAGCCCGCCGAATTGTTTTCAAAAATCACCGGCACTGTCTCTGCCGAATAGCCGTTCATCGTACCCTGTTGATTGATTTCTCCGCCCTTCGTCATGTACGGCTCCGGTACAAAAATGCTGAGGCGCTGGAATTTCGGCGTCGTCGCCTTCTCTGTATAAAGCACATCCTCCAGGCACCAGCACCGGTATTTTTCATCGAAAAACCATTCGGAAGCGCACTCCGAAAGCTCCATTGTTCTGTTAATCACATTCACCTGTTCCATAGCTGCCTCTCCTTTTTGCATCAAATATAATTAGAAATAAACGTAAACACCAGATCCATGTTTTCTTTCTCAAAAAACATCTTATCCTCGTGATCCGCTCCTTCCAGCGGCACAAAGGCAACGCGCTCCCGATCCAGCTTTTTCCGTATCGCTTCGACAAATTCCACAGACTGCTCATACGGAACCAGGCGGTCCGCCGTGCCATGCTGCACAAGCATCGGGGCCATGGCATCGCTGATATAGGTCGCCGGATCCGCCATGGCACAAAGCTCATCAGAGACATCCGGCAATGCACAGCCAAGATATTTTGATTCCGGTGAAAACGGTTCGTCATGATCCGCATGGCTGATACGGTTCGCCCGCGCCTGCTCATCCATCAATTTAAAATTCATTGGTCCGAACTGGTCAACCGCCGCCTTCACAAAGGGCGTTTCCTCACAGAGAAGCTTCTCCTGTTCCCCCGTAAATTCCCCGTTCGGAATATTCATACCCAGCATCGCCGCCAGATTTCCGCCCGCAGAGCCGCCAATCGCCACGATTCTTTCTGCGTCCAGCCGGTATTCCTGCGCATGTACCTTCAGAAACCGGACAGCCTCCCGGCAGTCCAGCACCGCTGCCGGGAAAACTGCCTCCCCGCTCAGACGGTACTCCACCGCAACTACCGCCATGCCTCTTAAAATGCCCTCCAGATAAGCATTCATATGATCATCGCGCTTATCGCCCAAGGCGAATCCTCCGCCATGAATATACACCAGCACCGGGAAGGGACCGTTTCCCTCCTCCGGCAAATAAATATCCAGACACTGTGCCCTACTCTCACATGCATACGGAATATCCAGATATTTTCTCTTCACCCAGCTAATATCCGCCATCGGCGGCTGCCAGCCAGGAGGCGGTCCGCCCGGCTTTTTCCCCATCTGGGGCATCCCCCCTTTCGGCGGTCTCTCTGTCCCGGCGGGCATCCTGCCCGTCTTCCCTCTCTCTTCCACCGTAATATACTCCTTTCCTGCAGCCTACGCCGCTTTCTTTTCTCCCATATCTTTATTCTCTTTATGATTTCTTACCATCGGACGCGGACGGTTCTTCAGTGCATCAAAGCTGATTGCCAGCAGCAGAATAATGCCCTTCACCGTATACTGCGTGTAACTTCCCCAGCCGGCAAGCTGCATTCCGTTTGCGATCATCTGCATAACAAAGATGCCCGCCACCATTCCGGTTACATTTCCTTTTCCGCCCATCATGCTGATACCGCCGATAATCGCCGCCGTCAGACAGGTGATTTCCGTGCCCGGACCGGTTGTCGCTGAAGTCATATTCTGCTGCGCCAGCATATCCAGCGTTGCAATTGCAAAAATTGCTCCCGTTAAAGAAAAACACAGAGTCTGGATCAGATCCGCCTTAATGCCGGACAGTCTTGCACATTCCTTATTGCCGCCGACAGCAAGAATATCCCGCCCGAAATGCGTCTTGTTCAGCACAATCCAGGTCACCGCAACCACCAGAACTGCCAGATATACATCCAGTGGCAGCCCCAGAAACTTTGTCTTATAGAGTACCCGGAAGCCGGCGGGCATTCCGGAATAAGATTTCGATGAGGTAATTGTATAGGCGATTCCTTTAAAAACCTCACTGGTCGCGATTGTAACAATCAGCGGAAACAGCTTCAGCTTCGATGCGATAATGCCGTTCAGAGTGCCCATCAGAAAGCCAAGCACAATACCGACCGGCCATACTACGAAAAACGGCAGATCCGTCTCCAGCATAATAATACCGGACACACAGCCCACAACCGCCATCTGCGTTCCTACCGACAGATCAATTCCGCCGCCGATCATAACGAAGCAGATGCCCATTCCGGCGATCACAATATAGGTACTCTGGGTAATTAAGTTATAAATATTCCGCGGTGATAAAAACAGCGGATTAAATATGGAGAAGAAGATTACCAGCACCAGGAGAATGATGTACACCGTCCCCTCCTGGTAAAAATATCTTCCAATCCGTCTGATCAGTGATTTATTCTCCATTTTTTAAGCTTCCTCCTTCTGCATTCCCGATGCGAGCCGGAGTATCGTTTCCTGCGAAAACTCCCCGCGCGATAATTCCCCGGCACATCTGCCCTCGTACAACACAATAATCCGGTCCGACATTCCTAAAATTTCCTCCATGTCCGAGGATACCATAAGAATTGCCTTTCCCTCTCCAGCGAGGCGGTTCATCAGATGATAAATTTCCTGCTTTGCCCCGACATCAATGCCTTTTGTCGGCTCATCAAAAATGATGATATCCGGGTCTGCCGCCAGTGTTTTTGCAAGCGCTACCTTCTGCTGATTTCCGCCCGACAGATTGATAACCATCTGCCGGATATGCGGAACCTTGATCTGTAAATCCGCGCGGTATTTTTCCGCAGTCTCTTCATTTTTCTTTTTACTGATAAAGCCGAAAGTTGTCAGCTTGTCCATACAGGAAAGTGACGTATTAAACAGCACTGTGTTGTGCAGAATCACGCCCTGTTCCTTGCGGTCCTCCGGTATCCAGCCAATTCCCTGGCGGATAGCGTCTGACGGGGATTTGATCCTCACCCGCTGCCCGCGCAGAACAATTTCCCCGCTCTCCAGCTTTTTCGCCCCGCAGAGCAGTTCCATCGTCTCAGACCGTCCCGAGCCTACCAGGCCGGCAAAACCGAGGATTTCTCCCTTATGAAGCTGAAAATCAATCTGCTCCACACTGTTTCCGGTCAGCTTTTTCGCTTCCAGTATGACATCTCCCCGGCTGTTCTGCCGCTCCGGAAATGTCTCATTCAATTCACGTCCGACCATCAGATTTACCAGCTCCTGCCGGTTTGTGTCTTTCGTCCGGATAGTCTTTACATATTCCCCGTCGCGCAGGACCGAGATCCGCTCCGTAATCTCAAAAACCTCCTCCATGCGGTGTGAAATATAGATCACCGTCACGCCCTTTTTCTTCAGCTTGCGGATGATGTCAAATAATAAATCCACTTCCCTGGATGCCAGCGGAGCCGTCGGCTCATCCATAATCATAATTTTCGCTTCGTTTGAGATTGCTCTGGCGATTTCCACCATCTGCTGCATAGCGGGGGAGAGCGATATTACCCGCGCAGCCGGATCAAGCTCAAAACCGTATTCGTCAAACAGCTCCTGCGCCAGAAGATTCAAGCGCTTCCTGCTGTAACCCTTTCCCATTTTTCTGCCCATAAAAATATTTTCCGCGACCGTCATATTGACCACCAGATTGACGTCCTGGTAGATAACTGCCACGCCGTTCTGTGCAGAAAGCGCAGGCGTCATGCAGGGATATTCTCTGTCGTCAAACCAGAGCTTTCCACCCGCATCCGGCGCAATTGCTCCGGCGATAATTTTGATCAGCGTCGATTTTCCTGCCCCGTTTTCCCCCAGTAGGGCATGTACCTCGCCCTGCTCAAAGCTCAGCGAAACATCCTGCAACGCTTTTACACCCGGATAAGTTTTTGTGATATGTTCCAGTTTCAGCATACTGCCTCCTCATTACCCGACCGGTGTAAAGGTGCCTGCCGCTTCGTCAATCGTTATCGTGCAATCGCCTGTCGCGCTATCAATAAAGCTCCAAAGTCCCGGCACTTTGTATTCTGAGGTCTCGTCCACATTCGTCAGACCAGTGATCATCACAGTCTGTCCGTCCATCACATATGTTCCTGCGTAAACGTCCACGATCATGGCATTTCCCGGAAGTGAAAACTGGCAGCTTCCATCCTCCGCAAGTATAAACCGCAGCGTCTCTGCCCCCATCGGGCCCTCGCTTTCATATGTATAGACTGCACCCTCTGCCGTCTCCGCTGCCGGAGCGCCGCCCATATCCATCACAGTCGCCTCTTCCATGTTCTCGTTGTAGCCGTTTTCGGAATCCCAGTAGGTCATCAGTCCTTCCTGCGCCAGAACCTCTTCATATGTATAATCTTCAATATGTGACGGCGTATCAAAGCATACCAGACTCGCCACTCCGTTATTCAGTTCTGCGTCGATCGGATAAAACAGTCCTATGCTGTTCGGATTTTTCTTACCGTAATTCACCCCTGCCTCACCGTTCATAACAGCATCCGCCAGGTTAGCAAGCGTCGCCGCTGCATCTCCGCCGCCGAACTGACATGCTCCGCGGAATACACTCTCTGTACCCGCGCCATCTGCAACGGAACCAATCAGATATTCATACTCATCTCCCATAACGCCCGCGGAGAAGAACGCGAATTCCTGCTGCTCATCCTCCGGATAAGTATCCATAATATACTGGCTGCCCGCAGTGGATACAAGGGAATTATAGCCGATCAGCACACGCACCTTCGGGTTATCGGTGAGCACACCCGCCACAACCGAGCGGTTATCTCCTGAAATATCCATCTCGGTAGTGCTGGAAGCAAGATCCTCCACGCGCTCCGCGATCATCTCACAGTAAACCGGATTCTCAATCTTATCTGCTTCCTCTACTACTTCTCCTACCAGATTCACATATTCTCCGTCTTCATTTTTCAGATACGGCCCAATGATCTGTGCCTCACCCGCGCAGCGGCTCTTTGCATCCGCGCTGATGGTGGAACTTAAAAATGCCACGTCCCAGTCGCCTTCCTGATCAAGATTCTGCTCCACCCAGGTTTTGGTGATGGAAGCCACGTACATACCGATCATATATTCATCGTCACAGGAAACCGCATCATAGGCATCTTCCGATATTGTGCCGGTGCCGCCGCTGATCACAACCTTAATTCCTGCATCCGTCGCTTCCAGAAGAGAATCCTCCAATGTCTCGATCTCACAGGGCAGGATTACCAGCATTTTTGCCCCCATCAGAATAAAGTTCTGAATCTGCTGTGTCTGGGTGGAAACGCTGTCGTCCGCTGAAACCACCTGCACCTCATAGCCCTGTGCCTCAAATTTTTCTTTCAGTGCAGCAGACTGGAGTTCATTGATACTGCTGGACATATTCTGCATACAAACGCCGATCAGTCCCTCAGATGCCCGCGCATCCACTCCTGTCATCCCTGCCGTTGCCGTGGTGAGCAGCATAGAAGCTGCCAGTAACATACTCATCTGCTTTTTCATGTAAAATCCTCCTTTTATGGTTGCAGTGTTATCTGTTACTGCCACTTTAACACTCTGATATCTATTTTAAAATAATTTCCCCAATCCTGTTATTCCATTTTTCGAATGAACGTCCAGTCTCAGTGAACAGGCAGGCTGCGTACCCGTACGCAGGACTACATGGGCACCTGATACACTAACCTGTATAAACAAGCAGTGCAGCTGCTACAATTTTTTATTGACATTCCATCTCCTTTTTTCTATACTTTAGTTATTCTAAT